>WFSI01000096.1 GCA_015486105.1 Aquificota bacterium | reverse complement strand
GTCCAGATAGGCAGAGACAGGTTCCTTGCCCTTTCCCACCACATAAGCCTCGTCGGCCTTATATCTGTGGAGAGATAGGCGGTCTTCATGGGAGTAGATGGCTACTGTTCTCAGACCCAACTCGGTACAGGCCCGGAAGATACGTATAGCAATCTCACTCCTGTTTGCTGCCATAACCCTGTTCATTTTTATTCCTCTGACTTTCTGATACGAACAATACATCTTTACTCTAAATTTCCATAAAGGGAAAGAACTAAAGTTTCTTAAATTTTATCAAACGACGGTGGTTTTTTGGTAAGAAGTTGCTTTAATCTTTCTTTGGATGCACCTTTCTTTTGCCCCTTTTATAGAAAGTGGCCCGCTTGAAGTTCATGGCTACTTCCTGGGTGGCCTGGTGGGATACTCTGTTGGATCGCTATGCCGTTGAGGGCGTAATGTTGGGCATCACTTGGGATTACACACAAGGCCATAGGGGGGGCATGGCCCTGGGTATTGTGTCTTATTTCCCTATTGGCCTTTGTAATGTTTGTAAGGGGGATTCCTCAATCTACCCTTTCCCTTCGTGGTGGCTTTGGCGGCCTTGTTTCATGTACGTATTGGCTGGTGTCGTGGAGGGAAAAGAGGTCTGGATATTATGAGAATAGGATAAGCCCTTAAGGGCCTTTTACCTACCGCAGGCACTTGAAAATCCTGGGAGAAAGCTGGGGGTTGACAAAAAACTCTTTAAAAGCTATTCGTGTTAACAATGATTCTTAAAAAATGAAGAAGGTGAAAGCGGTGAGAGCAAAGGAAGAAGTAATTAAGAAGCTTAGGAGCAAAGGCTTAAAAATAACCCCTCAGAGAATGGCTATCATTGATGTGTTGAAGGGCGACTACACCCATCCCTCTGTGGAAGAGATATACCAAAAACTTTCTCCTCGCTATCCTACCATCTCCTATGCCACCATCTATAAGACCTTAGAAACCCTGTGCGAGATCGGGGAAATCATAGAAGTGAACATCGAGCCCCATAAAAAACGTTACGATCCTTTTACTCATCCCCACCATCACTTCCGTTGCCTCTCTTGTGGCAAGATCGAGGACATTCCCCTCGAAGATGTGGCCTTTCCACAGATACCTGCCAATGTGAAAAAGAAGTATGGCATTATGCACGCTACCCTGTACCTATATGGCCTTTGCCCGGCCTGCAGGGCAAACTCAAATTAATATTAATAAGGAGGGTATGTAATGAAGTACGTATGTACAGTGTGTGGTTATGTCTATAATCCTGCGAAAGGAGATCCTGATAATGGTGTAGCACCGGGCACCTCATTTGATCAACTCCCCGACGACTGGTCTTGCCCTGTCTGCGGAGCCGCAAGGGACATGTTTGAAGCCCGGGACAATTGAGGATGGGGATCTATAAGTGTACAGGCTGCGGATCCATTAAGGAATCCAGGTGTAGGCCGAGGAAATGTAAAGAGTGTGGTGCCACCAAGTTTGAACGGCGGGACGCTTCCCAAAAGGGGGAAGGGCGCTCTTATAGGTGCAAGAGCAAGTGAGGAGGAAAGATATGAAAAAGATGACAGAATCCAATCTGCAGGCAGCCTTTGCTGGAGAAAGCCAGGCACATATGAAATACCTCCATTATGCCCAAAAGGCCCAGGAGGAGGGTTACGAAAACGTAGCTCGCCTTTTCAAGGCGGTGGCCTTTGCCGAGCAGGCTCACGCCGGGAATCATTTCAAGGCCATGGGATACTTAGGCTCTACCGTGGAGAACCTGGAGGACGCCATAAAGGGTGAGAACTTTGAGGTGGAGGAGATGTACCCTGCCTACGATGCAGTGGCCAGGCTTCAGGAAGAAAGGGGAGCCGAAAGATCCATCCACTGGGCCTTGGAGGCGGAAAAGGTCCACGCCGGTCTTTATGCTCAAGCCAGGCAGGCCGTGGATGCCGGCAAGGATTTACAGTTGGCAGACATCTACATTTGCTCCGTCTGCGGCTGGACAGTGGTGGGGACTCCGCCTGAAAAGTGCCCCCTTTGTGGGTCACCCCAGAAGGTTTTTGTAAAGTTCTGAGACAGCCTTAGAGGGCAGGTCAGAGGCCTGCCCTCTGTCTTTTTCAGGCAATTCTTGCCCTGAACCGGTTTGCCCGACTCAGGCCCCATTCGTTGCCTTTTTGGAGGCCTTATGGCAATGGGAAACTTATGGCGTTAACTGATATCGTTCAGGCTTTTTCTGGGAAAAAGGTGGTGGTCTTGGGAGACCTGGTGGCAGACCAGTATATCTTGGGTTACACCTCCAGAGTATCCAGAGAGGCGCCCGTGCTTATCCTTCGGTATGACTCGGAGAGGATCCTTTTAGGGGGTGGGGCCAATGCCTTTCATAATATTCACACCTTGGGAGGCACCCCCTTACCCGTGGGCGTAGTGGGGGATGACTCTATGGGGGAGAGAGTCCTGGGGATTATGAGAGAGAAAAGGATAGAAACCATGGGCATCCTGAAAGTGCAAGGGTGGAGGACTGTGACTAAGACCAGAATCTTAGCTGGGGGGCTTCACACTGTGAAACAGCAGGTGGTAAGGATTGACAAAGAACCAGAGGCGTCACTACCCCCTCAAGTTCAGAGGGAGGTAACGTCCCGATTTTTGGAGATGGCATCAGAGGCTGACGCCATCATGATTTCCGACTATGGATACGGGGTTGTTTCCCCCAAAACAGGGGAGGTTCTCAAACCGTGGGGAGAAAGATGCCCGGTTGTTCTAGACTCCCGCCACCGCATCTTAGAGTTCAAAGGGGTCACAGCCGCCACCCCTAACGAACCTGAAACGGCTACTGCTGTAGGAAAGGATAGACTGGAGGATAGGGATGTGGAATGGGCAGGAGAGCATCTCTTGAAGATTACTGGCAACAAGGCCATCCTGATCACTAGGGGGAAGAAGGGCATGGCCCTTTTTCTGGATACAGGGGAGATATATCACATACCCATCTTTGGGACTGACGAAGTGGCGGATGTGACAGGAGCAGGAGACACGGTGATAGCCACCTTTTCCCTCTCCTTGGCAGCCGGAGCAAGTTTCTTGGAGGCAGCCAGATTGGCCAACTATGCTGGAGGTATAGTGGTTATGAAAAGCGGTACGGCCAGTGTATCCCAGATAGAGTTGCTGGGAGCTGTTAAGGAACAGTATGAGAACCGCCAAGGGTAAGATAAGGACCTTGGAGGAGTTAGAAACCATCATCTCTCGAGAACAGGGGAAGGGGAAAGAGGTGGTCATGGCCAATGGTTGCTTCGATCTCCTACATGTGGGTCATGTTAGGTATTTGGAAGCAGCCCGAATGGAGGGAGATCTGTTGGTGGTAGCTGTAAACTCTGACGCCTCTGTTCGGCAGATCAAGGGGCCACCCAGGCCCTTTGTGCCTCAGGGAGAGCGGATGGAACTTGTAGCTGCTTTAGAGGCTGTGGATTACGTGTTTCTATTTCATGATCTTACCTTGGATCGGGTCTTGTTTAGACTTAAGCCCCAGGTCCAGGCCAAGGGAACCGATTATACAGAAGAAACGGTTCCAGAAAGGGAGACGGTACTTTCTTATGGGGGAAGGGTAGCCATCTGTGGAGATCCCAAGGACCACTCATCCACGGAGCTGGGAAAGGGGTTATCTCCTTAATTCCTTCCTTAGGTTTTTCAAGAAGGCTTCAACTATATCGGGGTCGAAATGGGTTCCGGACTCCTCCTCCAGGAGGATGATAGCATCTTTCTTACTCAAGGTACGTTCCATGTAGTTTCTGCTGGAAGAAACGGCGTCAAAGGTGTCGGCTACAGCTACTATCCTGGCCAAGAGGGGAATCTCCAGGTCTGCCAGACCTTGGGGATAACCCGTGCCATCCCACTTCTCGTGGTGGTAGAGAATGATATCCAGGGCCCCATTAAGGCTGGATAGTGGTTTGCATATCCTATAGCCCAGAAGGGGGTGTTGCTTCATTATGTCCATTTCTTCCTTGGTGAGAGGTCCTTCCTTGGCAAGAATGCTATCGGGAATAGCAATCTTGCCTATGTCATGGAGAAGGGCTCCGATTTTAAGGGTCTTCAGTTCCCTTTTTGTAAGCCCCATGGTTAGCCCTATGCCGTACGAGTAACTGGTCACTCGGTGAATATGGCCTTTGGTATAATAATCTTTGGCCTCCACGATCTTGGCTATAGTGAAGAGGACGTTATCCACCTTCTCCATCTCATCCATGAGGCTCTTGATCTTTAACTGGTTTCTCACCCTGGTGGTTAACGATCCTTCCTGTAAGGGCAAGAGAACCGCATCGCTGGCCCCTTGTTCCATGCAGAGCTGTTCTTCTTTAGGATCAAGGGTGTAGGCCATAATGGGAATGAAGTGACGGGCCCATTGGGTCTTCAGTTTGTCCTGGTAGTTCAAAAAGATGTTCCCCTGAACAATAATCACATGGGGCTTAAGCTGGCCGGCTACCTTACCCTCCCGAGGATCAGGAAAGTAGGCTACTTTAAACCCTTTCACCTGGGTTATGAGTCCCAGCACCCTCTTTGTGACGGGATCATCCTTCCCAATCAGTGCCAACTTTGCCCGCACTTATTCCTCCCTTCTGTTATGTAGTATGATGTTTTTTGCAGGCTTAAATCAATAGCTTATTTGCCTTCTATGACAATTTAGCAATAAATAAGAGGGTTTTTGGGAGAATTTTAATGGGAGCAGAGTCCTATGGATCTCTGGAAAGGATTAGATCCAAGGAAATTCCATGCTATATTTAGGTCCCTTTTGGCCTTAGAGGGTGATCCCCAAGTGAAGGCCAAGGCCTTTGCTATAGGGGTTTTTATAGCTTTCAATCCCACTTACGGCCTCCATACCGTTACAGTTATCATAGCTTCCTGGGCCTTCAGGCTTCCTTTTTCCATCATCCTTCTGGGGTCTCTTGTGAACAACCCCTGGACATTCTTTCCCATTTACGGTTCATCCTACATGGTAGGTAGGTGGTTGCTCTCTTTCTTTCCCAAGTTCTATTCCCCTATTCCCTTCCATCTTCTGTCTCAGCAATTGAGAACCCTTACTTGGAAGGACTGGTTCACCCAAGCCCCCATCCTCATATTCAAAGAGGGCTTTCCCTTTGTAGTAGGCTCCCTTTTCTTGGGTATGGTCATGGCTTTAGGATCCTATTTTGTGGTATTAAAAGTACTAAAGGCCCGAGAGGCCAAAAGAGGAGGCAGTCATGAGGGAGATCCCCAGGGATCTGATAAAGGGCCTTCGTGAAGGGCAGAATGTGGCTGTTCTCACGGGGGCTGGGGTCTCGGCGGAGAGTGGCGTACCCACTTTCCGGGGACAAGAGGGACTGTGGAAAAGGTACAGTCCCCAGGAATTGGCCACTCCCCAGGCCTTTGCCCAAGATCCCAAGTTGGTTTGGGAGTGGTATGACTGGAGAAGAAGCCTCATAGCCCCTTTGGAACCTAATGCTGCCCACAGGTTTATAGCGGCTTTGGAGAAGCGCTATCCCCACTTTCTCCTCATTACCCAGAACATAGATGGGCTCCATCAAAAAGCCGGTAGCACAAGGCTGGTGGAGCTCCACGGGAACATCTGGAAGCTGCGATGCACAGAGGAAGGGACGGTAAGAGATGATAAAAGGGTTCCCCTCCCCCAGATCCCTCCTTTATGTGACAACTGTGGAGCCCTTTTACGACCTCACGTGGTCTGGTTTGGGGAACCTCTGCCTCCCGATGCTTTGAATCGAGCTATGGAAGCAGCAGAGGATTGCGATCTCTTCTTGGTAGTAGGTACCTCAGGGGTGGTCTATCCCGCAGCTGCGTTTCCTCAGATAGCCCAATCCCATAAGGCTAAGGTCCTGGAGATCAATCCAGAAGAGACCCCTATAACCTCCGTAACCACTTGGTACCTTAAGGGGAAAGCAGGGGAGGTTTGTCAGATGCTGGCTCGGGCCCTGGATTTACCTTTAGGGGGATAAGTCATTCAAATCCTTTTCTTATCCGGTAGGCCAGCTTCTCCATGGCCTGGGCCAGAGGATGAGTAATCACCTCACCCCAAGTGGAGAGGATGTCCATTACTCCCTTTTCCCAAAAGAGGAAGGTGTG
This sequence comes from Aquificota bacterium, assembly GCA_015486105.1. Classification (GTDB taxonomy): domain Bacteria; phylum Thermosulfidibacterota; class Thermosulfidibacteria; order Thermosulfidibacterales; family B14-G1; genus WFSI01. Next base: position 6,054 of record WFSI01000096.1, on the reverse strand, counting down.
ATGGAGGCAAAGGTCTGGGTCTTGAAGGACTGTTGTGAAGAGGAGGGTCTTTCTCACGGGGCAGTAAAGGCAACTCTCTACCTTGAAATACCCACCTTGGGGCAGGGGGAACCCCCAGGAAGAGAACCCCTGCCATAGAGCTTGAGGGTCGGGTATGGAAACCTCCAAGGGATAACACAGGAGGGTTTCAGTTTCGTCTTCTTTCTCGCAGATACTGCCATTGCCCGCTTTTCTATAAGCCATTTTGTATATCTTAAGACCCTGGGAAGTCCACTTTCGGAGATACTTGGTATTAAGCTCCATGGGAGGATGTATCCCTTGAAAAATGGGGGAACCCATAAAGAGGGACCCTATGTCCCGAGCGTATTCCAGATGGTCCGTGGCCAAGACTATCTTTCCTCCCTCATTCAAAACCCGGGATACGACGTCCAAGAAGGGGGCCTGAACCATCCTTCTGGCAGGCTTCTTGGGCCACGGAAAGGGAAACAAGATATATAAAGTATCAATGGACCCTTTGGGGAAGAGCCACCTCAATGCCCAAGCCCCTGGGGCCTTGAGGATGATGTAGGAGTCCCTTCCCCTGAGGCGTCCCAGGGCTTTTCTTATACTCCAGTTGGAGATTTCTATCCCCACTACCCTTCTGTCAGGATTTATCAGCCCTTCCAGAAACTCACCGTTGCCGAACCCCACCTCTACCAATAGGGGTCCAATTTCACCCAAGAGACCATATACCTTCCCCTTCTCCAACCATACCCTGGGAGTGACATACTGAAGGGGGGTAGGTTTGGGATGGATCCTGGCAGGTACTGTGGATTGGAGGACCTTCCCCTTTAAATTTTCTGCAGTGGAGAGGAGCACGTTGGCAAGGGATACTTGATCCAGAAAGTGGCCTCCCCTCTGGACTTTTATTATGATCCCTCCTTTCTTTGGAAGGAGGGCAATGGGATAGATAACCTCCCCTTCCTTTGCCAGAAGGAGGGCATCCCTCTTGCCCAAATAGAGGTACTGTGAGGGAAGGGATTCCAAGGCCTCTTTAAAGGCTCTTCTCACCGTGATATGAGACATGGCGATGCTTTAGCGGGGAGGTGTCCTCTTGTCAATTTTCTCCAAAGGAAAAAGCCAAGAGAAAGAAGCACGAAAGTGGGAGAAAGAGGTGAAGAAAGGGAAGGGGGGATGGGACCCTTTCTTCTCTCTCATAAGATGGTACCATCTTCAGGGGCAAGGTGATAAACTGGAAAGCCTGGTTAAAAAGGCCCCCAACCAAGGGCTTAGCAGAGCTTTGGAGGCCTTTACCCTTTATCTACAGGGAGAAAGGGATGCCCCGCTGAAACTTATAGAAAATTTAGAAGGCAGGGACAAAAGGGAAGAAGCTTGGTTGGCCTTATTGGAAGGCCTCTTGGGTGATCCCTCCCATCTCCAGAGGTGCCTTCAACTGTACCCTAACCATCCCTGGGCCAAAGAGGTGAAAATCGCCCTGGGGCAAGCTCTTTTGGAGAGAGGAGAAGGAGAGGACGCCTTGGGGTACCTTGTTTCTTTGGAATCGGAGAGGGACCCCCAGGTTTATTTGCTGATAGGCCAGATTTACCATCAAATGGGTAACGATCTTGCAGCCAGGAACTACTTGGAACAGGCTATGATCAAAGGTCAAGGGGGGGTCAAGACTAAAGGGGCAGAGCTGATAGTCCGTTTGGCCCGCCAGAAGGAAGAATGGGACAAGGTGGCATCGGCCCTAAAGATCCTATTGGAAGGCGCCAAGGCTGAGGATAAGGCAAAGATCCAAAGGGAACTGGCAGAGGTTTTTATCAAGGGAGGTAAAATCAAAGAGGCTATCAAGGTATTGGATGGTTTTCCCCCAGGGGAATGCCAAGACCTCTGGATCCTTTTGGCTATCACCTTAGAGGAGAGGAAAGAATGGCAGAGGGCTATAGAAGCTTGGGGAAAGGTGGAGGGGCCCCGGGCTTCCCTGGGTAAGGGAAGGGCCCTTTTGTCCTTGGGAAAAACCAAGGAAGCCATAGTCCTTTTAGAAGAGAGTAAGGACAAGGAAGGTTTGTATCTTTTGGCCTGTGCCTTGTGGGAAGAAGGGGGAAAGGAAGAGGCCTTAGAAACCCTGAGATCCTTGGGGGAAGAAGGATGCAGGGCCCTACCCCATGCGGCTCTGCTAAGGGCCCAGGCAGCATTGGAGCTGCAAGAGGCCGAAGAGGCCGCTCTATGGGCTTTAGAGGCCTTCCAAAGCCTGCCCCAAGAGGAAAGAAGGCGGGCTAAGGCCATGCTGAGGAAGATCAAAGCTGCATTAAGGGGAACCCCCGAGGCCAAGAAGTGGCTGCCTGTTCTGGAAGAGGCTGTGAAAGAGTCTCCCCTCTTCCATCGTCTTAAGGAAGGGCTCCTCAAAAGCCGCCAGGGCATGACCAAGAAATTGGAAGAGGTCCTGGGTATCAGGGGAGAGATAACCCGGGAGGACTTGGAAAGGGTGGAGGAGGTCCTCATCTCTGCTGACGTGGGGGTTGCAACCACGGCTAAACTCATAAAGGCCTTGGAGAGGAAGATGGTTAGGGGAGAGGTGAAGGGAAGGGAAGGGCTCATGGCCGCCCTGAAGGAAGAGATCCTCCTTATTCTTAGAAGGGCCCAGGGAAAGCTTGAGATGGGCCCATCCCCTTGGGTCATCATGACGGTGGGAGTCAATGGTACGGGCAAGACTACCACCATTGCCAAGTTGGCTCGGCGTTTTGCCCAGGATGGTAAAAAGGTGGTCCTGGCTGCAGGAGACACCTTCAGGGCAGCGGCTATAGAACAGCTTGAGGTCTGGGCTCAACGGGTAGGGGTGCCTGTGGTGAAACAGCTGCCTGGTTCCCACCCTTCTGGAGTAGTTTACGATGCCTTGCAAGCCGCCAAGGCACGGGGAATAGACGTGGTTATTGTGGATACTGCAGGAAGGCTCCATACCAAGGTAAATCTTATGGAGGAATTGAAGAAGATGGTGAGGGTAGCTGCCAAGGAACTCCCTGGAGCCCCTCAGGAAATCCTTTTGGTCTTGGACGCCACCACGGGACAAAATGCCCTGTCTCAGGCCAGACTCTTCTCTCAGGAGGTACCCGTCACAGGCTTGGTCCTAACTAAACTGGACGGTACGGCCCGGGGAGGTATAATCATTGCTGTGGCTGGGGAGCTTTCTATCCCCATCAAGCTTATAGGTGTAGGAGAGGGAATGGATGACCTTCAGGACTTCGACGCCGAGGCCTTTGTGGAAGCCCTCTTTGAGGCTTATTAGTAGCCTCTTTCTACTTTTATGGGCTGTCCCCTTATGGGCAGGTCACCTTTACACCTATGTGGACAGGAAAGGAGTTCTCCACATCACCGATCTGTGGAGGGGAGGATCGGCCCCTGTTACAAAGGCTGCTTTACCCCCCTCTTCTTTGGAAGGCATTATCCGGCAAGAGTCTCAAAAACAGGGGCTGGACCCCTCTTTGGTTAAGGCCATCATCCAAGTGGAGTCGGGGTTCAATCCTGGGGCCCTTTCTTCCAAGGGGGCCGTGGGTCTCATGCAGCTTATGCCTGATACTGCCCGCCTCTATGGTGTAAAAGATCCCTGGAACACGGCCCAAAATGTCAAAGCCGGTACGGCCTATCTCAGAGACCTTCTCCAATACTTCGATGGGGACCTGGAAAAGGCCCTGGCAGCTTACAATGCAGGCCCCAAAGCAGTGAAAGACTATGGTGGTGTACCCCCCTTTCCCGAGACCCAAAGATACGTGCGGGGTATTCTCTCCCTTTATCCCAGGCGAAAGATTAGGGTGAAGGCTTCTTCTAAGAGGAAAGGATCCTTCAGGCCCATCAGGCGAATCCGTCTTCCCGATGGTACCATCCTTTACACCAATATGCCTGGGCCCTGAAAATGTATAGAAAAACCATTATCCCCCAGGACCAAGGGAAAGCATGAAAGACCGACCCCACGGAGGAAAAGGGGATGCACCCATTCACATGGCCTATATGGCTGTAGGGGGTATCCTGGGGGACATAGGTACTTCGCCCCTTTATGTCATGGCCATTGTCTTTGCCAGGCTTAAGCCTAACCAGCACAACATCCTGGGCATTCTTTCTCTCATCACCCTGTCCTTTGCTTTCCTCACACTGAAATATGCCTACCTGGCCCTGAACTTAGACAACGAGGGTGAAGGGGGTACCTTTGCTCTCTTCGCTCTTATCAAAAGGCATGCCAATACCCTTAGAGGAAAGGGAATAAGTGATCATCGGGTGGTGCTGCTGGTAGGCTTGGCTTCTGGTTTGTCTCTCCTCTGTGGGGCCTTCCTCTTGGGTGATGGCATCATCACTCCATCCATCTCCGTTCTCTCTGCTTTCGAGGGCATCCAGGTGGTCTATCCCCAACTCCATCCATGGGTGATTCCTTTGGCAGCAGTGGTATTGGTGATTCTCTTCTCCCTCCAGAGAAGGGGCACAGAGCGGATAGCTAAGCTTTTTTCCCCCATCATGCTCCTCTGGTTCGCAGCCATAGCCATTTTGGGCTGGATAAATATTTTAAAGGCGCCCTGGATCCTCAGGGCCGTCAATCCTTATTATGCCCTTCGACTTCTTTTCCATGAGCCTTTAGCCCTTACCTTTGCCATCATGGGCATCGTTTTCCTATGCATCACGGGGGGCGAAGCCATGTACGCTGACATGTCCCACTACTCCAAAAATGGTATTCGTTTGGCCTGGCTATTTGCCGCTTTCTGCCTACTTTCCAACTACTTTGGCCAGGGTGCCTTTCTCTTTGCCACAGGGCACCACGAAAATATCCTCTTCGCTCTGAGTTACAAGGAGGGTAAGGGCATCTACTTGGGGATGCTGGCTTTGGCTACCTTGGCAGCCGTCATTGCGTCCCAAGCCATTATCACAGGATCTTACACCACCTACAAGCAGGCCATGGAACTCCACCATCTTCCCCGACTGGAGGTTAAGATGACCTCTCCCCGGCATCCTGGGCAAATCTATATCGCCCCTGTTAACTGGCTCATGATGGTGGCCTGCCTTTTCACTGTCCTTTTCTTCAAAAGCTCTGAGGCTTTAGGGGCAGCCTATGGGCTGGCGGTGACAGGGGCCTTTGTGGGCAATACCGTCAATATGGGCGGCTGCCTCTATCTCCAGCACTACCAGAAAATCAGAGAATTCATAAGATATGTTCCCCTGCTCCTGATATTCCTCGTCTTCGACTCTGTCTTCTTCAGCTCCAACTTGTGGAAAATCCCTTCAGGGGGCTGGTTTCCCCTTATGGTGTGTGCTTTCCTTATCATCACCATGGTGGCATGGCACAAAGGGTCCTATCTGCTCTACAGGAGCATCCCCAAGGAGGACCGAAGGGAGTTCGCCAATAGACTGAAAGAGGCGGAGATGGCGGTGCTACCAGGTATGAGCGTTTACATGGTCCGGGATCCCCATAGGGTTCCTGCAGCCCTCATTATGGAGGCTAAAGAGGGGGTGTTAAGGAAACAGATCCTCCTGGTCACTGTCACCAGCCACCACTATCCCTGGGGGGTAGACTATGAGAAGTTATTACTGGGGAAGGTAGCTAAAGACCAAGTAGAGGTATACCAGATTTTCATCGAGAAAGGGTTTATGCGTTCTTTTGTCCCTGTTCCCCATGTGCTGGACTCTTTGGACTTTGAAGAGGAACATAGGCGATACGTTTTCGGCGACTGGCATGTTTTGGTCCCCCTGCCTCCCAGAAAGAACCTTCTTTTACGCTACTTCGCCTTCATATACCGATTGGTCCCAACTCTTGCAGGAAAGTTCCTCATACCCAAGGACCAGGTGGTTTATATAGGAGGGGACGTGGAGATTACCTTTAAGAAACGTACTTAGGAAAAGTGGATCCCTTTTTTACTCCCGGACAGAGAAAACCTTCCCCACCTCTTCTGCCAGGATAGAGCATTCCTTCCCTGACCTTTTCAGGGACCCTTTATATTCGAACTTTTAGGGGCGCACTCGGGGGAACCTTTTGCTGAGCCCAGGGCAAAGATCCTAATTTACCTCCAAAAATGGTCCAGACAATCGGGGCTACCT
>WFSI01000095.1 GCA_015486105.1 Aquificota bacterium | reverse complement strand
TCTCGTCACTCTCCCGGAACATAGACCTCCTTGTAAATCCAAATCCATATCTCTCAATCAACTTGGCCACCTCATCAAAACGCTCAGGATGTCGAGGTGCCAAGATGAGTCTAGCCCCCTCCACCCCAGGCTGGGATTTAACCATCCGAAAGGCATCTAATATCACCTCCTCTTCCCCTACTCCTGTGCTTCCCACTACAATGAGCATAGGCTCATGGGAGAAGTGAAAGAGGGCATCAAGCCTCCGAGCGATAATATCCAAAGTCTCCTTTTCTACTATGTCCCTATCGTACTTTATATTACCAGAAACCAGCACCCTTCCCACCGGGGCACCAACAGAAATGAACCTCTCTGCATCTTCCTCCGATTTCATTACAAAGAGATCCACACTCTCCAACACAGGCTTTAGAAACCTCTTGGCCTTCAGATACTTCTTATGAGCCCTTTCAGACATCCTACCATTCGCCCACAACACCTTCATGTTTCTCCTTTTGCATTCAAGGACAAAATTGGGCCAAATCTCTGTCTCAAGAATGACCACCATCTGGGGAGCTACGTGATCCAACGCCTTTTTCACAGAAAAGGTGAAATCAAAAGGAAAGTAAAAAACACCATCAAATTGGGCAAAACGCTTTTGGGCTATGTACTGTCCCGTATTGGTAATGGTGGAAAACACGAGCCTTAGGGAGGGAAGCTCTTTTTTTATCCCTATTGCCAAGGGTTGAACAGCCAGAGTTTCTCCTAAGGAACAGCTGTGGAACCAAATGGTGGGAAATCCATTGCCCTTCAATGCCTCTGGCAAATAGCCCAATCCTTGCTTTATACGGCCAACGTATTTCCCTTGAAACACGGCCTTGTAAAGAAAGTAAGGGCTCATGGCCACAAAGTACAATCCCATTCCAACATCATACAGACCCATAGGTTAAAAGCCCTTCGACAGAATCTCTTCTACCCTTCTTAGGTCTGACTCGGTATCCACCCCAACCGTGTCAAAAGGGGTATCCAAGACACAAATAGGAATGCCGTTCTCCAAGAAACGGAGCTGTTCCAACTTCTCCCACTGCTCCAAACAAGAAGGGGGGAAGTGATGGAAACGGGAGAGGGCATCTCGGGTATAGGCGTAAAAACCCAAGTGTTTGAAATACAGGGGAGTAGAATCTTTATCCCGGTTATAAGGTATAGGCCACCGGGAAAAATAGAGGGCCCTGTTGTGAATATCCGTAACCACCTTAACGTTATTGGGATCTTGAGCATCCTCCAGACTTATAGCTGTCTTCAGGGTACTCACCCCAAAACCGAGCCCATCTTCAAAAGGCTCAATCAATCTGTGGATATGCTCCCTCCTCACCAGGGGCTCGTCACCCTGGATATTGATAAACACATCGCCTTCCACCTTCTGCATCACCTCGTATATCCTATCGCTTCCACTGGGATGCTCATGGGAAGTCATCACCACCTTGATCCCATGCCCATGGCAGTAAGAGTATATTTCATCCGCATCGGTAGCCACCATAAGATCGTCCAGCTCTTCGGCCATAGAAGCCCTGGCATAGACATAATGAATGAGGGACTTGCCATGAATCAAGCGCAAGGCCTTTCCTGGCAACCTTTTTGAAGCCATACGAGCAGGTATCACACCTACATATTTCATAATATCCTTAGTAATTCTCTCTTATCCACCAGTCAAGCTTCTAAACAGAGCAGCCACCGCTGAAAAAGGACTCTCAGGGAAGTGATTCACAAACCTTCCCTACCCAATAAGCAAGAGAAAAACGCCCCCTATAGGACCACCTTCTCCTGATACTCCCCAAAAACCTCCCTCATAGCCCCAGCAATCTCCCCCAAGGTAGCATAGGTCCTGACAGCCTTAAGTATAGGGAACATGATGTTTCCACCATCCAAGGCTGTTCTCTTAACCTCCGCCAAGGCATACTTCACCTTGGTATTATCCCGGCCCTGACGAAGCTCTCTCAAATGGCCAACCTGCTTAACCTCCACGGTAGGATCAATCTTTAGGATCTCCCTTTCCTCTTCTTCCTCATCTGTATGAAAGGCATTGACCCCCACGATGATTTGATCCTTCTTATCCACCGCCAGCTGATATATATAAGCGGCATCCTGGATCTCTTTCTGGATAAAACCCTCCTCTATAGCCACCATCACGCCACCCATCTCGTCTATCCGATGAAGGTACTCCCACACCTTCTCCTCAATAGCATTGGTCATAGCCTCTGCAGCATAGGAGCCCGCCATGAGATCCACGGTATCCGCTACCCCTGACTCGTAGGCTATAATCTGCTGAGTCCTCAAAGCGATCATGGCAGACTTGGCCGTTGGAAGGGCCAGGGCCTCGTCTAAGGCATTAGTATGGAGAGACTGGGTCCCCCCTAACACCGCTGCTAAGGCTTGAACAGCCACCCTCACCACATTATTCTCAGGCTGCTGGGCCGTCAGGGTACAACCCGCCGTCTGAGTATGAAAACGAAGCTTCCAAGACCGGGGGTTTTTAGCCCCAAAGCGCTCTTTCATGATCCGGGCCCATATTCTCCTGGCCGCTCGGAACTTGGCCACCTCCTCCAAAAGGTTGTTGTGGGCATTGAAAAAGAAGGAGAGCCGAGGAGCAAACTCATCCACGCGAAGACCTGCTTTGATAGCAGCCTCCACATAGGCAATGCCATCAGCCAGGGTGAATGCCACCTCCTGGACAGCCGTAGAACCTGCCTCCCGAATATGATAGCCTGAAATGGAAATAGGATTCCACTTGGGCACATGGTCCTTACAATAGGCAAAGATATCGGTGATGACCCGCATGGAAGGCACCGGAGGGAAAATATAGGTACCCCGGGCTATATACTCCTTCAGGATATCATTCTGAATAGTGCCCCTCAATTTCTCTGAAGAGATCCCCTGTTTCTCTGCTACGGCCACGTACATGGCCAACAGTATGGAAGCCGTGGCATTGATGGTCATAGAGGTAGAAACCCTATCCAAAGGAATACCTTCAAAGAGGATCTCCATATCCCGAAGGGAATCAATGGCCACCCCTACCCGCCCCACTTCTCCCCGGGCCATGGGATGATCTGAGTCGTAACCCATCTGGGTAGGCAGGTCAAAAGCCACAGAGAGCCCCGTCTGGCCCTGCTCCAGGAGGTACTTGTAACGTCTGTTGGACTCCTCCGCCGTAGCGAAACCAGCATACTGGCGCATAGTCCAAAACCGACCCCTATACATGTTAGGCTGAACGCCCCTCGTCATGGGATAGTCTCCAGGCAATCCCAGTTCCTCCCTATAGTCCAAACCCTCTAAGTCGGCAGGGGTATAAACCCGCTTCACCTCAATGCCCGAAAAGGTTTCAAACCTGGGCTTACGCTCAGGAGCCTTCTCCAAAAGCCTTCCCAGGATAATTTCCTCCCAATGGCTAATATCCTTTCTAATCTCCTCTATGGCCCTTTCATGGTATAACCTCATGAAGCACGACCTCCTTGTCCCAGTATCTCCCACCTATTCTTCAGGCTCCAAGACCACAAGAACGGCGTTAGCCTCTACCGTTTCACCCTCCCTCACCTTTATAGCTTTCACCACACTGTCCATGGGGGCCTTAAACTCGTTCTCCATCTTCATGGCCTCCAAGATCACCAAAGGCTGATCCCTCTCAACCTGATCTCCCTCCTGGACCAAGACCTTCACCACCATGCCAGGCATGGCCGTGGTCACTTCCCCTGTGGCAGCTCCCGCACTCTCCCCCAGGATCTGGAGGAGCTTCCTTTTCATCTCATCCGTGATCTCTATACGGAAATGCTCACCTCCAATCAGCACACTGTAGTCCCCTCCAGAATTCTCATCCACATCTATTTCGTAGCTCTTACCATCCATGAGAACAGAATAGATGCAGCACCCATGACGGCGGAGATCCAACACAATCTCCTTTTCCCCATCTACAACTACTTTGTAGAGATCCCCCTCCATGGGAAACACCTCCACCCTATACTCCTCCTCCAATCCCTCTATAGTTGCTATATACGCCATCTCTCTTTCCTCCTGGCCTTAACAGAGCCCAGTCCTGAGTTGAAGCTTGCGGCCATAAAGCTTCCACGGGCTTTCCACAAAGCCCCTGACAGGTCGGATAGCCTTAGGGGTCATCTCCTGCAAGTAGGCATGCACAGCCACTGTAGCCAGGGCTACATCCAGATAATGAGGTTCCTTCTCCTCTTCCATCTTCTTGAATACAGAATCGATAAAAGTGGTATCAAAGTCCCCAGTAAGAAAGAGGGGATTGTCCATAACCTCCATGTGAAAGGGGATGGTGGTCTTTATACCCTTTACCACAAACTCTGATAGGGCCCTCCTGACACGCTCCACCGCCTCGGTCCGGTCCCTGCCCCAAACAATGAGCTTCCCAATGATGGGGTCATACTCCATGGGGACCACAGCCCCTTCAAACACACCTCTGTCTACCCTAACTCCCGGCCCATCGGGTAGCCTCATCCCAATAATAGTCCCTGGAGATGGAAGAAAATTGTTGAATGGATCCTCAGCATATACACGGCACTCAATGGAATGACCCTTCATCTGGACATCCTCCTGGCGATAGGCCAGGGGGGCACCTGCGGCAATCTTTATCATCTCCTTCACTATATCAATGCCCGTCACCATCTCTGTAACAGGGTGTTCCACTTGAAGCCTGGTATTTACCTCCAAAAAGTAGAAGTTCCTATTGGCGTCCATCAGGAATTCTACCGTCCCTGCACTGTAGTACCCCGCTGCCCGGGCCACCCTCAGGGCAGATTCCCCCATCTTTTTCCGTAGGTCTTCATCCATAAGAACAGAGGGGGATTCCTCTATCACCTTCTGGTGCCGTCTCTGAATAGAGCATTCCCTCTCCCCCAGGTAGATTCCTCTTCCCTCCTTATCCACCAGGATTTGCATCTCCACATGGCGAGGGTTCTCAATATACTTCTCCAAATAGAGGGAATCGTCATTGAAAGCGGACTTTGCTTCGGAACGGGCCATCCTGATGGCGCTTTCCATCTCATCCTGGGTATTCACCAAGCGCATCCCCTTACCCCCGCCCCCCGACACGGCCTTCAGCATAACAGGATAACCTATCTCTTGGGCCTGGGAGAAGATCTTCTCATCAGAAAGGGACTCCAAGGTCCCAGGGATAAGAGGGGCTCCCGCCTTTTTAGCCGTTTGCCTGGCCACGGTTTTGCTGCCCATAGACACAATGGCCTCCTTGGGAGGGCCTACAAAAACAATACCTTCTTCTTGGCATCTGGCTGCAAACTCAGCATTCTCCGCCAAAAATCCATAACCAGGATGAATGGCCTCACAACCCGACTTTTTGGCTACCTCAATGATCCTTTCCATGTTGAGGTAACTCTCCCGAGCCGGGGGAGGACCTACATTGTACGCCTCATCGGCATAACGCACATGAAGAGCATCCCTATCCACATCGGAAAAAACCGTAACAGAGGCAATACCCATCTCCTTACAGGCCCTGAGTATCCTCACGGCTATCTCACTCCTGTTGGCCACCAAGATCTTCTTGAACATGGCATCCCCTCCTACAGAGGAATATTCCCGTGCTTCTTGGGAGGATTGGTATCCCTCTTATTCCTCAGGGAATCTAAGGCCTGGACAATACGCCTTCGGGTGATCTTAGGTTCGATCACCTCATCTATATATCCCAACTCAGCTGCCATATAGGGATTGGCAAAGGTCTTTCTGTACTCAGCCACCAGTCGGGCCTTTTCAGCCTCAGGATCATCAGCCTCCATAAGCTGCCTCCTGAAAATGATGTTAACAGCCCCATCGGGACCCATAACAGCGATCTCTGCTGTGGGATAGGCCAAGTTGATATCCCCCCGAACGTTCTTGGATCCCAGGACGTCAAAGGCCCCACCATAAGCCTTCCTTGTAACTATGGTTACCTTAGGTACCGTAGCCTCACAGTAAGCATAAAGGAGCTTGGCCCCATGGAGGATGATGCCCCCGTGTTCTTGGGCCACACCGGGAAGAAACCCAGGCACATCTTCAAAGGTGATGATAGGAATATTAAAGGCATCGCAGAAACGAACGAACCTGGCACCTTTGATGGAGGCCTTAATATCCAAGCAACCCGCTAATACCATGGGCTGATTGGCCACAATACCCACCACCTGGCCGTTAAACCGGGCAAAGCCCACAACCATATTCCGGCCATAATGGGGATGAACCTCGAAGAAGTAATGGTCATCCACCACAGTCTTGATAATATCCTTCATGTCGTAAGGCTTGTTGGGATCCTCGGGAATGAGATAGTTAAGGTCCTCATCCTCCCGGTAAGGGTCGTCATTGGTCTCTTTATAAGGGGGATCTTCCATGTTGTTACTGGGGAGGAAACTCATAAGCTCCCGGATCATAAGAAGACACTCCTCGTCGTCCTCGGCAGCAAAATGGGCCACACCACTAACGGTATTGTGGGCCATGGCCCCCCCCAGCTCCTCTTTGGTAATCTCCTCATGGGTGGTAGCCTTAATCACATCGGGCCCCGTGATGAACATATAACTGGTCCCCTTCACCATAAAGGTGAAGTCGGTCATGGCCGGAGAGTAGACGGCCCCCCCAGCGCAGGGACCCATGATGGCCGAAATCTGGGGCACCACCCCTGAAGACAGCACATTCCTCAGAAAGATATCCGCATAGGCCACCAAGCTCACCACCCCCTCCTGGATCCGGGCCCCTCCCGAATCGTTTAGGCCTATGACAGGAGCACCATTGCGCACGGCCAAGTCCATTATTTTACATACCTTCTTGCCAAACATTTCGGAAAGGGACCCCCCAAAGGCTGTGAAATCATGGGAAAAGACATAGACCAACCGACCGTCTATCTTACCGTAACCCGTCACCACGCCGTCTCCCAGGATCTTTTGCTTGTCAATGCCGAAATGGGGGCACCGGTGAACAGCAAACTTGTCCAACTCCACAAAAGTCCCCCTATCCAAAAGGATGCCCAGCCTCTCTCGGGCAGTGAGTTTCCCCATCTGGTGTTGCTTTTCTATGCGCTCCTTACCACCTCCCAATCCCGCCAACTCATTGAGACGACGTAACTCTTGGAGCTTCTCTTCTACACCCATAATTCCCCCCAAATTTGGATAGAAAAATACTTCGAATGCGGAAAATACTATCAAAGGGCCCAAAGCCAAGTCAATAAAACCCTGGCCAGAAAGAATATCCCAGGGGTATAAAAACCTATATGGAAAGCTGCAAGTCCCTTTATAACAGGATCAGGGCCTTAGGGTTCACACCCTCAAAAAAGCAGGGGCAGAACTTCCTTATAGATGATAACATAAGAGAGATCGTCTTGAAAAATGCCTACCTAAGTCCCAGGGAGAAAGTCTTAGAGATAGGACCAGGAAATGGAGCCCTAACAATAGGTTTTCTGGATAAAGAAACGAAAGTGTGGGCTATAGAGAAGGATCCATGGCTCTGTGTCTTTTTAATCAGACTCTTAGAAAAAGAAAGGTCATTCCACCTTATCCAAGGAGACGCTCTTAGAACACCCGTAGAGGAACTTCCCCCAAAAAAACTGGTGTCCAATCTCCCCTATAGCATTACCTCTCCCCTTCTCTATAAGCTCTGGAATTTAGAAGATAAGTTCTCTCTCCTCATCCTCATGGTCCAGTGGGAAGTAGCCCAAAGACTTCTGGCCCCCACAGGCTCCAAAAACTACTCCCTCCTCACGGCCCTCTTCCAACTCACCCACCAGGTAGAACTCATCCACCGGGTATCCAAAGCATGCTTCCGTCCCACACCAGAGGTAGACTCAGCCATAGTGGAAATAAGATGGATAGGCCCATCCCTGGGTGACTTCAAAGACATCACAAAGACTCTGATGGAAAGCGGCTTCCGCCACAGGAGGAAGACCATGATCAACAGTCTGAAGGCCAGCTTAGGACCAGGGGATTGGACATCCCTCCTCTCCGAAGCCGATATACCTCCGCGAGCCAGGGCCCAAGAGGTTATGCCCCATCAATGGTTGACTATGGCCCGTATACTCAAGGGAAGAAAGACCAACACTTAGCTTTTATCTCCAAAAACCATTCTGTAATCCTCCAAGAAACGGGTAATACCAATATCCGTAAGGGGATGCCTCACCATCTGCTTGAGTACCTTAAAAGGAATAGTGGCTATGTGGGCCCCCATGAGGGCAGCCTCCACCACATGGCGAGGATGACGAACGCTGGCCACAATCACTTGAGTATCCAGATCATAGTTCTCAAAAATCGGTACTATCTCCCTCACAATGTCCATACCATCGTGGGAAATGTCGTCCAGCCTTCCAATAAAGGGAGAAACATAGGTAGCACCTGCCTTGGCAGCCAGAAGGGCCTGATTGGGGGAAAACACCAAGGTGACGTTGGTCTTTACCCCCAATTTGGAAAGGCGATTTACCGCCTTCAGACCTTCTTCCGTCATAGGTATCTTCACCACCACATTGGGGTGAATACCCGCTAATTTCTGGGCCTCAGGGACCATCTCATCGGCCCTAAGGCTGAGGACCTCGGCAGATACAGGACCATTGACCAGCTCGCATATCTCCAGGACAACATCCCTCATAGACCTTCCCGCTTTGGCCACTAAGGACGGATTGGTAGTCACACCATCAACTACACCCCACTCCACGGCCTCCCTGATCTCATCTACAATAGCCGTATCTAAGAAGAACTTCATCCTTTCCTCCCTCCACACTTTTCCCATGGCTTACTAACAACGAAAGGTTCCCCTGTCAAAGGGCCAGAATTAGTATCCCTGAAAAGATGGTGGTGCCTAAAACT
>WFSI01000094.1 GCA_015486105.1 Aquificota bacterium | reverse complement strand
CCTATGGACTCTCTCTAACGGGTATTACCCCAGATGCCTTGGCTCATCTCGTGAGGGTAAGCCAGAATTCCTCATGGGGTGCTCGGACCCTACTGGGATACATCTACTCTGTGATCTTAGGTAAACTCCTCCTCTTCAAGGACAACAGGGTGTGGTTGGACGTGGAAGATGGAAACCTGATTCTTAAGAGCGGCACAGGCAGGATCATGGAGCAGAAAGTCTCTACTCCAAAGGAGTAAAGTCCATCTGGGGATCCAGAGAGGCTACTGTCTCCACTATAAGATCTATAGCTCTTTCCACATCTTTAAGGGAAACTACCTCCACTGGGGTATGCATGTACCGATTGGGCACTGAGACCAAAGCTGTAGCTACACCTCCCCGAGTGATTTGGATGGCGTTGGCATCTGTTCCTGTGGCCCGGGGTTCCCCTGCAAGCTGAAAAAGAATGTCCTTCTCTTTGGCTTTTTCCTCCATAAAATTAGAGAGAACAGGGTTGATATTGGCCCCCCTATGGAGAATGGGCCCAGCCCCCAATTTAATCTCCCCCACCCTCTTCTTATCCACATCGGGATAATCTGTGGCAAATCCCACATCAATAGCGATCCCTACCTGGGGATCTATGGAGAAGGCACTGGTCCTTGCTCCCCTCAGTCCCAGTTCTTCCTGAACAGTGGCCACAGCGTAAAGGGCAACTTTCAGGGGAAGCTGGACTGCCCTCTTGAGCACCTCTAAAACTACAAAAGTGCCTATCCGGTCGTCTAATCCCCTAGCCACCACCAGGTCATTGAGGAGGGACACCAAACAGACATCTATCACTACGGGATCTCCAGGGCTTACTAAGGCCTTGGCATCTTCTCCCTTGGATGCCCCAATGTCTATCCATAACTGGTGAATTTTTAAAGGTTTACCCCTTTCATCATCTTCCATAAGGTGAATGGGTTTTTTCCCGATAACCCCTTGGATAGGCCCTTCTTTTGTGAGAATACTTACCCTCTGACCGTCCAGCACTCCAGGGTCTACTCCTCCTATGGCAGAGAAGTATACAAACCCGTTGTCATCTATATACTTCACCATGAGGCCAATCTCGTCGCAGTGACCAGCCATCATTACCCTCATGGGGGCTTGGGGATTGATCACCCCCATAATGTTTCCATGGAGGTCTACCTTAACCTTCTGGGCTACTTTAGCCATTTCTTCCCTGACAATTCCCCGGATCCTCCCTTCAAACCCCGACGGAGATGGGGTTTCTACTAACTTTTTGAGCAGATCCATATCCAGTGTCATTTTAGCTCCTCTACAATATCGGATGGGTAAAGTAAAACGTGGCACCTTTTCCCAGGGCTCCTTCAGCCCAGATCTTCCCTCCCAGTTTCTCTACAGCTTTTTTCACTATGGTGAGGCCCAGGCCTGTCCCTTTCTTCTCAGGGTGAAGACGCACGAAGGGCTCGAAGATCTCCTCAGCCTTTTTTTGGGAAAACCCTTCGCCATGATCCCTGATGGAGAAGAGATACCCCTCTTCCTTTCTCACACACTCTACATCTACCCGAGGGGGATCCCCCTTGATGCCAAACTTCTGGGCGTTCCTCAGAAGGTTCTTGAAGATAAGTTCTAAAAGGAAGGGGTCACTCTTCATCAGGGGGGGAACCTTAATGGATATATCCAGGGTGATTCCCACCTCCCTGGCCAGATCGTTCCATATACCCTGAATGATGAGATAGGGTGAGATGCTCTCTACCGTTACTGACATGTTGTCCAAAAGGGAATAGGCCGTCAAATGTTTCAGTGTAGACTCTAATCGAGCCACGGCCCATCTCAACTCTTCCAAAGGGAACCCTTCCAGGGAAGGCTGGGAGACCACCTTTTTCAAATATAACAGGGGCCCTTTAAGCTCATGGGCAGCGGAATAGGCAAAGGCCTGAAGCTCCCGGTTTCTTTCTTCAAGGTTTTTTAAAAGCTTCTCCTTCTCTGTGACATCTATAGCCACCCCAAGCAACCCTTGGTCCCTCCTCAAAGGCGAAAGACTCACCAGCATGGGCACTGAGCTACCTCCCCCATCCATCAAAGTAATGGGGAATACCCCAAGGCTCCTTTCCCCTTTCCAGAAAGAGTCGAAGCTTTCCCTTACCCTCTCCAGACAGGAAGGGTGGAGCATTTCCCATACCTTCTTGCCGATGAGGGTACCAGCTTCCCTCAGGGGATACCCTAAGGTAAGGGCAAAAGAGCTGTTGATGAAGGTAATAGCCCCCTCCCTATCCAACTGGAAAACACATAGAAGAGGACTGGCCATGATACTCTTGTACCTCTCTGTGACTGGATACTCTTTCAAAAAAGCTGCCAGCACTTGGCTTAATCCCCTACAGTAAGTCCTAATTACAGGAAGGGTACTTTTATGGAGGATATTTGGTATAATAATTAGCATTCCCAGTTTTTCCCCCTCTTTCACGAGGGGGAAAAGGGCTAAATCATCTATAAACAAAGGCTTATCTTCATTTATGGCCTTTGCTACAAGGGCCATCACCCTTTTTGGCAGGGACGGTGGAAAAGAAGGGTGCCCCTCTTTCATGGTGATGAGCCACACCTCCCTGCATCCGGTGAGGGCCCTAAGATCTTGGGTGACCTGTTCCTCCAGCTTATCTGAGTCTTTCAGGAAAAGGAGCCTACTGGCCTTTCTCTCTGCCCTTATCTCCTGGCTTATCCTCTGGATGCGCTGAATGGAGTTCCTGGCCCGATTCAAGCTACCCCCTGCCACTAATCCTAATATCCTCAGCTCTTCTATGGTGGCATCCTTAAGGGGTTTGCTCTTCTCCAGGGCCATGAAACCCAGCACCTCTCTTCTATTCTGGATAGGAATAACCAGGAAAGGGGCACCCAAAGAGATCTCCCCCTCCCCCTTAAGCTGGTGGATCTTAGATGCAAGGAGCCTTTCCTCTTGGGGCTTAGAGGAGGGATAACTCTCTATAAGCCTGAAGGAGTCCCCCTCCAAAAGGAAAAGGCATCCCCAGGGAAAACCATAATCGTTGACCGTTCTTCTTATAAGAACAAAAAGGATCTCTTTAGGAGAAGTGATTTCCTGAAGGTGGGCCAAAATTTTTCCAGAACCCCGCTCCCCTTTGCCCTTTATTTTTAAGGGGGATCCATCCATAGTTACACCTTGTACTTGCCAAAATCCTCGGGGTCCAGACTCTCCAACCACTCCCTCAAAAGATCGCTTTCTTGGGTGAGATCAAAGCTCTTGGCCTGACTGATGACCTCCTGACTTACATATATGGGGGCGTTGGTCCTGAGGGCAAGGGCTATAGCGTCGCTGGGCCTGGAGTCTATCCGCACTTCCTTCCCCTCAGAGGTGGTAAGGTATATAGTAGCATAAAAGGTGTTATCCACCAGGTTGTCTACTACAATCTTCTGTACTTCTGTACCTAAGGATTCCAGGATGCCCTTAATGAGATCATGGGTCATAGGCCTGGGGGTAATCACCTTCTCCATCTCCATGGCAATAGCATTGGCTTCAAAGAGCCCTATCCAGATGGGCAGGGCCTTCTTCTCCTCCAGATCCCTAAGGATCACTATAGGGGAATTGGTTACGGGATCAAGGATAATTTTGACCACCTTCACGCGGATCATGGGGCATCACCTCCCTCTATTATGGTACCTATTAGCTCGTACATTTTTGTATGCTCTATCTTCACCTGGGTAATGGTGCCCAGATGCTTTTTAGGGCCCAAAGCGGTGACGATCTTGTTGTCCCTGCTTCTTCCCTCCAGTTTCCCATCCTTCCACTGGTGAAAGAGAACCTCCAGGGTTTTCCCCTTGTAAGAAGCGCTCACCTCATGGGTGATATCCTCTTGGAGTTTTAACAGATGGGAGAGCCTTTCCCTCTTCACGGACAGAGGAACGTTGTCTTCCCATAAAGCAGCCTTGGTGCTGGGGCGTACCGAATAACGGAAGGCAAATACGCCTTGATAACGTACCTCCTCCAACAGGTCCAAGGTAAGTTGAAAGTCATCATCTCTTTCCCCAGGGAAACCTACAATAAAGTCGGAGGTAATAGCTGCCGAAGGGATGTACTCTCGGATCATGGCCACCTTTTCCAGGTATTCCTCCCTAGTATACTTTCTCCCCATCCTCTCTAAAATCCTGTTGGATCCGGCTTGGGCTGGCAGATGAATATACTCACACACCTTGGGAAGAGAAGCGATGGTCTTTACCAACCTAAAAGAAAAATCTTTGGGATGGGAGGTGATGAAACGGATCCAGGACAGCCCCTCCACTCCATGGACTTTCTCTAAAAGTCCGGGGAAGTCTATTCTTTCATCCAACCCCTTGCCGTAGGAGTTTACGTTCTGTCCTAAGAGGGTGACCTCTCTATAACCCTTATCTGCCAGTCTTTTCACCTCTTCTACTATTTCACGGCTTGGTCTACTCACCTCTCTTCCCCGGGTATAGGGAACAATACAGTAGGTGCAAAAGTTATCGCATCCCTCCATGACGGTGACATAGGCCCTGTAAGGGTTCCTCCTAAGGACAGGAGTGACGAGGGAGGTAATGCATGAACCGTTGAGCTCTGTTTTAGCCACCCGCCTCCCCTTCTTCAGCTCCTTCAAAACCTGGGGCAGTGAATAGATACTTCTGGGGCCCAGGACAAAGTCCACAAAAGGCACACGCTCCAAGAGCCTCCTGCCCTCCTTCTGGGCCACGCACCCACACACCCCTATCAAGGTTCCCTTCCCCTTTTGTTTTCTGATACGACCCAGCTCGCTGTAAACCTTGTGCTCCGCTTTTTCCCTTACTGCACAGGTGTTGAGCATTATGAGATGGGCCTCCCCTTCATCCTCCGTAGGTTGATAGCCCAAAGTGGCCAGCACCCCTAAGAGCTTTTCAGAATCATGAACGTTCATTTGACATCCGTATGTTTTTATGAAGACCTTCATGCCTTGGTTAAAGATAGGTTTCTCCCCAAACCAAGTCAAGGAAAGTCAAATACCAATGATCTCCTTGAGAAAGGAGGCCACCTCTTTATGGTTCAGGGGTTGGGCAGCGTGGTGAACTAGGTCGGCATACCCCAAATAAGCCTCATGAAACCCCACAAGCAGCTCCTTCCATTCTTAAAGATTCTTTAAGCATCATACCCTCTCTCTCTGCTGATCACCCAGAAAACGGTAAGGATGAAAAAGGGAAGCCAGAGCCACCACATCCTCCATTATGCCTCTCTCTTTATACAGCTCCTTCCAGCGGGAGAAACATTGGAGATAGTTCAACTCTGGTGGAAGGCTGCAGCGTATCTCGCCTTCTATGATGGTTTCTATCTTAGGTTCCAAGGCCAAACATCCCAGGGGTCTCTTTGGCTTGGGAAGGCTGCATCCCTCTGGACTCCAAAAAACACATCCTTGAGGGGCATAGGAGGGCATGGGTATAGGAACCCCCATGCAGATCTTCAAGGCTAAAGAGTTGGCCAAAAGCACCTCCTCCATCTCCCAAGGTCTGGAGAAGAGATCCCATGCCTCCTGAAATTGGATGGGATCCAGATACATCCCTGGATGGGACTGACAGCACAATCCCCCGCACTGGGCACAGAGGACTGGATCTTCTCTAACCAAGTCCCACCACTCTCCACGACCCTTCCATATCACCTCTACCCCCTTTTTAATAAAGATAAACCTATGCCCCATTATTCAACCCCACACTGACAGGAGTTATCCCCCAAATAGGGAGAACCCCTGTTAACAACCCTCTTTCATGGATGGGGAAAGTTCCGGTTGACTGCGGCTTGGTTTTTTGCGAGGCTGTTAACCGCAATGGGTTCTATCTTGGTACCGCATTATGCTTAGAGATACTGGACGGCAAGATTGGCAAAAGAGGGGTGCGCCACCAAGGGGCCTTAACGGCGGTAGCCTGTGCCAAATTGGAACTTTAGAGGGATGACGGTGTATCGAGCCACCTTTTGAATACCCTGAATAAGTCAAGGGGATTATGTAAGAAGTTTAATAGAATAAAGATAAAAGGGAATGTTAGGCCAATACAAATTGGAGGTAAGAGATGAAAGCTGAGTTCACGGCAATTATAGAGCGGGCGCCGGAAGGTGGGTATTGGGCAATTTGTCCAGAAGTGCCAGGCGCTAATGGACAAGGAGAGACAATAGATGAGGCGAAAGAGAATTTGCGTCAAGCCATTGAACTCATTCTGAAAGATCGAAGAGAAGATATTCTTCGTGGGCTACCTGAGGATGCAATCCAGGAGAAGGTCGTCATTGCATGAAACGCAGAGATTTAGAACGAAAGTTGCGAATAGCGGGCTGTTATCTCAAAAGAGAAGGTGCTTCCCATTCATTGTGGATTAATCCAAAGAACGGGGTTATTGAAGCAGTTCCTCGTCATAAAGAAATCAAAGAACCTTTAGCAAAGAAGATTTTGAAAAACCTAAACGCGGAATAAATGGCCTAACAAGTCGCTCCATCTGGCCGCTCTTCCGCTGCGCTCCAGAGCGGCAGGTGTGCTTGGTCGTTAAGGTCAGGGATTGATAGATGGATGCACGGACGTTAGAAGCACTCGCAGAAATGATATGCGGTGATGGCCCTGACTACCCGGTCTACAGGACTGGATCTGAACTTACTCGCTTTTTCCAGCGCGTCGGTTTCTCCAATTTCCGCCATGACGGTTCAACGCGAAAGTGGTGGACACTTGATGTGCTCAATCAGTTAACCGGGAACAACCTCAAGGCAGTCGTGCTTCGCCTGGCTGATCCACGGGAGTACCGTGGCAATCAGCAACAAGTAGACCAAGCAATCAAGAAGCTAAACGAAATCCTGATGATCGAAGGGTTGAAAGTGGAACTTGAGGGTGTTAGGCCACGACTCAAGGAGGTCACTCCTCAATTCGCACAAATAGCAGAAGAAGCAGATCTCAAGCCTCTTCCTCCTCCCGACTTCCTGAATCTCAAGCTTGAACCGGGTTTAGGTGAGATCCTCGCACACAGATGGGACGAAGCGCAGAGATGTCTAAACGCGGAAGCTTATCTTGCCGCCACGATCATCATGGGTTCAATGCTGGAAGGGATGCTTCTCGCTGTTCTCCAAAAGTTCCCCCAAGAAGCCAACAGATGTAAGGCGGCACCAGTTGACCGGCGAACAAGCAAGGTGAAACACTTCGCCGAATGGTCCCTCTCGGACATGATTAATGTAGCCCATGAGGCGGGCTGGCTTGATCTTGACGTGAAAAAATTCTCACATGCACTAAGGGAGTTCCGGAATCTCATTCATCCCTACCAGCAGATGGTTGTAAAGGCTGTTCCGGACAAAGACACTTGTGAGATCAGTTGGTTGGTAGTACAAGCGGCAGCAAATGACTTGGCAAAGAAACTCAAATGACCCTAAGGAAGCGCAACAACTCTGGGGTCAGATACTGCAAACGCAACAACTCCGTGGGCAGGTCTTGAAATTGGCAATTTCCCCGGCCTTCTGAAAGCCTTGCTCACGGTGGAGTAGTACAAGCTAAGGACTCACCCACTTCTTTTAGGGTATACCCGTAATCCTTTGCAGCCTGGTAAACCTTATGATACCCAAAAAGTTAACCCAAGGTATCAGAGAAGGATTGTCAACCCATTTTCCCTAATATATAGAGTATATTGAGTGAGTTGAGAGGGGTTAGGACCCAACGGCTGGTCTGGGAGCAGAGAGTTCGTTGTGGTCTGGGGGTATGGGGATGGAGTTATCCAGAAATCATATAATTACTTGTTAGCGCCACAAAACATTTGAACCATTAACAAGTAAATGCAAGAAATAGCCGACATCATCGAAAAGTATAAAACCATTGATCTTACTGAAAAGCTTTCAAGCAAAGAAGGCCTGAAAGAATTTTCAACAATGTTTTATGAAGATGTCGCTGAAATTTATGATGCAGTAACAGGAATTAAAAATATTGAAAGGAATCCTACAGGTTTTTCATTAAACGATGCTGCCATTTTAGGCCTGTTGGTCAGAATATGGAAACTGCTCAAAGAAGTTGTGGCGTATTATAAAGCTGACAACGGTCAAATTGTCTCACATTTCGATAGGCAAATCGTTGAGTCCGCAATTACTGCAAGTTACCTCCTGGTAAAAGAAGATGATGAACTAATAGAAGATTACAGAAAATGCTCATACAAAAATAGACTCGAAGCACTTGAGGAAGAAGAAACAAAGGAATTCTACTCAACTCCGGCAGGTATTAGGTTATTGAATTCTATTCGTGAAAAAATGGCTGCAGAGGGCTTTGATCAAAATTCATTTGAACAACAAAAACGCAGGGGGTGGAAACTAGAGGGTAAGCCTTTCCGGCAAATTTTTGAGCAACTTGAACCAGACGAATTTTATAAACTCATCTATGGCATTCCATCTGAATCATTACACGGTTCTTGGAATGAGTCTCTGGATTTTGATCTTAGCAAAAATGAAGATGGCACATATTCGCCATACCCTTTTTATCAGCCCGTTGATGTAAGGCTTGTAACTCCAATTTTGCGGTTCACCAATGACCCGTACCTACTATGGCTTGAACGAATTGACTGCAAAGACGAGTACATCGAAAAAATATTTAAGTGGATCGAGAACATTAACAAGCGTCTATTCATAGCTTTTGAAGAAACATATGATTTGCGCTAACAAAAGCATTCACCAGACGGCAAGAAGCGCGGCGGCGCTGACGCGGCAAGTTTGGGTGGGCCGCTGGTGATGCTGGGCGTTCGGCACAATAAAATGACATTGGGTAAAGAGAAGATTTGTCTCGGAATTCACCATTAAGGCTTGATGCTGTTAATTATATTCTTTATTGCAAATGCATGAGTTTTTATTTGAGTAATTATATAACAGGATAACCAATGAATGACGATCAATTGGGAATTGTATCAAAAACAAAGATATT
>WFSI01000093.1 GCA_015486105.1 Aquificota bacterium | reverse complement strand
TGTGTGGGGCTTCCAGGCCCGGTCACTTCCGGGGAGTCACCACCGTGTGTTGCAAGCTCTTCAATATTGTGAGGCCCCATAGGGCTTACTTTGGTAAGAAGGACTTTCAGCAGTACGTGGTCCTTCGCACCATGGTGGCTGATCTCAACATGGATCTGGAGATCGTACCCATGCCTATCATTCGGGAACCTGATGGTTTAGCCATGAGTTCCAGGAATGCATATTTAAATGCACAAGAGAGAAAGGGAGCCCTGTGTCTCTACCATTCCCTTAGAAGGGCTCAGGAGCTTTTTGCCCAGGGGGAAAAGGACGCTGGCACCTTCAGAAAGGAGGTGGTAAAGCTGATTCAAGCCGAACCCCTGGCCACCATAGATTATGTGGAAGTAGTGGACCCCGATACCTTTTTATCCCTTAAGGAAGTGAAAGAGGGTACTCTGGTGGCTTTGGCGGTAAAGGTGGGTCCGGCAAGACTTATAGACAATATTCAGTTGGGCGTAGATAGCCTTTAAGGAGGTAAAAGCATGATGCGGAGAATGTTTCTTGCGAAGATCCATAGGGCTACAGTGACAGAGGCCAATTTGGACTATGTGGGAAGCATTACCATTGATGGGGAGCTTCTAAAGGCCAGTGGCATTCTGCCTTACGAGGTGGTGGAGATCTGGAACATTACCAACGGGGAGCGTTTCAATACCTATGTGATAGAGGGACCCCCCAGTTCGGGGGTTATTTGCCTTAACGGTGCTGCTGCCCGAAAAGTGACTGTGGGGGACAAGGTGATCATCGCTGCCTATGCCCAGGCTATGGAGGATGAGGCCAAGAACTGGACACCTACTGTGGTCTTGGTGGACGATGAGAATCACATTAAAGAGGTTAGAAAAGAGGGAGAGAAGCCTTTTACCGTTTATGCTGCTTAAATTGCTCTTGGTTTCAGAAGAGCCGTGAAAAGGAGGACAGGATGAAGAAGGATCTGTTGGTGATAGGAGGAGGCCCCGCTGGTATTTCTGCGGCGAGATTTGCCAGGGCGATGAATCCCCACCTTGAAGTGGCTCAGATCAGGACCAGCCCCTTAACGGTTATTCCTTGTGCTATTCCATACTCAATGGGTCGAACGGTTCCAAGGGATTCTATTGTGATACCGGACTCCATGGTTACAGGGGTGGGTGTGGATCTCATCGTGGATGTGGTAGTTGAAGTTAAGGATAAAGTAGCCACGCTTCAAAGCGGAGGAAAAGTAGAATTTGACAAGCTCATCCTTGCAATAGGATCTAAGCCTATTATTCCTCCCATTCCTGGGGCTGAGCTGGAGGATGTCTTCAGTATTAAAGACAGAAAAAGCATGATAAGGGTAGAGGAAGCTTTAGAGCATGCTAATTCTGCAGTTATCGTCGGTGGTGGCTTTATTGGATTAGAAGTAGGGACGGAGCTTAGAAGAAGGGGGATGGATGTTTCCATAGTGGAGATGCTTCCCCATTGTCTCCAGACGGTCTTTGACGAGGAGTTCTGTGAGGCGGCAGAGTTCAAAATGAGGGCTGAAGATATAAGGATATGCACCAGGAGCACAGCCATAGGTATCGAAGCAGATAGGGGCATGAAGAGAGTGCACTTGGACTCGGGAGTGGATCTTCTGGCTGATGTGGTAATCTTTGGCATTGGAGTCAGGGCAAATACGGGCCTTGCCTCCAAGATGGGGATAGAGTTGGGCAAATTTGGTGTAAAGACGGACAAGTATCTGGAGACAAATATTGAGGGTGTCTATGCTGCGGGGGACTGCAGGAGCAAGATCAACTTTGTTACAGGGAAGGAGACCCCCGTGAAGTTGGCCTCAATTGCCGTATGGGAGGGTGTGACTGCGGCCTCAAATGCTGTATCTGAACACCGCAGAGAGTTTCCTGGGGTGATCGGGTCATTCGCCACGAAGATCTTTGATCTCTCCTTAGGTATGGCTGGTCTGAACGAGAAAATGGCTCAGGGAGAGGGCATTAGATACGCCGTAGGTACCTGTGAGGTTCCCGATAAGCACCCTGCTACCATGCCTGAGACCTGCAACCTTTTCCTGAAGCTCATCTTTGACTGCTCCTCAGGTGCCCTTATTGGTGCAGAGATTAAGGGGGGCGATTCGGTAGGTGAACTTATAAACTTTTTGAGTTTCTGCATAGGGAAAAAGATGAAGGTAGACGATTTGGTCTTTCTCCAGCACTGTTCCCATCCCCTCCTCACTCCTCTTCCCAGTTCCAATCCCGTGATGCTGGCGGCCAAGGATGCTATGATGAAGATGTGAGTTTCTGGGGGGGCAGTTTCTCCTGTCCCCCCTTAGATTTAGTACTTCACTCCAACCTCGTATCCTTCCTGAGTTGCCCAGTATATACTTCTGGGCTCTTTGGAGTCCCCTATGATTTCTAATTTTTCTATACTATCTTTGAGTTCTTGGTAGAGGGCGTCGGAGGGTTCCATGCCAGCGGTGAGGATCACCGTATTGAAGGGCTTTAGGAGCGTATCTTTTCCTTGAGAAACCACTTCCACTCCTTGGGGCGTGAACCTCTTAACGGTGGTGTTGGGCATGAGCTTTACATTGGCCCTGGAGTTCAGGTCTTTGAGAAGGAGGTTTCTGGTGATGGGTTCCATGTCGTTGGCTATAGTGTCTGTCCTTTTGGTAGCCACCACGGTCTTGTTCTCTCTGCTGAGGATCTCTGCCGCCTCGACGCCTACCATACCGGCTCCTATGATAAGAACCCTTTCTCCCTTCACGGACTTCTTGTCCGTGAAGAAGTCCACGCCTGTCATCCAGTACTGGGTCTTGAGCCCCTCGATGTGGGGGACGTTGGGTACGCTCCCCGTGGCAATAATTACCACGTTAGGGGCTTCAGATTTGAGGAGATCAACTGTCACCTCTTTTCCAAAGATTATCTCCACATGGCTTGTCTCAAGCTGTTTTATCAGGGAGTTCAAGGGTCTGGTCATGTTTTTCTTTAAGGGAGATAGAGGAGCAAGTCTGAATTGGCCTCCTGGTTCTTTCTCTTTTTCATATAGTTTAACGTTATGTCCTCTTTGCACCAAGTTTATGGCTGCCACAATGCCGGCAGGACCGGCGCCCACCACCACGCATTTAAGTTTTTCCTTTGGGGGAGGGGGTTCTTCCTTGTCTATGCCTGGATTGACTATACATCCAAGACCCAATCCAGCTTTCACATTGAAAAGGCAGCCCTGAAGGCAGTAGCCACAGTAAACTATGGAGTCGTAGTCTTCAGCCTCCAGTTTATTCACCAGCAGGGGATCGGCTATGAGGGGTCTGCCAAATGCTACCATGTCGCTTAGGTTTTCATCGGCTATTTTTTGGAGTTTTTCCTTGGAGGCCATCCTACCCGCTGCGATGAGGGGGGGTTTGGTCATGCCCCTTATTTCCCTAAGGACTTCGAGTTGGGGTTCTTCTGGCAGAGCCATGTGACCGAAATACCAAGGTGGTGTTTCGCAGGCGTTTCCAAATCCCACATGGATGGCCTTTATCCCCAGTTCTTCCGCCAGAGCGATGAGGGCTTGGTTCTCATGAGGCGTGATCCCTCCTTCTACGAATTCACTTCCCGATATGCGAATGAACACTGGGGTGTCTCCCGCCTTGCTGGTTACTTCCTCCAGCACTCTTTTGGCGAAGAGGAGGGGGTCTCGGCCGTAGGCGTCTTCCCTTTTGTTAATGCTTTTCCTCATGAACTGGCTTACAAGGTATCCGTGACCACACTGGACTTCAATGGCATCAAATCCTGCTTCTATAGCCCTCTGAGTTGCAATGCCAAAGGCGGTGATGATTTCTTTTATTTCCTCGGTGGTGAGTTCCTGGGGGGTCTGGCCTGTGGAAGGGCATAGCACAGGTGATGGTGCCTTTGGGTTTCCTCCTGTGGCCTTGGGGTTGGCAGCCCTTCCCGCGTGGTTAAGATTCAGGCAGGCGTAGGTACTATTTTTGTGCAGAAGTTTCACTATCTTTTCCAGTTCTGAGGCGCATTCTTTGCTGTCTATGCATAGCTGTTTAGGGTGCTCCTTGCCATTCTTCAATACAGATACGGGCTCAAGGATGATGAGGGATACCCCTCCTTGGGACACTTTACTGTAGAAATTGAGGTGCCTTTGGGTCACTTTCCCTTCGGGTGTGCCATAGGCCGTTTTTATAGGAGCCATGATGAATCGATTTCTTAATTCTAATCTACCTAATTTGATGGGATTAAAGAACCTTTCCATTTTCTCTCTCCCCTTTGTTTTTCTGAGGGAAAGTTAATTCTTTGGCGGTGCTATTTCAATTTCTTTCCGTTAAAGACCTCTGAGTGCCTTTAACCTCAGGGGGTTGGGCCTTCTTTTTGATCTCCTTTTTCTATATCTTCCAGCTTGTTGGTGGTGAATCTGCATTTGGGATAGTTGCTGCAGCCGTAAAAGAACCGTCCACCCCGACCCCTCCTCTTCACCAGGTAGCCATCACACCCTTCTGCGGGACATGGATAGGATTTATCCAATTCTTCTTTCCTCACGATTTCTCCTTGTGAGTTGAGGGGTATGATATTTTTGCACTCTGGGTATCCTGAACAGCCTAGGAATCGGCCATGACGGGACCACCTTTCCACCATGGGTCTGCCGCACTTGTCACAGAGAATATCCGTGGTCTTGCCCGTTTTTTTTACCCGTTCCATCTTGTCTTCTGCTATCTTCAGTTCTTCCGTAAAAGGGGTGTAGAATTGCTGCAGGGGCTCTACCCATTCCCTCTTACCTTCTTCGATTTCGTCCAGGAATTCTTCCATGCGGGCGGTAAAATCTACGTCCAGAATTCGGGGGAAGAACTTTACTAGAAGTTCATTTACTGTACGGCCCAGGATGGTGGGATGAAGGCGTTTCTGCTTTTTTTCTACGTAGCCCCTCTCTTGAATGGTGGAGAGGATGGCAGCATAGGTGCTGGGTCTACCAATGCCCCTCTCTTCCAAGGTTTTTACTAAGGTGGCTTCAGTAAATCTTGGAGGAGGCTGGGTGAAGTGCTGTTTAGATTCTAATTTTATGAGTTCTAAGGTGGTTTTTTCTTTTAGAGGGGGAAGGCTGACGGATTCTTCTTCCCCTTTTTCATCTTTTCCTTCAGTGTAAAGTATGGTGTATCCAGGGAACTTAAGCACTCTCCCTGTGGCTCTGAACAGGCATTCCCCTGCTAGGATGTCCACGGTGGTTACATCGTAGAGGGCGGGTTTCATCTGGCTTGCCATGAACCGGTCCCAGATGAGCTTATAGAGTTTCCAGTGTTCTTGAGGCAGGAGCCCTTTAAGGGAATCGGGAATCCTGGAGGGTTCTGTAGGTCTGATGGCCTCATGGGCATCCTGGGCGCTTTTTTTGCTCTTGTACTGAGGGGCCTTGGAGGGGAGATGCCTTTCTCCCCAGAGTTTCTTGATAACTTTCCGAGCCTGTTTCTGGGCTTCTGGGGATAGCCTTACCGAATCCGTTCTCATGTAAGTAATGAGACCTACAGGTCCTTCTTCTCCCAGGTCCGTACCTTCGTAGAGATGTTGGGCAACGAGCATGGTTTTTTTGGCAGTGAATCCCAGTTTTCTGGCTGCTTCTTGCTGGAGGGTAGAGGTGGTGAAAGGGGGTTTAGGATTGTCTTTTCTCTCTTTTCTATCAACTTTTACTACCTTATAGGTGGCTCCTTTTAGGCTATCGAGGACCTCCTTGACTTTCTTTTTCTTGGGAAGTTCGGCTTTTTTGCCTTTTATCTTGAAAAGGTTGGCAGAAAAGGCAGGAGGTACTCCTTTTTTCTCTAAGTGAGCGGTGATGCTCCAGTATTCCTGGGGAGCGAACTTTTCTATTTCTTCTTCCCGCTCACAGATGAGTCTCACGGCTACGGACTGGACCCTGCCTGCGGACAGTCCTCTTTCTACTTTGCGCCAGAGAAGGGGGGAGAGAGTATAGCCTACTAACCGGTCTAAGACGCGCCTAGCCTGTTGTGCGTTTACCTTGTTAGTATCAATGGGGCCAGGGCGTTTTAAAGCTTCTTGAATGGCCTTTTTGGTGATTTCGTGGAAGAGAACCCTCCTGAGCTTTTTGCCTTCCTTTTTCCCCAACGCCTGGGCAATGTGCCAGGCTATCGCTTCTCCCTCCCGGTCAGGATCTGAGGCCAAGTATATCTCTTGGGAGTCTTTGGCGTCCCTTTTAAGTTCTTTTAAAATTTTTTCTTTTCCTTTTATGGTGACATAAGTAGGGGCAAAGTTGTTCTCTACATCTACTCCTAATTTGCTTTTAGGTAGATCCCTTACATGGCCCATACTGGCTTTCACCTGAAAGTTCCTGCCAAGGTACTTATTCAGGGTACGGGCCTTGGCTGGTGATTCAACAATGACCAGTTTTTTCTTCATAATGCCCTTCTCATAAAGATATTTCCTCCCCCGCTGGCTATCAGTCCCTTCAGCTCCATTTGGAGGAGGAGTGAGTAAGCCTCCTGGAGGGTGAGATCGCATTTTTCCATGAGTACCTCGATGGGTAAGGCCCCTTCCTCTAGGGTTTCCCACACCCTTTTTTCTGTTTCAGTCATAGGGGGTTTTCTCGGTGCTTTTTTGCCTTTTATATGTAGAACGTTCAGGATGTCCTGGGTGTCCTCTATTAGATGGGCCCCTTCTTTTATGAGTGTGTGGACTCCTCTGGTTCGAGATAGTCCCACGGGACCGGGTAGAGCAAAGATCTCTTTGCCCATATTCCTGGCATAGTGAGCTGTCATGAGGGCACCGCTCTTTTCCCCGGCCTCCACAACCAAAACCCCTGTCCCCAAGGCTGCCATGAGGAGGTTGCGTCTTGGGAAATGCCCCCGTTCCGGTGGGGTTCCGGGGGGGTAGGGACTTAAGATTGCACCTCCTTTCTCTATAATGCTTTGGGCTAATCTTCTGTTTTCTGGAGGGTAAAGGGTATCTAGTCCAGAGCCCAGGAAGGCAGCTGTGATCCCTGTACTAAGAGCCCCTTTGTGAGCCGAGGTATCTATGCCCCGGGCTAAGCCACTAATGATTACCAATCCAGCATGGGCTAACCCCTTGGATAAGTTAAAGGCCATGTTCAAGCCATAGGGGGATGCCCCTCTGGTACCCACCACGGTGAAACATGGCTCCTTTAATGTGGATGGGTTCCCTTTGTAGTAAAGAACTGGAGGAGGATAAGGGATGATTTTGAGGGAAAGAGGATAGTCTTTTTGTTCTAAGGTAATATAACCTATTTTGTGTTCTTGTAAATCCCGTAAGACTTCTTTGCCTTTTTCTAATAAGGTTCCCGGGGAGAGTAGGGTCTCTATGACAGAAGGCCTGATCCCCGGAATGGCCTCTAATTCTCTCTTCGAAGCCTCAAAAACGGCTTTGGTGGAACCTAATGCTGTGATGAGTCTGCTGTAAGTTTTAGCGCCCACCCCGGGTGCCAGGGAGAGGAAGAGGCTCCATTCTTTGCTTTTCATTTTCCCAACCTTATAACCAAAGAGAGGAGGAGCAGCAGTAGTATAAGGACCAAGGGTGTGCCTAAGATAATAATCCAGGCCTTCTTGCTCAGTCTATTCTCGCCCAGCTTTTTAAACATGAAATTCTCCTTCAAGCGGCCACCCTTTAGCATAAAGGATAAGAATCAGTAAAGACTTGTTGAGGCGGGGGTCTTAAAAGGGGATGGCTTTGCTATGGAAGCTCTTGAAGATAGTGGATTAGGAAGAGGCAAGAGGGTTCTTAAGTCTCTTTTGTGAAGGAAATCATTTTCTCTATTGACAATGATTTCACCGGGGTAGTAATCTCTCCCAGAATAGTACCTTGGGGGGGGGGTGCTTTTATGGCAGAAGAGGGGAGGTATAAGAAGTATTTTGAGACTTTCAAAGAAGTGAGTAGATTGATTAACTCTACTCTTAGTCTCAAGGAAGTTTTTGACCGGGCGGTGAAGAAGGTTTCGGAAGTGATGGGGGTCAAGGGTGCTACTCTGCGGCTTTTGGATGAGGAGTCTAAGCGATTGGAGTTGGTGGCTTCTTATGGCATCTCTGAGGATTATTTAAAGAAGGGTCCCGTTGAGGCTGACAGAAGCGTCGCCGATGCCATGGAGGGTAAACCTGTAGCTGTTTATGATGCAGCTCATGATATTAGGGTCCAGTATAAAGAGGCGGCTGTAAAGGAAGGCGTAGCTTCTATACTTAGTGTTCCTTTGGTGTTGAGGGGTAAAGTGATTGGTGTTCTTAGACTTTATACTTCTAACCCCCGGGCTTTTGGCGCGGATGAGGTAGATTTTGTTCAGGCTTTGGCTGAGCAGGCTACTATTGCTATAGAGAATGCCCGACTCTATGAGGGTGTGAAGGGTAGTTATGAACAGCTCATGAGGGATGTTTATCACTGGTTTGAATTTGGTGCTCGTTAAAGGAGGGGGGCAATGGTGAAACTGCCGGACACGCCGGAGCATAATAAGGTTAAGGACTTCGTGGCGAATTTCAGGGGGGATCCTGGGTCCCTTATTAAAGTGCTTCACTTTTCTCAAGGGGTCTTTGGCTATCTTCCGCCGGAGATTATTGGGTATGTTGCCCAGGAACTAGGGGTTCCGCCCAGCCATGTTTATGGCGTGGTAACCTTTTACAACTTTTTCAGGACAGAGCCCATAGGGGAGTATGAGATCCGTGTCTGTTTGGGAACTGCCTGCCACGTGAAGGGGGGGAAGGATGTGCTGGAAACCCTCTGTCACAGGCTGAGGGTTAAGGTGGGGGGCACCACTAAAGATCAGAAGTTTACTGTGAATACCGTGAGATGCGTTGGGGCTTGTGGTCTTGCCCCTGTTATTATGATTGGTGAAGATGTTTACGGGAGGCTCAGTCCCCAGCGGGCCTGGAATATAGTGAAGGGGTACTATGAGAGGGAGGGATTGAGTGAAACTGAAGGAAGTAGCTGAGCTATTGGAAGCCCAGTTCTTGAACCTGGAAGAAGAGGGAAGAAGGGAAATAGAAGCCGCTTGTGCGGCGGATCTTCTGTCTGATGTTCTGGCTCTGAGAGGCGGACCTGCCCTTACTGTCACTAGTAATGTGGCACCACAGGTAGTGAGAGTGGCGGAGGTGATGGGTATTCCGGCTATTCTCTACGTGAGGGGTAAGAAGCCCACTGAAGAGAAAGTGATTAGTTGGGCAACGGAGAACGGTATAGTGTTATTAAGTACCCCTATCCCCACCTTTGAGGCCTGCGGCAGGTTGTACTTAAAAGGGATTC
Organism: Aquificota bacterium; assembly: GCA_015486105.1. GTDB lineage: Bacteria > Thermosulfidibacterota > Thermosulfidibacteria > Thermosulfidibacterales > B14-G1 > WFSI01. Next base: position 38,945 of record WFSI01000093.1, on the reverse strand, counting down.
GGTGTTCAGAGGGGAAGTATCTTTGAGTGAAGGCTGGGAGGTTGTTCTTCACTATGCGATTTTGAAAGGTGGGGATTTGGACAATGTGGGCGTAGTTTCTACAGAGATAAAGAGGCGCTTGCAAGAAATAGGGGTCGAGGATGATGTGATCAAAAAGGTATCTATAATCTGTTTTGAGGCTGAGATGAATCTGGCATCTTACGCGGATAGGGGTGGTCACTTGAAGGTTGAGGTTAAGCCTAACAGAGTGGAGGTGGTTGTGGAAGATGATGGCCCGGGTATTGAGGATGTAGAAAAGGCCATGACTCCTGGTTACTCTACGGCTCCTCTCTGGATAAGAGAATTGGGTTTCGGTGCAGGTTTGGGCTTGCCTAATATTAAGGAAAAGTCTGATGTTTTTCATATAGAGTCGGAGATGGGCAAAGGAACCAAGATATATTCTGTGGTTTTTAGGAGGAAAGATGCTGCTTAAAAATATTATAGACAAATTGGATTTAGAATTAGTGACGAGGGGTGTGGATGTCCAAGACAGGGAGGTGAGGTGGGCCTATGCATCGGACCTTCTTTCCGATGTAATGGCTGGTGCTAATGCAGGGGATTTGTGGCTTACTATTCAGAGGCATTTAAATATAGTGGCTGTAGCTAAAGTAAGTGATCTGGGGGGAATCGTGCTTGCTAAAGGTATAGTTCCTTCACCTGAAGTATTGGATAAAGCGGAGAAAGAGGGGATTCCTATTCTTGTTTCCAAATTACCTTTATTTGAATTGTCCGGGGTGTTGTATGAGCTTTTGAGGGGGGAGGATGATTCTTGAAGTGGTATATGGCGGACCTTCACATACACTCTACTTTATCTCCTTGTGGGAGCCTGGAGATGTCTCCAGGGCGTATCGTGAGAGAAGCCAAGGAGAAGGGTATTCATATGATTGCTGTTACTGATCATAATACTTGTGACAACGTGTTGTATGCCAAGAGGATAGGGGATAAGATAGGAGTGCAGGTCATTCCAGGAATGGAGCTCCAGACGGAAGAGGAGGTTCATCTTTTGGCTTATTTCGGAACTCTTGATGCGGTCTTCTCTTTTAGAGATGTAATCTATGGGTATCTTCCAGATGTGAAGAACAACCCCGACTATTTCGGGGATCAGGTGATAGTGGATGAGGATGAAAATGTGGTGGGATTTGAGGAGAAACTCCTTCTTAACTCCTTGTCCCTCTCTTTTGACGCATGCGTCAGAATGGTGAAGGACTATCAGGGTTTCCCCATTCCTGCCCATGTGGACAGGGCTTCCTACGGTGTAATCAACCAGTTGGGGTTTATTCCCGATTATTTGGATCTTGAGGCGGTAGAGGTTTCCCGGGCGCTAACACCGGAGCAAGCTGTAGCTAAGTGGCCTGAGTTGCGGAAGTATACTATCGTGAGCGCTTCAGATGCCCATTACCCTGAAGATATAGGGGCTGTTGTTACCCTCTTTTTCATGGAGGAGCCTTCGTGGTGGGGTTTTATGCAGGCCTTGAAGAGGGGCAAGGAGGCGGTTCAGGTGCTTCATCGCTCTTCAAATTCTCTCGAATTGGGGCAAGATGAATCATGATGGAGGAACTTGCCTTGCATATAATGGACATACTTCAAAACTCTTTAGCCGCTGGTGCGAGGAAGATAGAGCTCGTCATAAATGAAGATATGGACAGGGATCTCCTTAAGGTGCGGGTTAAGGACGATGGCAGAGGTATGACTGCCAAAGAGTTAAAATGGGTTCAGGATCCATTTTATACAACTAAGCAAGGTGGAAAGGTGGGCTTGGGGATACCGATGTTTAAGTGGGTGGCCGAGCATTGTGATGGTTATTTCAGTTTGGATAGTAGCCCTGGTAAAGGAACTGTCCTGGAAGCGGCGTTTGGATTAAGTCACATAGATCGTCCCCCTATGGGGGATTTAGCCGGTACCCTCTTTGCCCTTATTGTTTCTAACCCTGAGGTCAGATTTGTAGTGAAGTATGAGGGGAAAGGTGAGTTTCTTTTTGATAGCAAAAAGGTGAAGGATTTGCTGGGTGATGTACCCATGTCTGATGCTAATGTGCTCGGGTTTTTAAGGGGTTATATAAACGAAAATCTTAGAGATGTAATGAAAGCAGAGTAGGAGGTGAGTTATGGCAGAGAAGGTGAGAACCTTGGATCAATTGAGGAAAATAAGGGAGCAGGCTAAGAAGAAGATGGACATAAGGGAGGGGGAGTATGACTATAGAATAGTCGTTCCTATGGGAACCTCAGGGATAGCCGCTGGCGCCAGAGAGGTGTTAAAGGCCTTTTTGGATGCAATAGAAGAGCATGATCTCCACAATGTAGTGGTGACCCAGACGGGGTTCATGGGAAGCGATCCTATTCAGCCCGTGGCTTTGGTGGAGGATAGAGAAGGGAGAAAGGTGATGTACTGCAATCTCACTGCTGAAAAGGCCAAAGAGATCATAGAAAGCCACATAATAAGGGGTGAAACCGTGAAGGAATATGTGGTCTCTACGCCTTTAGAATAGAGCCATGATCACTAAGGGAGGATGCAATGATTTATAGAACCCATGTCTTAATTTGTGAGGGTACGGCTTGCGTGGCCAGTGGGTCTCCTAAGGTCAGGGCAGCCTTTGAAGAAGAGATAAAGAGGAGGGGCTTAGAGGCTGAGGTGAAGGTAGTAAAAAGGGGATGTGGAGGGACCTGTGATTTGGGCCCCGTGGTGGTGATCTATCCTGATATGCTTCTCTATGCCAGGGTTCAGCCTGAGGATGTGCCGTTTCTTGTGGAGGAGCATTTGCTCAAAGGAAGGCCTGTGGAGAGGATGCTCCTCCACGAGGTCACTGGGCAGGTGGTCAGGAGCATGATGGAGTACAGCTTCTTCGCCAAGCAGCACAAGATAGTTCTTGAAAATGCGGGTAAGATAGATCCTGAGTCCATAGATGAGTACATTGCCGAGAACGGGTACGAGGCTTTGGCTAAGGTTTTAATGGAGATGACCCCTGAGCAGGTGATTGAGGAGGTGACAAAGAGCGGCCTGAGGGGCAGAGGTGGCGCCGGCTTTCCCACAGGACTCAAGTGGGGGTTTACCAGGAAGGCCCCTGGTAATGAGAAGTATATAATTTGCAACGCCGATGAGGGCGACCCCGGGGCCTTCATGGACAGGAGCGTCATGGAGGGCGACCCCCATAGGGTATTGGAAGGCATGGCCATAGCTGCTTACGCTATTGGAAACGTGAAGAAGGGCTACATTTACATAAGGGCAGAGTATCCCATAGCCATTGAGAGGCTGGAAATAGCCATGAGCCAGGCCCGGGAGTATGGACTCTTGGGTGAAAACATTCTGGATACGGGGTTCGACTTCGATGTGGAGATAAGGATTGGGGCAGGTGCCTTTGTATGTGGAGAAGAGACGGCCTTGCTCAAGTCTGTGGAGGGAGGCAGGGGAGAGCCCAGACCCAAGCCTCCATTTCCTGCCAATAAGGGCGTTTGGGGCAAGCCCACCAATATCAATAATGTGGAGACTTATGCCAATATTCCCCCTATTATCCGGAACGGCGGTGACTGGTATGCCAGCATGGGTACGGAAAAGAGTAAGGGCACCAAGGTCTTTTCCCTTACGGGTAAGGTGAACAATATCGGATTGGTGGAGGTCCCCATGGGCACCACCGTGGGGGAGATGGTGTTCGATATTGGTGGGGGTATTCCCAAAGGCAAGAAGTTTAAGGCTATACAGTCGGGAGGTCCTTCGGGTGGTTGCATCCCTGCTCCTTACTTGGATACTCCCATAGATTATGAATCTTTGAAGGAACTGGGCGCAATTATGGGCTCTGGTGGTATGATTGTTCTTGATGAAGATACCTGCATGGTTAATATAGCCAAGTTTTTCCTGGAATTTTGTGTGGAGGAGTCCTGCGGTCAGTGTGTACCTTGTCGTGTGGGTCTAAAGCAGATGCTGAATATCTTGGAGAGGATTACCAACGGTGAAGGCAAGATAGAGGACTTAGACACCCTGGATACCTTGGGGCACCTCATAATTAACACATCCCTTTGCGCCTTGGGGGGAACTGCTCCCAATCCTGTCCTTTCCACTATGAGGTATTTCAGAGATGAGTATATTGCTCATATCGTGGACAAAAAATGTCCTGCTGGTGTATGCGCTGCCCTCTTTTATGCCCCCTGTCAGAATGCCTGTCCTGCTGGTGTGGATCCTGCCCGGTATGTAGCCTTGGTAGCGGAAAATAAGATACCCGAGGCTTACTACGTTCACATGGAGAACAATCCCTTTCCTGCGGCCTGCTCCCGGGTGTGTCCTGCCTTTTGCGAGAAGAAGTGTAACAGGGAGAAGTTTGATGAGGCGGTGGCCATAAGGGAGATCAAGAGGATCTTTGCTGACTGGGCATTGAAAGATGCGGGTCCCTGGGGGCCTCCTGAGGATCCCAAAAAGGAGAAAGTGGCTATAATAGGGGCTGGACCGGCAGGTTTGGCCTGCGCCTTTTATCTTACCCGTTTAGGCTACTTGCCTACTGTTTTTGAAGCCTTGCCAGTGGCGGGAGGTATGATGAGGGTGGGTATCCCTGATTACCGGTTGCCCCCCCAGGTGCTGGATAGGGAGATAGAAAGAATTGTGGAGGCGGGGGTTGATCTTAAGCTGAACCACAAGGTGGATAGCCTTCAGAACCTCTTTGACGAGGGTTATAAGGCTGTGTTCGTGGGGGTTGGTGCTCATACCTCCTATAAACTGAATGTGCCAGGCGAGGATCTGCCTGGCGTGTACCACGGCATAGACTTCTTGAGGGATGTGAATCTAGGTAAGGAGGTGGAGATTGGGAATAAAGTCGTGGTAGTGGGAGGTGGTAATACTGCCATTGACGCTGCCAGGACCGCCCTTAGGTTGGGGGCTGAGGAGGTGAGCATTATTTATCGTCGCACTAAGAACGATATGCCTGCCTTTCCTGAGGAAATTGAAGAGGCTTTGGAAGAGGGTGTCAAGATCAATTTCCTCATTACGCCTGTTAAAGTGCTAGGTGAGAGCGAGGTGACGGGGGTAGAGTGCGTTCGCATGGAGACCAGGGGTTTCGATAGGGGTGGCAGGAGGCGACCTGTTGCTGTGGAAGGCTCCAATTTTGCTATAGAGGCCGATACCTTGATTCCTTGTATAGGTCAGGGTTTAACTAAAGGACTGGATGCCCAAGAAGAGCTTTTCAATAAATGGGGATTTGTGCAAGTGGATGATAGGACTATGAAGACCAGCATCCCTGGCGTGTTTTCAGGGGGAGACGCAGTTAACCCTGCCACGGTGGTGGAAGCCGTGGCCCATGGAAGGTTAGCTGCTATGGAGATCGACAAATACTTTGGTTATGAAGGTAAAATTCCCTTCCCCGAAAGGGAAGTGGTTGGAACCACCTATGATGAGGAGGCTTATCTGGTGACTCTCCCCCGGGCGAAGCCTTGCATGTTGCCTTTGGAGGATAGAAAAAGTTTCGTGGAGGTGAATGAGGGCCTTTCGTTGGATCAGGCCGTTGAAGAGGCTAAGAGGTGCCTCCACTGTGATAGACCTCCAGAGGAGATAGAAGAGGAAGAGGAACTGGAAAAGGTAGAGGCTGTTAATTAAGGAAGATTGTTTTGCTCTATCTGCACGCACTTGCAGGTTAGGTGGAGGAGATATTGTGAAAAAAACAATTTTCTCTATTGACATGGCTGGGGACTGGGTGATATGTAGCCTTCGATTTTTGGGGGATATCCAATGAGAGAAGCGTATTGGCCATTGATCCTTGTGCTCTTGTTGGGAGTTGGTTTTGGGGTATTTGCTGTTTTGGCCTCTGCTTTACTGGGACCAAAGCGACCCGATTCTATCAAACTTTCTCCTTATGAGTGTGGTTTGGATCCCATCGGAGATGCCCGGGCTCCCTTTTTCATTCATTACTACATCGTTGCTCTTCTCTTTCTTGTTTTTGATATAGAGGTTGTTTTTACCTATCCCTGGGCTGTGAGTTTCAAAAGACTGGGGCTCTTTGGTTTTTTGGAGATGGTGGTTTTTATCGCTATATTCTTGGCTATCTTTGTCTATGTGTGGGGGAGGGGGGCTTTGGAATGGGAGTGAAGAGAACTCCTGTTGAAAAGGTAGAGATCCCCAGGTTGGTGAAGCCTGAGGAGAGGTTGGTAGAGGAGAGCGTAACAGAGGCCGAGCTTGAAATGTTGGAAAAGGGGGGAGTGCTCATTACTTCCCTAAATAAGGCAGTGAACTGGGCCAGAAAATGGTCTATCTGGCCGGTGACCTTTGGTTTAGCCTGTTGTGCTATTGAGATGATGGCTACGGCTGCTTCTCACTATGATATGGCCCGTTTTGGAGCGGAGGTGTTTAGACCATCTCCTAGGCAGGCTGATCTCATGATAGTCGCTGGCACCCTTACTAAGAAGATGGCTCCTGTCCTTAAGAGGGTTTATGATCAGATGCCCGATCCCAAGTGGGTTATAGCTATGGGGGCCTGTGCTGTTGGCGGTGGTATATATAAGAGTTACGCTGTGGTGCAAGGTGTGGACAAGGTAGTGCCAGTGGATTTCTATGTTCCTGGCTGTCCCCCTAGGCCTGAAGCTTTGCTTCAGGCTATTCTGATGCTTCAGAAGAAGATAGAGAAAGAATCTTTTCAAAATAAGATATAGTTACAGGTGATTGCTATGGATTGGCTGGATGAGGCAAAGGAGTGTTTGCAAGGGGCGGTGATAAACGAGGCGGAATTTAGAGGAGAGCATACCTGGGTGGTGGATAAATCTTCCCTTTTTGAGGCCCTGGAACTTCTGAGAAGGGACTTCGGTTTCAATTGTTTGGTGGATCTCTGTGGTTTGGATATGGGTGAGGGCGAGAGCCCTCGTTTTTATGTGGTCTATCACTTGAGAAACATGGATTCTAAAGTCCAGCTCCGGGTGAAGGTAGGTTTGGAGGAAGGTGAGACTGTTTCTTCCTCCTGTGGGCTTTGGGCTGGAGCAGATTGGATGGAACGGGAGGTCTACGACATGTTTGGTATAGAATTTGAAGGTCACCCGAATCTTACCAGGCTTTATTTGTCAGAGGATTTCCCTGGTCATCCCTTGAGGAAAGACTATCCTACTGAAGGTTATGATTTTGAGGAGTAGATGATGAGTGTGACCACAGAGCGGGCTGAGAGAAGGACAGTTACCCTCAATATGGGGCCTCAGCATCCCAGTACCCATGGTGTGTTGAGGGTCATCTTGGATCTGGAGGGAGAAACGGTTGTAGATGCCCAACCTGTCATAGGGTATCTTCACAGGGGTACGGAGAAGCTGGCAGAGTCTAAAACGTATCAGCAGGTGATTCCTCTGATAGATAGGTTAGATTATCTGGCCTGTCCTGCTTATAATTTTGCCTATTGCTTGGCGGTAGAAAAGTTGCTTGGCATTAAGGTGCCACCTCGTGCTCAGTATATCAGGGTGATCATGGCTGAGCTGGCTCGGATTGCCAGTCACCTGATATGGCTGGGTAGCCACGCCATGGATATTGGTGCTGTAACAGTTTTCCTTTACACCTTCCGTGAGAGAGAGATCACTTATGAGCTTTTGGAGATGGTTGCTGGTGTGAGGATGCATCAAAGCTACTTTGTGGTGGGGGGGGTGAGATGGGATTTGCCTGAGGCTTTTATTCCCAAGCTGAAGGCGTTTTTGGATATCCTTCCTGGCAAGATTGAGGAGTACGAAAATCTTCTTACCAAAAACAAGATATGGAAGTTGAGAACGGTGAATGTGGGGGTTTTGAGTAAGGAGGATGCGATAGCTTACGGGGCTACGGGTCCCATGCTTAGAGGTTCCGGGCTCAGATGGGATATACGGGAGGTATATCCTTACTCGGGATACGAGCAGTTTGATTTTGAGATCCCTACGGGTGAGCACGGTGATACATATGACAGGTACTTAGTGAGAATGGAGGAGATGAGGCAGAGTAGGAGGATTATTCTTCAGGCCTTGGAGGGTTTACCGGAGGGTCCTATACATGCTCTCGAGGGTAAGCTTTTCTTTCCTGATCCGGATTTGGTTAGGGGAGAACATAGGGATATGGCGGCCCTTATCCATCAATTCAAGCTTGTGTGTGAGGGCTTCCATGCTCCTGTAGGTGAGGTTTATCAGTCCATAGAGGCTCCTAAAGGGGAGTTGGGGTTTTATGTAGTAGGTGACGGGGGTCCTAAGCCTTTTAGGCTGAGGATTAGGCTGCCATCTCTCATGAACCTTCAAACTCTTCCCCTCCTCTCTAAGGGCCATAAGGTGGCCGATATGGCTGCTATAATAGGTACCTTAGATATTGTGCTCGGAGATGTAGACAAGTAACTTAGGAGGTCCCTGAGATGCCCAAGGTAGTTATTGATGGAATAGAAATTGAAGTTCCCGCAGGGACGACTGTACTAAATGCTGCCAACCGCATTGGTGTTGATATCCCGGCCTTTTGTTATCATCCATATTTGAAGCCGGCGGGCATCTGTAGGATGTGCTTGGTGGAAGTCAAAGGTGCTCCTAAACTTATGCCTGCTTGCATAACAGAAGTCCAGGATGGTTGGGAGATCTATACCAATAGCGAAAAGGTTCAAGAAGCCAGAAAATGGCTGTTGGAGTTTCTCTTGGTGAACCATCCTCTTGATTGTCCCGTGTGCGATCAAGCGGGTGAATGTGAGTTGCAGGACTTTGTTTTTAAGTATGGAGAGCCGGTAAAGCGCCTTCATGATGAGCCCCATAAGTACCCTACCCGGTATTTAGGGCCCCTAATTGTTCATCAGATGAGCCGCTGCGTTCTTTGCAGAAGGTGTGTCAGGTTTGGTTCCGAGGTGATGGGGGGTACCAACTGGGGTGCCTATGAGAGGGGACATAGGACGATAGTAGGTCCCTATGAGAGCGAGACCTTTGCTGATCGTTACACCTTTAATATGGAGGCTTTGTGTCCTGTGGGAGCTATAACGTCTAATATTTATCGGTATAAAACCCGTATATGGAAGCTGGATTTTACTGCTAGTGTGTGTCCCCATTGCGAAATAGGTTGTTGGTTGGATTTGGGCCAGAGGGATGATCAGCTTTTGAAGATTCGGCATCAAACAGCTTATCCTTCCCCTTGGATTTGTGACAGGGGGGGTTATGGTTTTGAGTTTGCAAATCATGGGGAAAGGATCGCTGTTCCTCTAAAGAGGGAAGGGAATAAGCTGAGGGGTATTGCGAAGGAAGAATCTTTCACTTTCGTGACTGAGAGACTAAGAGAGATTGTTGGTAATGGTGGCCAAGTGGCAACATTAGCATCTCCCCATCTCACGTGTGAGGACTACCTTCTTATGGGAAGGTTTATGAGGGAGGTGTTGGGTAGCGAGTATGTGGATTACAGGCTTTATGGTGAAAAGGGTTACCCTGAGAAGCCTTCTGTAAACTCCTTGGAGGATGTGGAGAAAGCAGAGGCCTACTTTGTGGTGGGAGAGGATGTGAGTCTTCATCATCCAGTTTTAGCCCTCAGTATCGGTAAAGGGTGTAAGGAAGGGGGATCTCCCCTTTATCTATTGGTAACTGCTGATTCTTTTCTCTACAAGTTTGCCACTGTGCATGCTAATCCCTTACCGGGATGGGAAGAGAAATTGCTGGAAGCCCTTCTGCTGGCTTTGGAGGGGAAAGAGTATAGCCCCTTAGTAAAGGGAAGCGGGATTTCTGAAGAGACGGTTAAAGAGATTGCCCAGGGATTGGAGGGCAAGAAGCCTCTTCTTTTGGGGGGAAATAGACTCAGCCCCGCTGGTAGGGATCTCTTAAAGAGGTTGGGTGGGAGGTTGAATGTGGTTCCCCTCTTTTTGGATTGGGGCGGTAATCCTAAAGGGGCTTTTCAAATGGGATTCTGGTCACCCAATGGAGAAACCGTGGAAGATATATTGAACAAGTGTGTATCTGGAGAGGTAAAGGCCCTTTTTGTTTCCTCCACGGATCTTTTTAGAGACTATCCTTATGGATCTTTGATAAAGGAAGCCTTTTCTAATTTGGACCTGTTGGTTGTGCATGACATGTTCTTTACGGAGACCGTTGCCTATGCGGATTGTTTTATACCCGCTACCAGTTTTGCAGAGGATGGAGGCACCGTGCTGAACATGTTTTGGGAACCTCAAAAGCGTAAGAGGGCTATTAAGCCCAAGGGAGATTCTTTGTCTCTCTGGCAAGTGGCTATGGAATTATCACGGGAATGGGGTAAGCCCTTGGGAGATTTTCAACAGATAGAGGATGTATCTTCTTTGGTTTTTCAAGAGCTCTCCAAGGAGGTTTTGAAGGCTCCCCAGGTGTCGAGTGCTAAGGAAGATTTATTGAGAGGGGATATTCCTGCTCTGTTTGATTATCCCTTTTACAAGATGGGAGTGAAGATGGATTTTTGCAATGCCTTTGTACATCTGGAACCTGAGCCCTGGGTTGCTTTGAATCCGGAGCATGCTGGGGAGTTAGGGTTTAAGGAGGGCGATAGGGTGATAATGGAGTCGGATGATCTTCAATTCCATATGAAGCTTTTGGTCAAAGACGAGGTGCCTAAGGGTGGGGCATTGGTCTCTTTGGGATTCTCGGATTTTCCCTTGACAAGTACCTTGAAGGGTTCTTGGTACCAGGGAATCAGGTTAAGTAACATTAAGGAGTGAGCTATGTTACTGGCTATCATAGTGGCATTGGTTAAGCTGTTAGTGCTGTTTGCGGTGCTCATGTTGATAGTTGCGTATGGGACATTAGCTGAGAGGAAGGTTTCCGGCCATATTCAAGATAGGCTGGGGCCTATGTACTGCGGTCCCCATGCGCTTTTGCAGCCCTTTGCCGACGGCCTTAAGCTCTTTTTTAAAGAGGATATTGTAGCGAGCAAATCCGATAAGTTCCTCTACTTTTTGGCCCCTACAATAGCTATTATTCCTGCCATTTTGGCCATAGGGGTTATTCCTTTTGGGGAGAGCATTACCCTCTTTGGGCATAAGATCAATCTGGTGATTACTGATATAAATGTGGCCGTTCTTTACCTGTTGGCCGTGTCTTCTTTTTCTGTCTATGCCATCGTGTTTGGTGGGTGGTCTGCCAATTCCAAGTACCCTTTGCTTGGTGGTTTGAGATCTGCTGCTCAGTTCATCAGCTATGAGCTTATACTGGGGCTTTCTATCATGGGCGTGCTCATGATTGTGGGTTCTTTTAGTTTAGTGGATATCGTCCATTATCAGAAAAACATGTGGCTGGTGGCGTATCAGCCCTTGGCATTTATTTTATATATGGTGGCTGCCACTGCCGAACTTAACCGTTTGCCCTTTGATTTACCGGAGGCCGAATCGGAATTGGTAGGTGGGTATCATACTGAGTATAGCTCTATGAAGTTTGCCATGTTCTTCTTAGGGGAATATGCCAATATGGCAGTTACCTCTGCTGTGGCTGTGTGTCTCTTTTTGGGCGGGTGGTACAGCCCCGTTTCCTTTTTGGCCTGGGTTCCTGGACCCATATGGTTCCTGATTAAGATAGTGGCCGTATTCTTTTTCTTACTATGGGTTAGGTGGACCTATCCTCGGTTCAGATACGATCAACTCATGGGATTTTCCTGGAAGTATCTTTTGCCTTTAACTCTGTTGAACATAGTGGCAACAGGTGGTGTGATGCTATTTCTCCAAGGGGGAATTTAAGTCATGATTGGGCCGTTGATTAAGGGATTGAGCGTCACTTTTGGCCATCTCTTTAAGCCTCATATCACTATAAAATATCCATACGAGAAAAGGCAGGTCTCGGATAGATACAGGGGGAGGCACATTCTCAAGGTAGATGAGGATGGAAGAGAGAGATGCTGTGCCTGTGGTCTCTGTGAGGAGATTTGTCCTGCGTATGCAATAAAGCTCTATGGGAAGGAGGATCCCGAGTTTAAGCGCTCTGATGTGGGTAAGTATGCTGAGTATTACGCCATTGATTATGGTAGATGTATATTTTGCGGCTTGTGTGTGGATGCTTGTCCCCGAGGGGCAATAGAGATGACCCAGGATTATGAGTTAACGGTACCGGGTCCTGGTAGAGTGCATCTGTTAAAGGAAAAGAATTGGCTCTTAGAGAAAACGGGTGGGGAGTAGCTATGATTATTAATCTTTGGGATGTGCTTTTTTTCTTTTTGGCTGTGTTGATTCTCCTCTCGGCTTTGGGGGTAGTTTTTCTCAAAAATCCCGTCTATTCGGCCCTTTCTCTGTTGGCTAATTTGTGTATTACTGCTGTTATGTACTTGGCTCTTATGGGGGCTCCCTTCATTGCTATGCTCCAGGTCATCGTCTACGCTGGAGCCATCATGGTTTTTTTCCTTTTTGTTCTCATGCTCATGAACCTGCACAAAGGGGAGTATGAGGATAGGATAGCGCCTTGGAGGTTCTTGTTCGGCTTAGGCGCTGTTGTCCTCTTTGTTATTCAAGTGGTTGTCCTTGGTGTGGAGTGGAAGGGATGGGTGAAAGGGGGATCCCACGGTGTGTCCATAGGTGAGATTTCCCATCTCATTTTCACCCGTTACATGCTGGCCTTTGAGCTGGTTTCCGTTCTCATTTTTGTTGCTGCTTTGGGAGCTGTGGCATTGGCTAAGAAGAAGCTGTAGGGGGTATAAGGTGGGAGTAGGGCTTTTTCAGTATACGGTGTTGAGTGTGTTGGTTTTTCTCTTGGGAGCGTTGGGATTGATGGTTAGGAGAAACACCATCGTCATGTTTCTCTGTTTAGAGCTTATGCTCAACGGGGTGAATATTTTGTTTATGGCGTTGTCCAGGCACATGGGGAGTGCAGAGGGTCAGGTCATTGTCTTGTTTGTCATGGCTGTGGCCGCTGCTGAGGCGGCCATTGGGATGGCGGTCATCACCACCTTTTACAGGAACAGGGGTGGTGTTGATGTAGATCGGGCACACTTGATGAAGTGGTGAGAGGAGAGGAGATATGATGATTTGGGTGGTGGGGGCCGTTTTTATTCCTCTTTTGGGTGCAGCCATAAACGGCATCTTTCTGTGGGTGACCAAGAAGAAAGCCCATCTCATTGCGGTGCCAGCCCTTTTTGCCTCATGCATATGTTCCTTAGTGGTGCTTTCTAAGGTGATAGGCGGTGCTCATGGTGATATGAACCTTTATACGTGGATTCCGGTGGGGAGTTTCAGGATACCCGTTGGATTCCTTGTTGATGAGCTATCGGCGGTTATGTTGGCCACGGTTTCCTTTGTGGCTGCCTGGATTCATCTCTATTCAATTGGGTACATGGAGCACGAGACCCCCAGGGGTTACGCTAAATACTTTTCTTGGTTAAACCTGTTCACATTTTTTATGCTCCTGCTGGTTTCTGCTAACAACTTTTTACTCATGTTTGTTGGCTGGGAGGGAGTAGGCCTTTGCTCCTACTTGCTTATCGGGTACTGGTATGAGAAGACCAGCGCGGCCAATGCAGGTATGAAGGCCTTTGTCACTACCAGACTTGGAGATCTCGGGTTCATGATCGGTCTCTTTGCCATATACAAGTTCTATGGTTCTTTGATGTTTGCTGATGTTTTTTCCAGGGCTTCTCTTGCTTCTCCCCTTATCATTACCCTCATAACCCTCTTTCTCTTTGTTGGCGCCGTTGGTAAATCTGCCCAGTTCCCTCTCTATGTGTGGCTCCCTGATGCCATGGAAGGCCCTACCCCGGTCAGTGCCCTTATCCATGCTGCCACCATGGTCACTGCGGGTGTGTACATGGTGGCCAGGGTCCATGTCCTTTACAATTTGGCCCCCTTCTCTGCTGAGATAGTGGCTTCCATCGGTGCTTTTACCGCCTTATTGGCTGCCACTATTGCCTTGGTGAACAATGACCTCAAGCGTGTCTTGGCTTATTCTACCATAAGTCAGCTGGGTTACATGTTTATTGGTGTTGGAGTGGGGGTTTACGCTGCTGGTATCTTCCATCTCTTTACCCATGCCTTCTTCAAAGGCCTTATGTTTCTCTGCGCTGGCTCGGTGATGCATATGCTTCACGGTGAGCTGAACATGCAGAAGATGGGAGGGCTTATCAAGAAGATGCCCATCACAGGATGGACCTTTATAGTTGGGGCATTGGCCATTTCAGGTATACCTCCTTTATCAGGCTTCTGGTCTAAGGACGAGATCTTGGCGGGGGCCTTCATGCATGGACACAAGGTGATTTGGTTTGTGGGAACCTTTACAGCTTTCCTCACGGCTTTTTATATGTTTAGGCTTATCTTTCTCACCTTCTTTGGTAAGCCTAGGGATAGTCATCTCTATGAAATAGCTCAAGAATCGCCTCCAGTGATGACGGTGCCTCTGATAGTACTGGCTGTTGGTTCAGCAGTGGTAGGTCTTTTGGCTTTGGGTCCCCATGGGGGTATCGGTGGGTTCCTTAATAAGGTTTTGGGTGAAGTAGCAGCCCATGGGGAGGAAGCTGGGGCAGGGGTGGAGCATGTGCTTTTGGTTATTTCGGTCATCATGGGGGTAGCTGGTATCATATTGGCCTATTTCATGTACATGAGGAAAATGCCTGACCCTGTGGGGATGGCCAGGACCTTTAGGCCTGTCTATACCTTGCTCTATAACAAGTACTATGTGGACGAGATTTACTTCGCTTTTATTATCAATCCCTTGGTGGATGGGTCTCGTTACCTTCTGTGGAAGTTTGTGGATGTGGTCATTATAGATGGCACAGTAAATGGGGTGGGGAGGCTCTGTCGTCTGGCTGGGAGCGGCATCCGGCAGTTTCAGACGGGGTATATCCCCGACTATGCCTGGATGATCCTGATGGGAGCAGTGGTCATCTACTGGATTGGCAGACTATTTTAGGCGAGGAGAGGAGAGATGGGCGGTTTTACGTATCCTGTTTTGACTATTATTACCTTCTTCCCATTGGTGGGTGTGCTTGTTTTGCTCTTCGTTGATAAGGAGAGCAAAGACCTTCTTCGCTGGGTGGCTTTTGTAACCACTGTGGCGGAGTTTATTCTTTCCATCCCGCTCTATTTTAAATTTCACTTGGGAACTTATCACTTTCAGTTTGTTGAGAAGATTCCGTGGATCAAGATCCTGGGGGCCAACTATCACCTGGGGATAGACGGTATAACCCTCTTTTTAGTGCTTCTCACTACCTTTCTAACTATGCTCTCTATATTGGCCTCCTGGTCTATCCAGAAGCATATCAAGGAGTACATGATATCCTTTCTTCTTTTAGAGACCACCATGATTGGTGTCTTTTGTGCTTTGGACATGCTGCTTTTCTATCTCTTTTGGGAGGCCATGCTGGTGCCCATGTATCTCCTTATTGGCGTCTGGGGAGGGCCCAGGAGGGTATATGCCGCCATCAAGTTCTTCCTTTATACTATGGCGGGTTCTGTGCTTATGCTGGTTTCTATCATTTTCCTTTATTATCATCACTATCGGGTGGCGGGGGAGCTCACCTTCAGTTTAGCCAAGCTTCTATCAACGCCTGTTTCCCCGTCTCTTGCCCCATGGCTCTTTTTGGCCTTTGCCTTGGCCTTTGCTATTAAGGTGCCCATGTTCCCTTTTCATACGTGGTTGCCCGATGCCCACGTGGAAGCCCCTACTGCCGGATCGGTGATTCTTGCTGGTGTGCTCCTAAAGATGGGTACTTACGGTTTCATGCGGTTTTGTATGCCCTTCTTTCCCCATGCGGCCCTTCGGTTCAGTAATCTTTTTTTGATACTGGCTATTATCAGCATTATCTATGGGGCCTTGGTGGCTTTGGTCCAAGATGATATGAAGAAACTGGTGGCTTATACCTCTGTTTCCCACTTGGGTTTGGTTATGCTGGGTATGTTTGCCCTTACCTTGCAAGGAGTTTCTGGGGGGCTCCTCCAGATGGTAAACCACGGTATTTCTACGGGTGCCCTCTTTTTGCTGGTGGGTATGGCCTACGATAGAAGACACACTCGACTTATAAAGGATTATGGAGGCATTGCCAAGGTTATGCCCATATATTCTGCCTTTTTCCTGATTGCTACCTTCTCTTCCATAGGTCTCCCTGGGTTAAACGGTTTTGTTGGGGAGTTTTTGGCCTTGGTGGGAACCTTTAAGGCGTATCCTATTTATGGGGCATTGGGGGCTACAACTTCGGTGCTTTCTGCTTGTTACATGCTTTGGCTGGTTAAGAGGGTCTTTTTCCATGAAATCACCGTTAAGGAAAATCTTTCTTTGAAGGACCTTGGGCTTAGGGAGGTTGTGATCTGCCTCATGTTCAGCATTCCCATGTTTTGGATAGGCATCTATCCAAAGCCAGTTTTACAGAGGATGGAGCCTTCCGTTGCCCATTTCATTGCCCAGATTAAGGGGGATACAGCTGTGGCCATGGAGCATAATCCTGAAATAAAGGGGAAGATTTCCCTGGCGGCGTCCGTAGTGGAAGAACGCAAGGTTGAGGTGAGGCCATGACTACTCAAGCGTTGTCTGTCAATATTCGCCCTTTGTTGCCCGTTATTGTGCTTTTAGTTACGGGGGTGGTGGTGCTGTTTGTAGATGTCTTTGGTGCCAAGGGAAGGGAGAGTCACTATGGCTATCTGGGATTGGTGGGGCTAGCCCTGGCCGCCTGGTTTTCCTTGGGCCTTTGGAATGTGCATAGTCTTACCTTTGCTCATACCCTAATAACTGATAAACTATCTATCATTACTTTTCTTATATACATCCTTATTGCTGGTCTCACCTTCCTTTTTTCCCCTGGGTACCTTCGCCAAGAAGGTCGGAACCTGGGAGAGTATTACGCCCTTATTCTTTTTTCAGTTATAGGGCTTTTCTTTATGACTTCGGCCCAGCACCTTATCCTCTTTTTCGTGGGATTGGAGGTTCTTTCCATTGCCCTCTATGCCTTGGCAGGTTTTGTGCGTCAAAGGGACCTGTGCAATGAGGCGGCTTTGAAGTACCTATTCTTGGGCGGGTTTGCATCAGCCATTTTCCTTATGGGGTTGGCTTTCATATATAGTGTTGTGGGGAGCCTTTATTTTCAGGATGTAGCTCGGTTTGTCTCCACTGCTTCTCCTTCCGCTACGCTGCTTGTGGGGGTTGTATTGGTGTTAGTGGGCTTTTTCTTCAAGGTCTCGGCAGCGCCTTTTCATGGGTGGGCCCCTGACGTCTATGGCGGTGCCCCTGCTCCTGTAGCTGGTTTCATGGCTACAGCAGCCAAGGTAGCTGTTTTTGCGGTGATGCTTCGCTTTTTGGGAATGGCGCTGTATCCCTTGAAGGCCCATTGGGTAGTCATAGTTACCGTGGTATCGGTGGCTTCCATGGTTATTGGAAACTTTGCAGCCCTTCGCCAGGAAAACATTAAGCGTCTTCTGGCTTACTCCAGCATAGCCCATGCCGGATATGCTTTGGTGGGTGTGGCTGCTGCCTCCAGGCAAGGAGGAGCGGCGGTGATATTTTATATGTTGGCCTATTCCCTTATGAATCTGGGGGCCTTTGGTGTCGTGTCATTGGTAGGTCGTCAGGGAGAGAGATTCGTGGACATCTCGGATTATGCTGGCTTGGCAGCTAAAAGACCTGTGTTGGCAGCGGCTATGGCCATATGCTTTTTCTCTCTGGCAGGTATCCCGGGGACGGCAGGTTTTATGGGTAAGTTCTATGTATTTGCCTCTGGAATAAGATCGGGGCTTATACCCTTGGTCATTATAGCTGTTTTTAACAGCGCCGTGGCTGCCTACTATTACCTAAAGGTGGTTTATGTGATGTATATGGTAGAACCGAAGGAGGAGTATGCCTTTTCCATTCATCCTGCCGCCGTTATTGCCTTGCTTATCGTTGTAGTAGGCATATTTCAATTGGGTATCTTTCCAGGGAGTGCCCTTTCTGCTTCCTATAGCTCTTTTGCTTGGCTTGCCTTTTAGGGATGTATTTTACGCTTTTGGTGTTTGCAGTCTTGGCTTTTTGGGGAATATCCTAAATGGGGTTTTTACCTTTCTAAGGTTTCAACCTTAGGAAAAAGGCGGATTCTCCAATCTGTAAGCTTTGATAATACCTCACTTTTGCATTATCCTTAGTAAAGGGAGATACAAGATGGAACCTCTCGATCTGGTTTTAAGGATATGTGGTATTATATGTAGCCAAGCTAGCTTTAAGAGGGGCATCAGGGAGATTTTGGCTTTAGTGGGCGAAGCCCTTTCTTTGGAAGGCATATGCCTCTTTATGCCAGGGCAGGTTTATCTATGGCCGGAGGGCTTGGACTCCAATTCTTATAAAAAGGCTTTGGAGGGTGAGAAGGAGGAATTTGAAATATTTACCTTGCTTCATGGGAATGAGCCAAGGGGGGATCTTGTAGTGAAAAAGAGGGAGCTGTCCCCCAATGACAGATTGCTCCTTCAGGTAGTAACAGGCCAGGTGGATCAGTTCCTTAGGAATCTCCAGTCCAAGAGAGAATTAAAGATGGGATCCCGGCTTCTTCTGGATCTCTACTCTGCGGGTAGGGAATTAGGATCTACCTTGGATAGAGAGGAGATGGGTGAAAAACTGGCCCATTTTGCCAAGAGGTTTTCTAAGGCTTCTTATGTGAGTGTG
The DNA here is from genome assembly GCA_015486105.1 of Aquificota bacterium. GTDB lineage: Bacteria > Thermosulfidibacterota > Thermosulfidibacteria > Thermosulfidibacterales > B14-G1 > WFSI01. The sequence goes on along the minus strand of WFSI01000093.1, from coordinate 20,427 downwards.
ACCCTTTTCGATACTCAGGGTCACCGCACCTATGGTGTTAGGGAGACTAAGGATAAGGGGGATTTGATACGCTATTACAGTGAAGATCTTTTTAAGAGGTGGGTGGTTTCCTTGGAGTCTCCTAAGGGTAACTGGGGTGTGATAGAGCTTTACCTTCCCAAAAGGACGAGCTTCAATCGTTATCAGAAGCGGGTGATTCACATACTGGCGGAACTAGCTGGTACTTTTTTAGAGAATATTGCCCTTTACGAGCGCCTTAAAGGTTTGGTGGATGAGAGGGAGAGGCAGATTCGCTTTCTCTCTATCTTGTATCAGGTGGGTAATGCTTATAGAATGACATCGGAGCTTAGGAAGAGAGCCCTTTTGGCCCTTAGAGCCCTTACCGATCCTCAGAAGGGTTTGGGTCTTCCCCAGGCCTTTCTTTTTCTTCATTATTCCTCTACCGGGTGTTTGAAGGGTTTCATAGGCATTTCCTGGTTTGGTCTTTCCCCCTGGGGGGATAGGGAGTGGGAGATAGAAGAGGAGTACCTTAAAAGGGTAGAGTCTTCTCCTGCCTTTCGGGATATCAGGGAGGTTAGCCTTCCTGATTACCTCTTAAAGGAGCTGGAAAAAGGTGAGGCCCTTCATCTTTCCAACGTTGCCAAGGACTTACCCTTTTGTGAAGGGGGTGTGTTCCATGTGGCTTTGCCCTTGATGGGAGAAAAGACCCTGGTGGGGGCCCTGGTGGTGGGCAAGAGTGCTTCCTTAGAGGCTGAAGAGATGCAGTTTCTCACCATGTTTTCCCATCAGTTGGCATTGGCTTTAGAGAGCGGGAGGCTTCAGGAGACTTTGAAAAGGACCAGCGAGGATCTGGAGGATGCTCAGGAGAGGCTCTTTCATTCTGAGAAATTGGCTACACTGGGAGAGTTAGCTGCCCGGGTGGCTCATGATCTTAAGAATCCCTTGGTGGCTATTGGGGGATTTGCCAAGAGACTTCATGACAAGATGGCTGAGGACTGTCCCGATAAGGTTTACACCAAGACCATCCTCAAAGAGGTGGAGGAGGCCGAAAAGATTCTCTCCAACGTATTGGGTTATTCTAAGGTTCCCCGTCTTAAGAAGAGACTCACGGACATCAATGCCCTTTTGGACGATGTGCTCTTTCTCCATGCTGAGGAGTTGAGGGATAGAAACATCATAGTGGTTAAGAAGCTGGATAGGGCCCTTCCCCCTGTATATGTAGATCCTCCTCAGATAAGGCAGGTTTTTATGAACCTTATTTCTAATGCCCTGCAAGCCATTGGAAGGAAGGGATCCATCACGGTTTCCACCTCTCGGGCAGTAAAACAGGGCGGGGAGATGGTGAGGGTGGAGGTTTCAGATACAGGAGGAGGCATTCCAGAAAAGGATTTGTCTAACATTTTCAATCCCTTTTTTACCACCAAAAGCACGGGTACTGGCTTGGGACTCTCTATTGCCAAGAGGATTGCCGAGCTTCATGGAGGTAAAATAGAGGTGGTGAACAATCCTCCTGTGGGTGTTACCTTCCTGATCTTTTTGCCTTTGGAGGGGGAAGGAAAAGAATGTCCCAGGTAAAAGCTCGGAAAATTAAGAAGATATCCCCCCATGAGAAGAGTCTAGCTAAGCTCAGGGTTAGGGCCAGGGAAAAGGATAGAAGGCTCAAGGAGCTTGGGGCGATTCTGGGTGCGGCCTTTGATGCCCTTTATGAGGGTATTTTGGTGATAGATGATGAGATGAACATTCTGGTTTTGAACAGATACATGAGAGAGCTTTTTAGGATTCCCGGTGAGTATGAAGGAAAGAAGTGCTACGAGGTCATCCAAGGATCCCTCATTCCCTGCAGGGGTATCTCTTGCAAGCGGGTGATGTTTAAGGGAGAGGGAGAGGAGGAGGAGTTGGTTCTTCTCATAGGTGGTGAGAAGAGGGTCTTTGAGGTGAGGACCTATCCTTGGGGTCTTGATAGAGGGACCAGGGGGGTGATCAGGACCTTTACCGATATTACCCACCGCCGTGCTGTGGAGGAGCTGAAGGTTTTAGAGGGGGTTTCCAGGTATATGGCTCATACCGTGCGCAATGCCGTGATGCCTTTGGGTGGTTATTTGAGGATCATCTCCAAGGAGTGCATGGATGAGGAAGGCAATCCCTATTTTCGGATGATGGAGGAGGCCTTGGAAAACCTGGAGGAGGCCGTGGACGAGTACACAGATTTCATCAGGGTCAAGGGAGAGCATGTATATGAGTCTCTGGATCTTATGGAGGTGATTCGGATTCTTCCCGATCTCGTTTGGAGCGAGGAGGCCAAGAAGTTAAATCTTTCCAGATATTTGGGTTCTCTTGGGATCTCTTTTCATGTGGTCCCTTCCACTTTTGTTGTGAAGGGAAATAAGACCCTTTTCACTAAGGGGCTTCTTTATATGGTGAAGGGGGCCCACCAGACTTGCAGGGACTTCTGTCCCCTCAAGGGAGACCTGGGGATAGAGGCCCAGGTGAAGGATGGAGTTATGGAGCTTGTAGCTAAACTTCGAGGGGTGGAGGTGCCGGAAGGGGTTCTGGTCACCATGTTTCAGCCCTGGGCTCATGCCCAACAGGAGCCAGCCTTTCACCATTGGAGCGTGGCAGTGTTTCATGAAGTGGTTAAGAAGCACGGGGGAAGGCTGGTGGTGAGAAGGGAGGAGGGATCAACTCTCTTTCATGCTAGTTTTTCTAAAGAGGATATCCCATAGGACTTTCAGCTCTTGGCTCTTAGTCCACCAGGCCCCTAAAAGATAGAGGGCACCTCCTTGAAGTATGGCTCCCAGGATCCACATCCCTTTCTCCCAAGTGGCTTGTTGAGGGTGAAAGGGCAGAAAATGGACGTACAAAAGGGAGCCTGCAATGAGGCCTAAGAGGGGGGGGAGGTTTCTGACAGTGGCCTTTCCCAAGGAATTCCAATGGGGGCCTTCACCCCTTTTGTCCAGGATAAGGAGAAGGAGGAGCAGGTTGAAGGTTGAGGCTATGGAAGTGGCCAAAGCTAAGCCCGCATGTTTCAATGGAATCATTAGGATAAGGTTGAGGATGATGTTAAGGAATAGAGTGATGACAGCAACTTTGACGGGGGTTTTCATATCCTTTTTGGCGTAGAAAACGGGTACCACTACTTTTACCATGGCAAAGGAGCCCAGTCCCAAGGCATAGCAAAAGAGGGCTTGTCCTGTGGCTTGGGCTGCCCTCCAAGTGAAGGCTGATCTTTGGAAGAGGGTGGATATGGTGGGTGTGGCAAATATGAGGAGCCACATTAGGGCAGGGAGAGTGATGAAGAGAACTAAGGAGAGGCCAAAGGTGAAGGTTTCTTTGAAGGACGCTCTGTCTTCTAAGGTTTGTTGCCGAGAGAGGGTAGGGAGTATGGCTGTTCCTAAAGCGATGCCAAAGAGACCCAGAGGGAACTGGACCAGTCTGTTAGCGTAGTAGAGATAGGAGACACTCCCTGTCGGAAGAAGGGAGGCCAGGATAGTGTCCACAAAGGTGTTAATCTGGTTTACCGCTAAACCCAGAACGGATGGGAGCATAAGGGTGGCTGTCTCTAATACGCCAGGATGGAAAAGGTTTAGGGTGGGCTTGAGCCTCCACCCCATTTTATAGATGGTTCCTGCCTGGAGAAAAAACTGAAGGATTCCTCCTATTATCACCCCCCAGGCCAGAAAGAAGACGGCCCCCGGTTTTTTGTAGGCCAGGAGTAAGGCGGCAATCATGGAGAGGTTTAAGAGCACCGGGCTGAAGGCGGGAATGGCGAATCGCTGGAGGGCGTTGAGGAGGGCCATGGTGAGAACAGCCAGACCTATGAAGAAGATGTAAGGGAAGGTGATGCGGGTGAGGGATACGGTGAGGGCCATTTTGGCTGGAATGCGGGAGAATCCTGGAGCAGTGATTTTTACCAGCCATGGGGTGAAGGCCTCCCCTGTGATTAGGAGGATTAGCAAAATGGTGAAGAAGAAGGAAAAAGCGCTGTTTAAAAATTCTTGGGTCTCTTCCTGAGGTGATTTGAGGTGATACTGGGTAAAGACAGGTATGAAAGCGGCACTTAGAGCCCCTTCCCCCAGGAGTCTTCTGAAGAGATTGGGAATACGAAAGGCTACAAAGAAGGCGTCGGCGGTGTTGGAGGTTCCCAAGAGACTGGCTATGAGTATGTCCCGGGCGAAACCCAGGATCCTGCTTATAAGGGTAAAGGAGCCGATGGTGAGGGTGGCCCCTGCCACTCCCCTTTGAGATTCTTGGGGGGAAGGTGTGCCGGCAAGCTCCTCTGGTGCCCTCAAGGTCCCTCCCAGGTAGTCCTTATCCCTCGTGGTTCTGGGTGTGGTCCTCCCACCATGAGAAAAGCCAATTACCCCACCACCAGGCGATTAAAGCCAGAAGTATACCTGCTATTACATCTATCACATAGTGATACCGGTGGTATACTGTGGAAAAAATGAGGCTGGAGACGGTGGGCACGTAAATCCAGAAGAGCCTTCGATTGTACCTGGCTGCTAAGAAGACGCAGGCCAGGGCTACAGCGGTATGGCCGCTGGGGAAGCAATCGTGGGGGGTGGGTTCTAAGATATTTAGGAGGTCCTTGAGCTCGTGAGTGAGGAACACTCCCTGGAGAGGGATCTGATGAGGCAAAGTGAAACGAGGTCCTACGGCAGGTACTACTAAGTATCCTAAATAAGAGAGGTAAAAGGCCAAAAGGATTACTGTGGCCGATACCCTAAAATCATGATAGCGTTTTTCTTTGTAGAGAACTATGCCCAGGATTACAGGGATGAGGAAGTAAGACATATACGCCCACTGGAGGTACTCTGTGAGCCATGGGTTGATGATGTGCTGGATCCATTGGGTGGGGTTTACCCCAAAAATCCAGTGATCGATCTTTATAAGAAGGTGGTCGAAGTTTCGTGGGTTGATTCCATGAATCACCCCTTTGAGATTCATAAAGTTCAGGGGTACTACCACCAGTACGTACCAGTGACGTAGATGGAAGGAGAAGGAATCGGTTTTCCCTGCTGTGGCCCATGGTATGATGATACAAACTACGGCTGTAGTGAGGTCTATGGCTACATGAATGGCCCATTGAGGTATTCTCTCACTGTTTAGAAGGGTGAGTAGGGCCATGATACCGCAGAAGGCTATAGTGAGGAGATCCTCTATGCGTATTTTTTCCCTCATCAAAGGGCCATCCTTATCCCTCTAAGGTATATTGGTCAAGAAAGGTGAAAAATAGAAAGAAGTTTAACCTTGAAAAATGGATGGAGATGTGCTTTTAAGAAACCAGTGGAGGAGGTGTAGATGGGTTTTATGGGGAGGTTACGGAAGAAGCGCTATGCTATCCTCCTTTTCTCCAGTTATGAGAAGAAAAAGGAGATCACCTTTAGTCTTTTTTCTCTCCTTGTGGTCTTGCTGATGCTTTTAGGCATCGCAGGTGCCAATGCTCTTCTCTTAGCGGGTTATGTGCAGAGGAGCCTAAGGGCCAGGGAAGCCGACAGGCTGGAGGAAAAGGTGGCTTCCTATCAGTTGGAGTTTAGAAAGCTGGCCATGGAGTTGAAGGATACTGAGGACAGTATGATTCGCCTCCAGATTATGGATAATAGGATTAGGAAACTGGCCCATTTGGATTCTGGGGATAAGACCCTGGCCTTAGGGGGACCGGAGGAGTTTGTCCTCAGAAAGAGGATGAAGGGCTTGAGGGAGAATACCCAGAGGCTCATTATGGACTTTAAGAGGGACCTTTTTAGGGTGAGAAGATCAGCTGAGGTCCAAGGGGAGAGCTTTCATATCTTAGAGGAGTTTCTGAGGAGTAGGGAAGCTCTTTTAGCCCATACCCCTTTGGGGTATCCCGTTAGAGGATGGATCACTTCTCCCTTTGGGTACCGAAAAAGTCCTTTCACAGGTAGAAGGGAATTCCACGAAGGGATAGACATTGCAGCCCCTGTGGGTGCCCCTATTCGGGTTCCCGCTGACGGGGTGGTCGTCTTTGCTGGGAGGAATGGGGGATACGGCAAAATGGTGGTGGTGGATCATGGCTATGGTTTTTCTACCCGATATGGTCATTGTTCCAAGATTCTCGTTAGGGTTGGAGAAAAGGTGAAGAGGGACCAAGTTATAGCTCGGGTGGGGAATACAGGAAGGAGTACGGCTCCCCATCTACATTATGAGGTAAGGGTGGGTAAGGTGGCCGTCAATCCTTATTACTACTTGAAACTGGGGCGTATCCTTCTTGCCTATAGAAATTGACATTCCGGGATTCGGCTTTCTGAGGCTTTCCCACCTCGTTTCTGATTATAATGGCACGTTGGCCTTGGATGGAAGGCTTACTCCGGGGGTAAGGGAAAGCCTTTCCGAGATTGCCCCTTTCTTAAAGATTCACATAATTACTGCTGATACTTTTGGTATGGCTAAGGAGGAACTCCAGGGCTTACCTGTGGACCTTTTCATCTTGGAGCCTGGGCAGGAGAGGGAGTCTAAGGCCCGGTTTGTTTCTTCTTTGGAGGGAGGAGTAGCGGTTTTAGGCAACGGTTCCAATGACCTTCTCATGATGGAGGAGGGGGATTTGGCTATTGCCCTTCTTGGAGGGGAGGGACTTTATCCACCCTTGCTTACTAAGGCCCATGTGTTGATGGGGGATGCTGCGGGTGCCCTTGGTTTATTCTTGGAGCCTAAGAGGCTAAAGGCTACATTGCGGAGTTAGTGGATGACTACCCCAGCGTATCCTACTACCTGGGAGTAATCTCCTGTGGTATCTCCTGAGGTCATGTAACGGATAAGCTGGGCTTTTTTACATCCCAAGTGTATGCAGGCTATTAAAGTGGCTATAGTGGGCATTACTCCACACATGGAGATATCCATGGTCGTAACCCTCTCATAGAGTTCTTGGGGGTCTAATTTGAGGATGGCTTCTAAGGCCTTGTGGTCCTTATTGGCGGCGGCTTTTTGGGGTTCGTAATGGGTCATGTCAGAGCTGGCTATGATAACTGTTTCCTGGGAAGCTACGGCTTTGCCTATGGCTTCTCCTATCTCTTGGGCTGTGCTGTAGGAGATCCCCATGATGGTGATGGGCACGATTTTGACTTGGGGTTTGAAATACTGGAGGAAGGGGATTTGGACTTCTAAGGAGTGTTCTGCCAGATGGGCCTGGGTGTCTTCTTTGATGTGCTGGGAATATTCCAAAATTTTGGAAGCTAAAGTGGTATCTACCTCTACCTCACCAAAAGGGGTGAGCCATGATCCTTGGGTCATGATCGAGGCTTTTGCCCCTAAACCCGTGTGGTTGGGTCCAATGAGGATCACCCTCTCGGGAATCTGGATATGGGAGTAAACAGCTCCGGCTACAGGACCTGAATACATGTAACCTGCATGAGGACATAATGCCCCTGAGGCCTTGATCCTGTCAGCTTGGGGAACCAGGAACTGTTCAATCATCTCCCGGAGTCTTATGGGGTCCCGGGGATAAAAGTATCCTGCTACTGCTGGTTTTCTAATCATGCCCTTCCTCCATAGAGTTGGTCTTTTGCTGCCCGTTAAAAAATTTATGCTTCAACTCTGGAGGTGCAAATCTTAGTACTATTTGAGTAAGGTGTTGGGTGGTTTTAGCCAAAGGGGAGTTCCTTACCAGTTTTTCTCCTTGGGGGACAAAGGCTACTAAAAATATGACGATGAGAGAATTTATTAGGAAAGCCTTGCCAAAGCCAAACAGGCCTCCTAAGAGCCTATCGGTAATCTTTAGATCAGCAATGATGATGAGCTTTTTGAATATTACCCCCACACCGGCAGCCAAAAGGACTGTGGTAAGGAATATGATTAAGAAGGAAAAAACATTTACTAAGGCAGGAAAAGAGGGAAACCATTTAATGGCCCAGTGGGCTAAGGGGGCATAAAAGTGAAGGGCCAGATATAGCCCCAGGATGAAACCTAAGAGGGACATTATCTCCCGGAAAAAACCCCTGTAAAGCCCTAAAATGACAAAAAACAGGATGATAAGCCCTAAAAGGATATCTAAGGGATTCATATTTTTTACCTCCCTTTAAAAGAGGAGGAACCTTTTTCTTCTTTTTCTATTTTTCTGCAGGTCTTCTAAGGCCTCCTCGGCTTTGTCTACATCTCCCCACATACCATATTCTTTTACTACCTTTTGATAGCACTCTATGGCCTTTTTCTTCTTCCCTAAGGTTTGATAAGTCTTACCCAACCAATACAGAGCTTCGGCGGCCGATTCCCCTTCTTTTACCCGGTCGTAAGCGGCTTGAAAACGGAGCCGGGCTGCCTTGTACTCTTTCACTTTATAGTAGAATTTACCCACGTAGATGTCATGTTGGGCCAACTTTTCCTTGCACTCTTTGAGGAGTTGAGCGCCCCTGATTGTCCAAGGACTTGTGGGGTAAATCTTGATCAGTTTTTCAAAGGCCTTGATAGCTTCTTGGGTGTATTTTTGATCTCTATCGGGGGGAAGCATAAGTTTATAGTAGCACATGCCCAGCTTGTATTGGACGTAATCGGAGTTGGGGCTCAAAGGGTGCAGGTCTAAATAGTCCTTATAGGCCTGAGCAGCTTCTTCGTAATCTCCATCTCTGAAGTAGGCTTCGGCCAGTCCTAACCTAGCGGTTCGGGAGAATTCGCTTTCTGGGGATGCTTCTAATAGCTTTTTGAATCGTTCCTTAGCTGTGCCGAATTTTCTGTTAAAGAGGGCTTGCTCTCCTGTTGTGTAGAGTTCTTCGGGAGAAGAAGAGTTTTCTTTCTTTTCCTTTCCCTTTCCCCAAAAGAGGCATCCTCCTAAGAGAGGTAGAAGAAGGGTAAGGAGGAGAAGCCTTCTCACAATTTTAGTCTCCTTTTCCACTCTTCGTCAAAAAACCTTTCGTAAAGGGCCTTCCACTCTCCGCTTCCTTCGGCCATGGGCTTGCTCATCTTCCCTATCTTGGACCTTACATCCTGGTCTATGGTTTCTAATATCCGGAGCTCGTCGCTGAAAACCCGAGTGAGGCGGCCCCTCAGCTTTTCTGGCTCGGGAATAGTGATTTCCTCTTTCTCCAGTCCTTCTACGATGAGGGTCACTAAGTGGAAAACCCTTTCCCTGCTGAAACTCATAAGATGAGGCCCCTTTCCCGGGCCAATTTCTCTTTAACCCTTTGAAACATCTTGTGGTAGCTGATACTATGAGCTTCTATATCTTTTATGTGTTCCTTGAGAAGATCGTGGGCTTCTTGGTCTATGGCCTTTTCTTTTGCCATGTCTGCTTGGATTACCTTAAAGATGACTCTGCTAATCCTTTCTTCTAAGGGCTCTTTCCCCTGGACCAACCCATCCCTTACGGCTCTTCTGGCCATGACCTTGGCGATTTGTTGGATATGCTCCTCTTTTAACTTCATTACCACCCCCTAAAGTGGTTGACTTTATCCCTCCTCACTATCCATTTCAAGAAAGGCCTCTCCCTTGAAATGAACCCTGTAGGTATCCTATATGGGAAAAGTGTTTACCCATCAACCGGGGGAGATGTGATTATTAAGTTGGTAGTAGCTACAAAAAATCCTGGAAAGATCCGGGAGCTGAAAGCCCTGCTGGCAGATAAAGGTTGGGAGGTCCTCTCTATGGATGCCTTCCCATCTATACCATCTGTGGAGGAGAATGGAGATTCCTTTGTCGATAATGCATTAAAAAAGGCTAGGTCTGTAGCCCGCTTCACTGGATTAATAGCCTTGGCTGATGATTCTGGTTTGGAGGTGGATGCATTGGGGGGTGGGCCTGGGGTATATTCTGCCCGGTTTGGTGGCGAGGGTTTAGGGGATGATGAAAGGAGCGCCCTTCTCCTGAAAAGGCTTGAGGGTGTGCCACTGGGGGAGAGAAAGGCCAGGTTTCGTTGTGTCATGGCCTTGGTCACTCCTCGGGGTGAGGAGTATGTGGTGGAAGGTGTTTGTGAGGGTTTTGTTGGCCAGGAGCCTCGGGGTAAGAGTGGATTTGGCTATGATCCTGTTTTCTACCTTCCCTCTTACGGTAAAACTATGGCTCAGCTTCCTCCTGAAGAAAAGAATAGGATAAGCCACCGGGCCAAGGCTCTGGAAAAGATGGTTGAAATCTTGGCCCGTCTTTTGGAGAGGGATTTGTGAGGGTTTTCTTGGGAGCTTTAGCGGTTTTTCTTGCCTTGGCGGCTTTCAGTCAAGGCCTTTTGGTGAGGTCTGAGGGGGAGGCTCAGGTGGCTGTGAAGGGAGAAGATAGACCTCAGGCTTACCATGAGGCTTTAGAGGAGGCTCTTTTCCAGGCAGTGAAACGGGAGGTTTCCCTTCTTGAGGAGGATACCGTCACGGTAGAGTCCTTTATGGATAGTATAAAGGGTAGGTTAAAGGAGTTTATAGTGAAGTATAGGGTCTTGGAAGCTTCCTTCACTCCTCCTCAGGAGGGGCAATCCTTGGAAGGTGGGGAGTGGCATGTGAAAGTAGAAGTCTATATTGATTCGGAGTATCTTCAAGATGCCCTAAGGAGTGAGGGCAGCATCTTGGGGGATTAATGTGGTAATCACTATTCCCAATCTTCTCACTCTTCTCAGGCTTTGCTCCGTTCCATTTTTTGTGACGGCCTTAGTGTATAAAAGGGTGGTATTGGGTTTGACTATCTTTATTTTAGCCTCCTTTACGGATCTCTTGGATGGATACATAGCCAAGCGCTTTAACCAGAAGAGTTATCTGGGCACTCTTTTGGATCCCTTGGCAGATAAGGTTCTTTTAGATGGAGCCTTTATAACTATGGCTTTTATGAATTATACTCCTCCTTGGTTGGCCATTACTGTGGTCTCTCGAGATGTGTTGCTGGTAGGAGGGGTAGTACTGACCGCCCTTTTTTTTGGGGGAGTAGTGGAGGTTAGTCCTTCTTTCTTAGGTAAAGGAACTACCTTTTTCCAGGTGGTTACGGTTTTTGCCACTCTTCTCTTTCATGGCCTGTCCCTTTCCACGGATCATCTTTTAGCGGCTTTAGAGCTGGTCACCTTTATGGCCACTATGGTATCAGGACTGGACTATATATATCGGGGAATCAAGGCCCTTTCTGAGGAGTTGTGATGGCCCTTGTAATTAAGGGTATTTCCCCTAACTCCATCTCTTTTGAGGTGGGTCTGGAGGAGGGGGATAAAATTCTTCAGATAAACGGTAGGGAGGTTAATGATTGGTTGGATTTTCATTTCCTTACCTCAGGGGAAGAGGTGCTGGAGATTTTGGTGGAGAAGGCTCGGGGTGAGGTGTGGGAGGTGGAAATCGGGAGACGACCCGGGGAGGATTTGGGCTTAATTCTGGAGGATATTGTCCCTAAGAAATGTTCCTGCAAGTGCATCTTCTGTTTTATGGACCAGATGCCGTCGGGCATGAGGCATTCCCTCTACCTTAAAGACGATGACTATCGTCTCTCCTTTCTTCATGGCAACTATATTACCCTTACTAATTTGAGGGAAAAGGATTGGCGGCGTTTGGAGGAACAGCACCTTTCACCTCTCTATGTCTCCCTTCACGCTACGGATCCCCAAGTGAGGTCCTTTTTGATGGGTACTCTCGAGGGGGCTCATGGCTACAGCCGCCTCAAGAGATTAGTCTCCTTAGGGATAAAGGTCCATCTCCAGGTGGTCATTTGTCCAGGAATCAACGATGGTAGGGTGTTTGAAAAAACCGTGGGTGATGTGGTTCCCCTTTATCCCCATGTGATGTCCATGGCCGTTGTTCCTGTGGGTATTACCCGGTTTCGCCATGGGCTTTATCCCTTGGTCCCTGTAACTGAGGAGTATGCCAGGGATTTTGTTCGTAAGGCTTCCTCCATGCAGAAGGAGGCCTCACGTAAGGTGGGTTCTCCCTTCCTCTTTCTCTCCGATGAGTGGTACATAAAAGCTGGTCTTCCTTTTCCTTCTTTGGATCACTATGGGGATTTCCCCCAGTGGGAGGACGGGGTGGGTATGGTCCCTTTTTTCCTTCATGAGTGGGAAAAATTAGATTTTTCTGGTTTTCAGATTTTTACCCCCTTTATTTTTATCACGGGGGAGGCTTTTGCCCCTTACCTTGCGGCCTGCATAGAAAGTTCCCCCCTGAAGGAAAAGAGCTATGTGGTGGCTATAAAGAACAGGCTCTTTGGTGATCATGTGACTGTGGCGGGGCTCCTTTCTGGCATGGACATCATTGAGGGGGTGAAGGATGCTCCAGCGGGAGAGGTGATCATTCCTTCAGTGGTCCTCAATGATGATGGTCTATTCCTGGATGACCTTACTTCCAAAGACGTAGCTGCTGCTCTTCACAGAAGGGTGAGGGTGATAGACCCCACTCCTATAGGGATAATAAATCTCTTTGCGGCTAAATCAGTTCGCCCACGAGCTTGCTGATCTTTTTCCCTATACCATAGCCCAGGCGTTGGGATAGCTCCTGGCCTGCTTCTATGGCTTGAGGGATGAGTTCATTTTCCAAGCGATCCTCGCTAAAACGGGTTATGGGCCCTGATATGGATAGTCCTCCTATCACCCTTAAGGTATGATCGAAAAGGGGAACTCCTATGCACCTTACCCCTTCTTCTTGTTCCTCCAAGTCCAAGGCATAGCCTTTTTCCCGGATTTCTTCTAAGTGATGTATGAGGGCTTTTTTGTTAGCTATGGTGTTGGGGGTGAAGGAGGGGAGCTCCTCCTGGGGGTAAATGGCATCCAGCTGCTCCGGGGTGAGGAATGCCAAAATGGCTTTTCCCAAAGCTGTGGCGTGGGGGTAAAAGCGGGCCCCTACTCTAGAGACCACCCTTACTGATCTGCTGGTTTCTTCAGACATGAGATATACTACGTACTCCCCTCTCAGGTCTCCTACATAGGTGGTCTCGTTGCATTTCTCCTGGACCTTTTCAAGGATAGTTCTGGCTTGCTTGAAGAGGTAAAGGTGTTTTGTATAGACCTGGCTTAATTCAAAGACCTTGAGTCCCAGCCTATAGTTGCCCGAGATTTTGGATTGTTCCACGTATCCCCTGTACTCTAAAGTGGCTAATAGTCTCTGAACGTTGTTCTTATGGAGGCCTAATCTTCTGGCAAGCTCGGTGGTGCCCAGCTCATCCTCCTCTATGGAGAAACATTCCATAATGTCACATGCGTTGGAGACGGATTGAATGAGATAATCTGATTTAGCCCTTTTCCCCATGGCTTTCTCCTTCCAAACATAATTTATTTTTCTGTTCTAATACTGGGTTTTCTCTCCTCTTGTCAAGGAGGATTTTTCTATTTCCCAAGCCTTGGAATATTTGACCATTACGTAATAAGCTGAAAGCAAGGCAATAATGAGACCAGGAAGGCCGTCCAGTAAACCCAGTTTCATAAAGTAGAGCCTTATAAAGTCTCCCAGGGGCCGGATGGTGACGTGGTGCCACCTGACAGGTTTTCCCCTTTTTATGATGTCCATGGCTGCCCATTGGGTGTATCGGTCCATCTTTTTGAAGTATTGATCCAATGTCCGGTAAGAGTAATGGATGAGGGGATGAGTGAGGTGTCCCACCGTTCCTTGAACCAATACATCGGCATGTACCTCTTTATCTTCGTATCTCCCCTTGTCCCTCATGAATAGGCGTATATTCCTGTCTTCTTTGGGGCTCCAACCTCCGTGGCGCAAGGGGTATCCCAAGAAGTGATTGAGTCTTCCAATAGAATACCCCTGGTGCTGGGGTCTATGGAGTATCTCTTCTATCTCTTTCCTCAGTGGGGGTGTTACCCTTTCGTCGGCATCTACTATCATGACCCAGGGGTGGGTGGCCTGGGGTATGGACCAATTTTTTTGGGTGGCAGAGTTTACGTATTCGTGTTGGAGGATGCGGTGGGTGTATGTTTGAGCAATTTTCAATGTGGCGTCTGTGCTTCCTGAGTCTACCACCATGATTTCATCAGCCCACTGTGCGCTTTCCAAGCACTGAGGGAGATTTTCCTCCTCATTGAAGGTAGGTACGATAATTGTTAGCCTTTCCCGCATGGGGTGTCTTTATAGCACTCCTTTGGGAAGGAAGCCACAGAAATAAGGCTTCTTGGGGTCCAGGGGATAAAAATTTTTACAGGCTTTATCTTTATTTTTAAGCTGGTTAGCTTTGCTATGTTTATAAAGAGTCTATTTTCATGAATTTTCCTGTTGACTTCTCTTTTGAGGTGTGCTCCTATGCCCCCAGCATTAGGGAGAAAGGAGAGTTTTTGAGCACCAAAAGTACATTCTGACTTCCCCTTAAAAATCCTATGGAAGGGTGGAGTCTGTACCAAAGTAAGGAGGAGAAAGCAGCATGAGGTACACAGGGACAGTGAAATGGTTCAACGACAGTAAGGGGTATGGTTTCATTACCCGGGATGACACAGGCACCGACGTGTTTGTTCATTATACGGCCATTCAAGAGGGGGGGTTCCGCTCCCTTGCAGAGGGCCAGAAAGTGGAGTTCGAGATAGTAGAGGGTGCTAAGGGGCCCCAGGCAGCTAATGTAGAGAAAGTTTAAGGGAGGTGGGAGGAGGCGGAATTGATTAGTTAAGACTCTCTTTCCTCTCCTTTCTCCCTCTCCCTACTAAAAGAGAGGCTAAAAGGCGTATAATTAACACCATCTCTCTTTTGTCCCCGTTCAGGTTGTTACCGTTCTGGGTTTTTCGGTGAGTGCGCCAAAAATTGTAGGAGGAGAAAGTAGCATGAGGTACACAGGAACAGTGAAGTGGTTCAACGACAGTAAGGGGTATGGTTTTATTACCCGGGACGACACAGGCACCGACGTGTTTGTGCATTATACTGCTATCCATGAGGATGGTTTCCGTTCTCTTATGGAGGGCCAGAAGGTAGAGTTCGAAGTAGTGGACGGGTCTAAAGGGCCCCAGGCTGCTGAAGTAAGCAAGATATAAAATCACTTCGGACGAGGGTAAGGCGGACCTGATAGGTCCGCCTTTTTTGTTTTCATCGCTTGTGGTTTGGTTTTCGCCTTGCTTTCCCGATACGTGTCAATTAATACCTCAGTCCAGGAGGTTGAACATGGTAGGGATACTTGTAGCTATTTTCTTATTGGGAGTACTCATTTTTGTCCATGAGTTAGGTCATTTTATCGTGGCCAAGGCCTTCGGCGTGGGGGTGGAGCGTTTTTCCATAGGTTTTGGGCCCAAGCTTTGGAGTGTAGAAAAAGGGGGGACGGAATACGCCCTGTCCTCGGTGCCTTTAGGAGGGTATGTAAAGCTGGTGGGTGAGGACCCAGAGGAGGAGGTCCCTGAGGAGAAGAGAGGGACTTCTTTTTATGAGAAGCCCCTTTCTGTGAGGGTGGCTGTGGTGGGAGCTGGCCCCTTGTTTAATATCCTTTTTGCCCTTGTGGTGATGACAGGTCTTTATCTTTGGGGAATCCCTGTGTTAGAGCCCGTAGTGGGCCAGGTAATGGCGGGTTCCAGGGCCCAAGAGGCGGGGCTTATGTCAGGAGACCGAGTTGTCCTTATAGAGGGGAGGCATGTGGATTCCTGGGAATCTATGGCCAGGTTGATCCAGAAAAGCCCTGGAAAACCTCTGAGGTTAGTGGTTGACAGGCAGGGAAAGAGGGTTGTTCTCACCATTGTTCCCAAGCCCCAGAAGGCCCGCACCATCTTTGGAGAGAAGAGGGTGGTGGGGAGGATTGGAATAGTGGCGGCAGGGACTTACAGGATAGAGAGGTCTAATCCCGCTAAGGCTTTGCTAAGGGGGTGGGAGTACACCTACCGGATGGTCTATCTAACCATAGTGGGGATTATAAAGATTCTTCAGAGGGTGGTGCCTGTCAAGAGTGTAGGAGGACCCATCCTCATAGTTCAGATGGTCTCTCAGCAGGTGAAGTCGGGTATAGTTAGTCTCTTCACTTTTATGGCTTTCATAAGCATTAATCTGGGGGTAATCAATCTCTTCCCTATTCCCATCCTTGATGGAGGGCACCTTCTCTTTTTCGGTATTGAGGCCGTGAGGAGAAAACCCTTGAGCACCAGAGCCAAGGAAACTGCCCAGCAGGTGGGTCTGATTATCATTATCGCCATCATGGCCATGGCCTTTTACAATGATATTACTCGCCTTTTGGGTGGAGGTAAGTGAAACCCTTAGAAGGGCTCCGATTTTTTTTACCTCTCTTGGAGCGCCCTGGCCGTTACTTAGGCCGCGAGTTGAACTCGTATAACAAAGGCTGGGAGGAGAATGACCTGAGGGTCCTTCTCCTTTTTCCCGATACCTATGAGGTGGGTATGTCCCATCTGGGGTTAAGGATTATCTACCATATCCTCAATGGTATGGGAGGGGTTTTGGCTGACAGGGCCTATCTTCCTTGGGTGGATGCCTTGGATGCCATGGAGAAGGAGGGTGTGCCCCTTTGGGGCTTGGAAACGGGAAGGCCCTCCAAGGACTTTCATGTGTTGGAGGTGTCTTTGCCCCATGAACTCCTTTACACTAACCTCCTCCAGGCCTTGCGCTTTTCCAGACTTCCTATCCGGGCTGAAGAGAGGGGGGAGGGAGATCCCATCGTTATAGTGGGTGGGGCGGCCACGGTGAACCCTGTCCCCATTGCTCCTTTCGTGGATCTGGTTTTTGTAGGGGAGTCGGAGGAAGCACAGGTGGAGATAGTCCAGACGATGCTGGAGGCTTTAAGGGATGGGGCTTCCCGGGAGGAAAGGGTAAACCGTCTCGCCCGGATTCAAGGAATGTGGTCTCCTGTTTTTGGGGGTGAAGTTGAACGGCGCATAGTTTTGGATTTGGAGAAGGTACCTTTTCCCTGTAGGGTGCTTATGCCTTGGATCCCCATCGTGCACGATCGTGTGACTGTGGAGATCATGCGGGGATGCAGCCGGGGATGCCGTTTTTGCCAGGCGGGTTATCAGTACCGACCTGTTAGGGAGAGAAGTGTAGCTACCCTTTTGAAGCTGGTGGAGGAGGGCCTCAAGTCCACTGGCTATAATGAGGTTTCCCTTCTTTCTCTCTCTCCCACGGATCACTCGTGTATCCATAGAATCATACAAACCTTTATGGAGGCTGGGGAAGGGTCCTTTGTTTCCCTCTCTCTCCCTGCCCTTCGCTCTGGAACCCTTACCCGGGACCTCATCGCCTCCATTCAAAAGGTGAGAAAGACGGGTTTCACCATGGCCCCTGAGGCAGGGACCCAGCGCCTTAGGGACGTGGTGAATAAGAACATCAGCGAAGACGAAATCATGGAGACGGTGGAAAAGGTGTTCTCTGCTGGCTGGGACCTCATGAAACTTTACTTCATGATGGGTCTTCCTACGGAGACCTGGGAAGACGTGGAGGCTATAGCTTACCTGGTGCGCAGGGTGATGGAGAGGGCCAGGAGGGCTTCTTCCCGTAGACCTCGACTCCGTGTTTCTGTGTCTCCGTTTGTGCCTAAGCCCCATACCCCTTTTCAATGGGACCCTCAGGATGCCCTGGAGGCCTTTGAGGGGAAGAGAGCTGTGCTTAGGAGGCTCATTCCCAGGAAGGGGATTGACCTGAACATTCACAACCCTCGCCAGAGCTTGGTGGAAGCCTTGTTGGCCAGAGGTGGAGAGGAGACACAGGGGCTCTTGGAGGCTGTTTATCGCAGAGGGGCCATATTTGATCAGTGGGGGGAACATTTCGACTATTCCCTGTGGCGTGACGCCATGGAGGAGGTGGGAATAGATTTGTCCTTTCTCCTTTACAGGACGCGAGCCAGGGAAGAACCACTCCCTTGGGATTTTGTGAATATGGGTTTTTCCAAGGAGTTTCTATGGCGGGAGAGGGAGAGGGCCTTGAAGGGGCTAACCACCCCTGACTGCCGGGAGGTTTGTACGGGTTGCGGTCTCTGTAACGGAAGGGTAGCCCATGTTTTGCCTGAGGATAATAGGGGAAAGATAGCCCTCCCCCTGTTTGCTAAGGATGTGAGTCATAGGCTCAGGGTATGGTTGGCTTTTAAAGGGGATGGGGCCCTATTGGGCCACAATCACTTTGTCCAGTGTTTCACTTGCCTGTTGAGGCGGGCCCAGATTCCCTTGGCCTATAGGGGAAAGTTTAATCCCCAGGCGAGGGTTGTCTTTGCCATGGCCTTGCCTTTAGGCATAGAGAGCCTGGGTGAACCCTGCGATCTCTTCCTTACAGCTTTTGTGCCTTGTGGCGAGATCGCCAAAAGAGTCAATCAAGATCTGCCCCCTGGCGTTGATGTGATTAGGGAAGAGGCCCTTCCCTTAAGTGCCCCTTCCCTAAGTAAGATTGCTAAGGCTATCTATTACCACCTTCAGGTGCCTCGGGAGGTGCTCACTGCCCCCTTTCCCCCGGATCTGACTGACAGACTCTCCCAGATGGAGGGCATGGCGGACCTGGAGGTCCGTCATGAAGAGAGGCTTCTCTCCTTTAAGGCCCTGCCTGTCAAGGGGGGGTTTATCAAGCCCTATCAACTGGTGAAAGAGCACCTCCCTGTGGAGGATGGGAAAGAAAGGGCCGTGAGGGTGATCCGCCAGGTGATCCTGGAGGGTGAGTAACCGTCCTGGTTCCATATATACCACCTACGAAGTGGGATAGAAGCTTGTTTAATACCTGTTTACACCACCTGCGAAGTGGTGTAAATAGATCTGGAAAGGACGGGACAGCCTATTGGGGCCATGGATCTTTTCATAGCGGCCCACGCCAGGAGTCTCTCATTAACTCTTGTCACCAATAACGAGAAAGAATTCTCCCGAGCCCCCGGCCTGGCTGTGGAGAATTGGGTGGTTTGGCACAAATAAAATTCGCAGCTCTGACTGGGGTTTGTGGCTGTCACGAAAAACTGCCAAAATGGGCAACCCTGCAGGGTTGCCCATTATCTCCCTTTAACGTTTTTTATTTCCTGCTTTTGTGGGTTTTTCTGTTGGTCCAGTCGCCTTTATATCCGAGAGACCTTTTGTCATGGGTTTACTCCCTTATGTCCTGATAGAGACCTGGTTTCAATCCATAAATCTATATACGGTGAATAGAGCCCCAAGATCGAGCCTTTTTTGAAAATTCCCAGTGGTTGCTTTTGCCTGTTTATACTGGCCTTTAGGAGGCAAAGGTCATGGTGGCATGGACCGTTGTAACGGTAAGTATCTGTGCTTGGTTATCGGGAAGCGGTGGTTCTGCGATCCGGACAGAACCCCTTGGAACTCAGGGCCACGGACCTGTTTGATTGGATGGCCAAGGCTGTTGTAGTTTGAAAGGGATGGCTTGAAATCCACTGAGGAGGTGAAGGGATGCAGGATGTGAGGATAGATCGTCTGGCCAGGTTGCTGGTGGAGTATTCCCTGGGGGTGAAGGAGGGAGATGTGGTGATCATCCGGGCCACTACCCTAGCAGAGCCTGTGGTGAGGGCCTGTTTTCGGGAGGTGTTGAACAGGGGTGCCCATCCCATGGTGAGGCTTTCCTTTGAGGGGCAGAATTACCTCTTTTACACCCTGGCTCAGGATGCCCAGCTCACTTTCATCTCCGAGATAGACCGGGTGACGGCCCGGACCGTCAACGGCCTCATCGCCTTTCTGAGCGAGCCCAACACCAGGGAGCTCACCAATGTGGACCCTGCCAAAATGGCCAAGGCTCGGGCGGCCCAGCGGGAGATCAGGGATATCCTGGACGAGCGGGAGATGAAGGGGGAGTTCGGGTGGGTCCTGGCGCCTTATCCCACCCAGGCCTTTGCCCAGGATGCCGAAATGTCCCTTCTGGAGTACGAGGGGTTTCTCTTCGCTGCCTGTGGGGTGGATAAGGATGACCCCGTGGCCCACTGGAAGGGGGTCTCAGCCCGTCAGGAGGTGATAAGGGAGCGTCTCCAGGGGGTGAAGGAGCTGCGCTATGTAGGTCCTGAAACGGATCTCACCCTCTCTGTAAAGGGGCGCAAGTGGATAAACTGTGACGGTAAGAGGAACATGCCCGATGGCGAGGTCTTCACCTCTCCCGTGGAGACCTCTGTAGAGGGGCACATCTATTTCAATTATCCCGCCTGCTACTCGGGGGTGGAAGTCCACGG
The DNA here is from genome assembly GCA_015486105.1 of Aquificota bacterium. Classification (GTDB taxonomy): domain Bacteria; phylum Thermosulfidibacterota; class Thermosulfidibacteria; order Thermosulfidibacterales; family B14-G1; genus WFSI01. Next base: position 480 of record WFSI01000093.1, on the reverse strand, counting down.
TGTGCGTCTAACCTTCAAGGGGGGGAAGATCGTGGAGGCCCGGGCCGATAAGGGAGAGGAGTTCCTCAATAAGATGCTAGATACCGACCAAGGGGCCCGTTATCTGGGAGAGGTAGCCTTTGGCTTAAACGATGGTATCAAGCGGTTCACCAAGAACATCCTCTTTGACGAAAAGATAGGGGGTACCATCCACATGGCGGCGGGGGCGGCCTATCCCGAAACGGGGAGCACCAACAAGTCAGGGCTTCACTGGGACTTCATCAAGGGTATGTCCCAGGGAGAGGTGTATGCCGATGGCAGGCTTATTTATAAAGGCGGGAGGTTTGTGGATCTCCCATGACTATAGGAGTTCCCAGCCGGGACGAAATGGCGGCCATTCTCAAGAGGGTGAAGGATCCGGAAACGGAGAAGATCCTTCTTGAGCCGGCTCTGGTGAGTAACATTGACTTCAGAGAAGATGGTACCTTGGTGGTGGACATA
>WFSI01000092.1 GCA_015486105.1 Aquificota bacterium | reverse complement strand
GTAGGAACCAGATGCCCCCATGTGTCGCCGGTGAACAATACATGTAATCTCTCCCCTTTTTTCACCTGGGTACCGGCACAGCCTACAGAGAAGGAAGAAAATAGAACCAATATAACCAAAGCTATCCACTTTCTCATGCCAATCTCCAGATGGTGCCCTTGGGTGTATCCTCTAAAAGGACACCTTTGGCCTTCAGCTCATTCCGGATAGTATCGGCTCGGTCCCAGTCTCTTCTCTTTCTGGCCTCCTGGCGCTCCTGAATGAGCCTCCCTATCTCCTCCACAGGCACAGAAAGCTTAACAGCTCCACCCTGAAACCAGTCTTGGGGAGAGAGGGTAAGGATACCAAAAACCTCCCTGACGCCATTCACCAACTCCATGAAGATCCTGGCTACCCTGGCCTTTTCCTCTTGAGTCTCTCCGCTCTCCTTCAGGAGGCGATTTATCTCCCGTGCCCCCTCGAAAACCCTGGCCAGGGCAAGAGCAGAGTTAAAATCATCATCCATAGCCATGTAGAAACTCCGGACCTTCTCCTGAAAAAACCGAGCCCCCCCCTTACCCTCTTCTGAAGTGGGCCCCACTCCTCCGGGGAGACCTACCTCCTCCACGGTTTCCAAAACCCTGTAAAGCCGGTTCAAGGCCTCCCTGGCCTCCTCAAGGGCCTTACGGGAAAAGTCTATGGGGCTGCGATAATGAGTGGACAAGAGAAAAAGCCTAAACACTTCGGGATGGTACTCCTGCACCATATCCCTGATAAGGAGCACATTCCCTAAGGATTTGGACATCTTCTCCCCCTCTACGCTCACGAAGCCGTTGTGAATCCAGTGAAGACAGAAGGGCCTACCCGTGTAAGCCTCGGATTGGGCGATCTCGTTCTCATGGTGGGGAAAGATGAGATCCAAACCCCCACCGTGTATATCCAAGGTTTCCCCTAAGTACTTCATGGACATGACAGAGCATTCGATGTGCCATCCCGGCCTCCCCAGTCCCCAGGGGCTATCCCAGGCAGGCTCACCAGGCTTAGAAGCCTTCCACAGGGCAAAATCTAAAGGATTCTTCTTCTTATCATCCACTTCAATTCTAGCCCCAGCTCTCATCTCTTCCACGCTCCGGCCCGAGAGTTTGCCATACTCGGGAAAGCTGGAAACATCGAAATAGACATCCCCATCCACCACATAGGCATGGCCCCTGTCCACCAATCCTTCCACTAACTCAATCATGTCATTAATATGATCCGTGGCCTTGGGCTCCACGTCGGGCCTCTCCACTTTGAGGGCATCCATGTCCTCATAAAAAGCCTCTATGAACCTCTCGGAAACCTCCCGAAAGTCCATCCCCTCTCCATGGGCTCGGTTGATGATCTTGTCGTCTATGTCGGTGAAGTTACGGACATAGGTGGTATCAAATCCCTTAGCCTTCAGGTAACGGTAGATCATATCGAATACCAAGGCCGAGCGGGCATGGCCAATGTGACAGTAGTCATAAACCGTCACACCGCACACGTACATGCCCACCTTGCCTTTCTTCAGGGGAGAGAACTCCACCTTCTTCCTGCCCAGGGTGTTATAGACCTTCAGGGACATACTCCCCTCCTTATCGGGATTAGTTATCCAGTAACAATTAACAATAAAGACCCAGAGGCCAATTGACAAGGAGTACTTCCCAGAATGAAATGACTGAAATGGCCCCAAAAAACTGGACCGTATGATAAGCTTCCTATCCACAAACAATTTCAAGGATAAGAAAGATCAGGAATGGCCGACTTCCCCATTTTCCTGGATAAGAAACCATAGATATGGTAATCCCCCGGGCATGGAGATACCCCAGGGATTGAAAGAACGCTATCAAAGGCTTTTGGGCCAGGAGATGGGCCCCTTTTTGGAGGCCCTCCTCCGCCCATTAAAACCCAGCATCCGTATCAACACCCTTAAAGGGAACCTCTGGGACATACAAAACCGGCTGGAGGAAAAGGGCTTGAAACTCAGCCCTATACCTTGGTGCTCTTGGGGATTCTGGGTAGAGAATCTGGAGGAAGAAAGTACCCTGGGCAACTCCTTGGAACACTTCTTGGGAGAGATATACATCCAAGAGGCCTCCAGCATGATTCCTGTGGAAGTGGCGGACATCACACCAGATATGAGGGTGTTGGACATGGCAGCAGCCCCAGGATCCAAAACCACCCATGCAGCCCAAAAGATGGAAAACAGGGGAGTGATAGTGGCCAACGATGTAAGTATTCACCGGATCAAGGCCCTCACTCACAACCTGGATCGGATAGGGGTGATTAATACCTTAGTAACTACCATGGACGGGCGCCGTTTTGGACGCCTCCTCTCCAACTATTTCCATCTGTCCTTAGTAGACGCCCCCTGCTCAGCCGAAGGGACAGTGCGCAAGAGCTTTAGGGCCTGGAACAACTGGCATCCCAAGGTCCACAAGAAACTGGCAGAAACCCAAAAGTCCCTCCTAATATCTGCCTTTAAAGCCACCATCCCAGGAGGTACCATTGTATACTCCACCTGCACCTTTGCGCCCGAGGAGAACGAAGGGGTGATATCTTACCTTTTGGACCACTACCCCTGCCACTTAGAAGCCATTCACCTTCATGGACTTGATACCCATTCCGGTCTTCCCTTCTGGGAGACAGAAAGGTATAACCCCCAGGTGAAAAAGGCTGTCAGGATCTACCCCCACAAAAATGAGGTGGGGGGGTTCTTTGTAGCCAAAATCAAAAAGGAGGAAGAGTCCTGGGCTGGTTCGAAGACAGATCCCTAATACCCATAGCCGAGAAGGCATTCCAGGGAAGGGCACTCTCTTTTCAAGAGGGGCTCAACCTTTACAAGAGCCGGGACATCTTTGCCTTAGGATACATGGCCGACACCTTGTCCAGGATGATCAACGGGCCCTACGCCTTCTTCGTGGTTAATCGCCACATAAATCCCACCAACCTGTGTGTAAACCAGTGCAGGTTCTGCGCCTTCTATAGGAAAGAGGGGGACAAAGGCGCCTATGAACTCTCCCTCCAAGACATCCTTAAGAAGGCTAGAGAAGCTGTAGAGCAGGGGACTCGAGAGCTACACATCGTTGGCGGGCTTCACCCCCGATGGCCCTTCTCCTACTATTTGGAGATCGTGAAGGAGTTGAAAAAGGCATGGCCTCGGGTCCATATCAAGGCCTTCACTGCTGTGGAGATAGAACACATGGCCCGCATCTCAGGTCTCTCCACAGAAGAGGTCCTCATCCAACTCAAAGAGGCCGGGCTGGACTCAATGCCCGGGGGTGGAGCCGAGGTCTTCTCACCCCAGGTTAGAGAAGCCCTGTGTCCCAAAAAAATCTCCAGCCAGGACTGGTTAGAGATTCATAAAAAGGCCCATCGCTTGGGAATTAAGACAAACTGCACCCTCCTCTATGGCCACATCGAGACCTTAGAGGAACGGGTGGAACACCTCATTCGCCTTCGAGAGGCCCAGGAAGAGGCACCGGGTTTTCTCGCTTTTATCCCTCTGGCCTTCCATCCCGAAAACACACCTATTCCTGTCAAAGGCACCACAGGGATCGACGATCTCAAGACCATGGCCATAGCTCGCCTCCTCCTCCACAACATCCCCCACATAAAGGCCTACTGGGTGATGCTGGGAGAAAGAACGGCCCAGGTAGCCCTCACCTTTGGGGCCGACGATCTGGAAGGCACCGTTATAGAGGAAAGGATCACACACATGGCAGGGGCTACATCTCCCCAATCCATACCCAAAAAGAGGCTGGTAAACCTCATACGCAAGGCAGGAAGGACGCCCGTGGAGAGGGACGCCCTGTACAATCACCTAAGGGTATACCATTGAGAATAGGCAAGGTGAGCTATCTCAATACCCGGCCTGTATATTACGGCTTGGAACAGGGAGCCGTAGCCAAAGATGAGAGGTGGAACCTCATAGAAGGAACCCCTTCTGTGCTAAACTCCAAACTCTCCTCAGGAGAGCTGGATATCTCCGTGGTCTCCAGTGTGGAGTATGCCCGCCATTGGGGGGAATACTCTATCCTTCCTCATCTCTGCATTGGCTCCGATGGCGAGGTAAAAAGCGTCCTTTTCTTCTCCAAACTCCCCCTAAGGGAGTTAGAAGGGCAAGATGTATGGCTCACTAAAAGCTCCCTCACCTCCAAGACCCTTGTCAAGTGGATCCTGGAAGAAAGGGGAGTAAAACCCTTATACAAGGAGTTCGCCTTGGGAGAAGAGGTGTTCCTCAACGCCCAAACCCAGGCTGTACTCCTCATAGGAGATGAGGCACTGAAGAAACGGGAAAGCGGCCTATTCCCCTATGTGCTGGACCTGGGAGCTTACTGGAAGGCTAAAACAGGCCTGCCTTTCGTATTTGCCTTATGGTGTGTGCGCAGATCAGTGGCACACAGCAACCCCCAAGAGGTGATAAGGGTCTGGCGCGCTCTCCTTTCCTCCCGGGAATATAGCATGTCCCGCCTGAAAGAGATCTCTCACCTCTGCCACCAGCAGGTGAATCTCTCCCAAGACCAATGCATGGGTTATTTGAAAGGGTTAGACTTCGACCTCACCCCCTCTCACATCCAAGGAATGGAACGCTTCTTTTCCCTACTGATGGAAAAGGCCCTCATACCCCAAAAACCCCCTCTAAACTTCTTCCCCCCTTTTAAGGAGAAACCGTGAGGCGCATAACACCCCAGGAAGCCATTGAGCTTTTGGAGGGGGATCTCCTCACCCTGGGCAAGAAGGCCTACGAAGTGAGAAAAGACCTCCACCCTGACAAAAGGGTTACTTTCTGTGTAGACCGAAACATCAATTACACCAACGTCTGCGTCAGTCGCTGTCGATTCTGCGCCTTCTGGAGAGACGAAAAGGATCCCGAGGCTTTCCTGCTGCCCAAAGAGGAGATTTTCAAGAAGATAGAAGAAACCCTGGCCTTAGAAGGCACATCCATCCTTATCCAAGGGGGACTTCACCCCCACCTGGACATCTCTTATTTTGAAGACCTGTTCTCATCCATTAAAGCCCGCTACCCTATACATATCCACGGCCTATCCCCGCCTGAAATCTACCATATAGCCCAGGGGTCCGGGCTTACATTAGAGGAAACCATCGAAAGACTCAAAGCGGCGGGACTGGGGTCCATACCAGGGGGTGGGGCAGAGATCCTCAGTCCAAGGATCCGAGAACATCTCTCCCCCAAAAAGGTGAAGACGGAAGGCTGGCTGGAGGTGATGGAAACAGCTCATAGAGTGGGACTCAGGACCACAGCCACCATGATGTTCGGCCACATTGAAGAGGCCCAGGACATAGTGGAACACTTAGAAAGAATCCGAAACCTTCAGGACAAAACAGAAGGCTTCACTGCCTTCATTCCCTGGACATTCCAACCACCGAACACGGAGCTGGAACATATAGAAAAGGCCACCGCCGTGGAGTACCTCAAGGTATTGGCCCTCTCCCGCATATACTTAGACAACATACCCAACATCCAGGCCTCTTGGGTAACCCAAGGGGCCAAGATAGCCCAAATAGCCCTCTACTTTGGAGCCAATGACTTTGGCTCCACCATGATAGAGGAAAACGTAGTAGCCTCTGCGGGGGCCATCTTTCGCATGACCAAGGAGGAAATAGCCCATTGTATCAGGGAAGCGGGTTTCTCCCCTGCCCAGAGGAACACTCTCTACCAGCTGATTAGGGAATTCTAAAGGGAAGGTTTTGGGCCCCCTTTGAGGATCTGGGGATCCACTTGGTCCTGGTACCTTTCGAAATTCTCCTGGAAAAGACGGGCCAACTCCCTCTTCTTAACACGGTAAGCACCTTTATCCTTCCAGGTATCACCTGGGTTCAGGATCTCAGACGGAATCTGAGGACAACCCTTGGGCACCAGAAAACCAAATGTCTCGTCCTCCCGATACTCTACCCCCTTCAGCTCTCCCCCAAGGACAGCCTTGATGATACGCCGGGTGTAGCCTATGGAGATGCGACGCCCCACACCGTAGGGACCTCCAATGAGACCCGTGTTCACCAGCCAAACCTTCACATTGTAGCGGCGGACCCTGTCTCCCAGAAGTTTGGCATAAACCACGGGGGAAAGAACCATGAAGGGGGAACCAAAGCACGCAGAAAAGACGGCCTGGGGTTCTTTGATTCCCACCTCAGTACCTGCCACCTTGGAAGTATAGCCCGAGATGAAGTGGTACATGGCCTGGGGCGTGGTAAGACGGGCCACGGGAGGCAAAACCCCAAAGGCATCGTATGTGAGAAAAACGATGTTCTGGGGATGACCGCCCACGCCTTCTCGAACGATACGGGACAGATGGGTAACAGGAAAAGAGGCCCGGGTATTCTCCGTCAAGGAATCATCGTTTAGATCCACCCTTCGGGTTCTCACATCCACGGCCACGTTCTCCAATATGGTGCCAAAACGCCGGGTACACTCATAAATGTCCGGCTCATCCTGGGGAGAAAGGCGGATCACCTTGGCGTAACACCCTCCCTCCAAATTGAAAATCCCCTCCTCGCACCACCCGTGCTCGTCGTCCCCAATGAGTCTCCGTTCGGGATCAGTGGAAAGGGTAGTTTTCCCGGTTCCCGATAGACCAAAAAAGATGGCCACATCCCCCTTCTCCCCCACATTGGCGGAACAGTGCATAGAGAGGACATTCTCCTTGGGCAAGTGATAGTTCATCATGGTAAATATGGCCTTCTTGATCTCCCCCGCGTAAGAGGTTCCTCCTATCAAGACTACCTTCTCCTTGAGATTGAGAATGATGAAGGTCTCTGAAGAGGTACCATCGATCTCAGGAATGGCATGGAAACGGGGCACAACTATAACGGTGAAGCGGGGTTGGAAGGTAGCCAACGCTTGAGGATCCAACTCGCGGATAAACATATTCCTGGCAAAGAGACTGTGCCAAGCGTACTCCGTCACCACCCGGACGGGTCGTCGATAGGACTTATGGGCCCCCGAGTAACACTCTTGAACAAAGACCTCCTTGGACTGCAAATAGGCCGCGAGGCGGTTATAGAGGAGAGTAAATCTCTCTGGGTCCATAGGTTGATTCTCTTCACCCCAGTAGATTTCCGAGTCGGTATCAGGTTCCCTCACCATGAACTTGTCCCTGGGAGAGCGACCAGTATGATGTCCCGTCCTCACCACCAAGGGGCCCAGATGAACCAATAGACCTTCCATGCGGCGAATAGCCTCCTCGTATAGGGAAGGGGTAGGGAGATGCCAGTAAATCCGGGCCATATTCTTTAATCCGTGCTCTTCTAACCCTGTGTATTCCGTTTTTTCCGTCATAACCCCTCCTCTCAATCCACCACCAAGACAGGGGTGGTAGAAAACTCCAACACCCTAAAAACAGCGCTACCCATAAGCACCTTTTTCACTCCCCTTTTACCCAACCTTCCCATGACAATAAGATCCACCTTCTCCTCCTTGGCTGTATCAAGGATTTGCTGATGAGGTACCCCCTCCTTCAGCACAAGCCGCACGGGAACCCTGTATTTTTTAAGAAGAATCTCTGTAGAGTGAAGAAGAGCCCAGGCCTGTTCCTCAAGTTCCTTCTCCAAGGCCTTAGGGGCATGGCCCATAAATTTCTCCAGTTCTTCTATGACCATCTTGTCCACCACATGAAGAACCACCAGCTCACCCCCCTGATCCTTGGCTAACCTGGCCGCCAACTGAGCCGCATTAGATGCCTGCTTAGACCCATCTACAGCCACCATAATCTTTTCAAAAGGTTTATCCTTCTTGTCCAACTCTCTCCCCCCTCCTGCGTTATGAATTTAAGATAACCTTCAAAGGAAGGGTATGAAAGGGGGAAAATCTAAGGGAGAGATAACCAGACAACGCAAAGCCTAATGAACACTGAGCTAAACATAACGACCTCTCCTACCAGAACAAGAAAATTGGGATAACCTGCATGGCCTTGGAGAAACTGACGCCTTGTTATAAGGTTTCTTTCTGACATAAATTATTACCTGAAAAAAATGGTGTATTTTTAGATTTTGTAGGAGCCTTTTAGGAACCTTTAGAGAGTGGACTATCTCTCAGCTGAGTGGTATGGGCCTGAGGATGCTTAGAATGGAGGGAGGAAGCGATGGAAGCCTCTTGTGCCCCATAAGGCCTGCAAGCCCCTTATTTGCAGGCTTGTAAAAGTTGAAAGGAGATAAGAGTACCCCATGAAGTATAGCACAGAAAAACTGCTGGAAAGGCTTGAAAGCGACCTTCTATCGGAAAGGGCTGCCATTAAGATCTATTGGTCCCAGGTGGAAAGAGTGAGAGACCCTGATATAGCCCTTTTGTTAAAGTCCATAGCCAATGTCGAAGCTAACCATGCCGCCATATTAGCCAAGGCTATCCGTTCTCTGGGAGGAAAACCCCCTTCCAACCTGCCCGTTGAGGAAGAGGGAATTATGGCTTTAGTGAACGAGATGAAAACAGATGGGGATCTTTTGAGGTTGAACATCGTATTAGAGGACATGGCTGTTCAGGCCTATAGGCAAGATGCCGTGGCGTGTCCCGATCCAGAAATAGAGCAGGTGTTGGAACGGATCATGACCGATGAGATGGACCATTCCCAACGTTTCTTGGATGCCCTCTATCAAATAAAAGGAAGGGAAGTGGACAGGGACGAAGACCCCCTTGCTGTATTCGATGTAGCCTTGGACAAAGGTGTCAAGAGACTCGGGAGGCCATGGCTGGAGATGCTCATGTCTGGAGTTATTGGAGCTATCCATGTGACCTTTGGAGCAGTAGCAATGGCAGCGGCTGCAGGAGCATTAGATTCTAAGACCAATCCTAAGGTGGCGGCCTTGGTGGGAGCCCTCTTTTTCCCCATAGGCTTCGTGCTACTCAAGCTCTCTCAGAGCGAGCTTTTCACAGAGAACTTCCTAATTCCCGTGGTGCCCATCATTGAGAAGAAGCTTCCCCTTTGGACCCTGGGCCGTTTGTGGAGTTTAAGCCTTTTGGGGAATCTTTTAGGGGCCATAATCTTTGCCCTCATAGTTTGGGCGGGAGGTAGCATGGTGCTGGGCTCCCTCCCTGTCCATCACCTCTTGGAGCTGGCCCATTTCAAGATGACCAGACCCTTCGTTGGAACCCTTGTAAGCGCCGTTTTCGCCGGGGCTATTATCACCACTATGACATGGCTGGTTTTGGCTACCAAAAGCGATATGACCAAGCTCATGGCCATTTGGAGCTGCATTTTTGTCATGGCTATAGGCTCCTTTACCCATGTAGTAGTATCCACTTCCGAGGTACTCCTGGGGGTAGTATACGGAGCCAAGGTCACCTTTGGCCAGTGGTTCGTAAAACTCTTCGTTCCTGCCTCCATAGGGAATCTCCTGGGGGGCATGTTTCTTATAGCCCTTTTGCATTATCTACAGGTGCTCCATTCTCGGAAGGCTCAAGCCCTGTACCTGGAGAGGCGAGATGCAGCCCTGGAAAAGGTCATTAGAGAAAGGTTGAGACTTTAAGCTGTGGCTATAGGAGAGGGGAAAAATGGGTTTTAAGCATCTCTTTGGACCTGTACCGTCCAGGAGACTGGGGCTTTCCCTGGGGGTGGATCTGGTGCCCTACAAGGTATGCTCCTACGACTGCATCTACTGTGAGGTGGGTCCCACTACGGTGAAGACCGTGGAGAGAAGGGAGTACGTGCCCCTGGAGGAGGTGAAGAAAGAGCTGGAGGCCTTTGGCAGGCTGGGGATAAACGCGGACTTCATTACCTTCTCGGGTTTCGGTGAGCCCACCCTTCATTCGGGTATAGAAGAGCTCATCTCTTGGATCAGGGAGAGATTCGATTTACCCATAGCCGTTTTGACCAATGGGTCCCTGTTAAGTAGCCCCCAAGTGAGGAGAGATCTCATGGGGGCCCACGTGGTTCTTCCCAACTTGGATGCGGGAACCCCCGAGACCTTCCAGGTAATCAACCGACCCTATTCCTCTGTCTCTTTTTGGGATATGGTGGAAGGCATCAAGGCCTTCACCCGGGAATTCCCCGGAGAGGTGTGGCTGGAGGTGGTCCTGGTGAAGGGGGTCAATGACACCCCCGAGGAACTGGACGTATTGGCTACGTTGGCCAGGGAGATAGGCCCGGCCCGAGTGCAGCTCAACACCGTGGTCCGGCCCCCAGCCCACGGGGGAGAACCCCTATCCCTGAAAGAGCTGGAGGCCCTCTTGCCCCCCTTCGGCCCCAGGGCAGAGGTGGCAGCCTACCCCACGGATAAAAGGGTCAAGGAGAGGGCAGAGCTCAGGGAGGCCATAGTAGAAACGGTAGCCCGAAGGCCCTGTACCAAGGAGGACATCGCTAAGGTCCTGGGGGTAAGTGCCCTGGAGGTGACCAAGTACCTGGACGGCCTTATAAACAATGAAAGGCTGGAGGTTGTGAGGCACGGACACCAGATTTTTTATAAAGCCAAGCTCCGAGAGTAAAAAGCTATGGGTTCCAGGTCCCTTGTAGACAGGGTGAAGAAAACCATAGAAAGGTTTTCCCTCATAGAGGAGGGAATGGGGGTCCTTGTAGGTCTGTCGGGAGGAATAGACTCGGTGGTTCTCTTCCACCTGCTACTGGAACTGGCTCCCCTTTATGGCTGGAAGGTAGAGGCGGCCCACTTCCACCACGGTCTAAGGGGAGAAGAAGCCGACAGAGACCAGTCTTTTGTAGAAGCCCTTGCTGAGGAATGGGGGGTACATCTGGAGGTAGGGAAAGGGGATGTGATTGCATTAGCCCGGAAAAGGAAAAAAGGACTGGAAGAGGCGGCCAGAGAAGCTCGATATGCCTTTCTCAGGAAGGTTAAGGCCCAAAGAAGGCTTCAAGTACTGGCTGTAGCCCATACCCTTTCCGATGCTGTAGAAACATTTTTTATGCGCCTTATCAAGGGGGCCAGTCCCTATGGTCTAAGGGGTATCCTGCCCCGGAAGGGTGATACGGTCAGGCCCTTGATAGAAGTGACCCGGGAGGAGGTAGAGAGGTACTGCATGAAAGAGGATCTATCCTTTGTAGAGGATT
>WFSI01000091.1 GCA_015486105.1 Aquificota bacterium | reverse complement strand
GCTGTGGGTGGTGAAGGTGATGAAGCCCTTCCTCTGGCGTGCGGTATAGAGATGATCCACACTTATTCCCTTATCCATGACGACCTGCCTGCCATGGATGATGATGATTTAAGGAGGGGCAAGCCTACCTGCCACAAGGTCTTTGGAGAGGGCTTGGCTATCTTGGCAGGGGATGCCCTGTTGACCTTGGCTTTTCAGGTTATGGGGGATATTTCCCTTTATCCTGAGCACGTGGATCCCCTTCGGGTTTTAGAGGCGGTTAGTAAGGTGGCCGAGGCAGCAGGACCTTTGGGTATGGCGGGGGGACAGGTGATGGATCTGAAGATGGAAGGTAGTATGGAGGGGAGCGAAGAGGCTCTCCAGTGGATTCACCTTCATAAAACGGCGGCTATGGTTGCCGTTTCCCTTAGGGCGGGGGCCTTGGTAGCGGGGGGGAGAGAAGAATTGGTAGAAGCCTTAGGGAGGTATGGACGTTTTGTGGGGCTGGCTTTTCAGGTGGTGGATGATATCCTGGGTTATGAGGGAGATCCCCATAAGCTGGGGAAGCCCGTAGGAAGGGATATTCAAAGGGGTAAGCTTACCTATCCGGCCCTTTATGGCCTGGAGATGTCCAGGGCAAAGGCCCGGGAGTTGGTGGAGGCTGGTGTGGCTGCTTTGGCTCCATTGGGAGATAAAGCTTGGTTTCTAAGGGAGTTGGCTTATCATGTGGTGGAGAGGGACAGATGAGCATTTTGGATAGGATAGAGGGTCCTGGGGATCTCAAAGGGCTGAGTATTAAGGAGCTTGAGACCTTAGCTCAAGAGATCCGGGAGGCTATTCTGGATGTGGTTTCCCAGAGGGGGGGACATCTGGCTCCCAGCTTAGGCGTAGTGGAGCTTACTTTGGCCCTCCACTATGTTTTCGATACCCCCCATGATAAAATTGTTTGGGATGTGGGTCATCAGGCTTACGCCCATAAGCTGTTGACAGGCCGCAGAGGGTTTTTCCACACCCTTCGCCAGTATGGGGGTATTTCGGGTTTTCCTAAGCCTTCTGAGAGCCCTTACGACGCCTTTGCCACGGGTCACAGTTCCACTTCCATATCTGCAGCCTTAGGGATGGCTGTGGCCAGGGATCTTAAGGGAGAAGGCCATAAGGTAGTGGCAGTGATTGGTGATGGCTCTATGACGGCTGGGCTGGCCTTTGAGGGGTTAAACCATGCTGGGCAACTGGACAGGGACCTAGTGGTGGTTCTCAACGATAATGAGATGTGTATATCTCCTACCAAGGGGGCCCTTTCCCATTATCTTTCAAGAAGATTGGCAGATCCTGGATACCTGCGTTTTCGGGAGGAGGTCAAGAGGCTGGCCGTTGGAAAGCCCGGGGGCGATGTTTTTCTGAGGGCTGTGAGGAAGTTTGAAGAATCCGTTAAGGGTTTCTTTACTCCGGGGATTCTTTTTGAGGAGCTGGGTTTCAAATACGTGGGTCCTGTAAGGGGCCATCATTTGGGAGAATTGGTAAAAACCTTGGAGGCTGTTAGGAAGGCTAAGGAGCCCATTTTGGTTCATGTGTTAACCAAAAAGGGCAAGGGATATGAACCGGCGGAGAGGGAACCTCATCGTTTTCACGGGGTAGGTCCCTTCCACATAGAAACCGGTGAGCCTAAGGCAAAGGGTAAGATAAGCTATACCCAGGCCTTCAGTCAGGCCCTTTTGAGATTGGCAGAGGAGGACGATAGGGTAGTAGCCATCACAGCAGCCATGCCCGATGGCACGGGGCTTACCCCTTTCGCCCAGCGTTTTCCCCAGAGGTTTTTCGATGTGGGTATCGCCGAGCAGCATGCCGTCACCTTTGCCGCGGGATTGGCGGCCCAGGGTATGAGGCCTGTAGTGGCTATTTACTCCACTTTCCTCCAGCGGGCGTATGATCAGATTATTCATGATGTGGCCCTTCAAGATCTGCCTGTTACCTTTGCATTGGATCGGGGAGGCCTGGTGGGGGCTGATGGTCCTACCCATCATGGGGTTTTTGATCTTTCCTATCTTAGGTGTGTCCCCCGTATGGTTCTTATGACTCCAGCGGATGAGGAGGAGCTGGCTCGAATGCTGAAGACGGCCCTGGAGTGGGAAGGACCTGCTGCCTTGAGGTATCCCAGGGGGGAGGCCACGGGGGTGGGAATTCCCATAGAAATAGAACCCATGGAGGTGGGAAAGGGAGAACTGGTGAGGGAAGGTAAGGACCTGGTCTTGGTGGTGGCAGGACATCTCTTGAGGGAGGCCCAGGAGGCAGTAGATCTCTTGGAAAAGAGGGGGATAATCCCGGCCCTTGTTAATGCTCGGTTCGTGAAACCTTTGGATAAGGATCTTATCCTTCAATGGGCTGCTATTACAGGAAGGGTGGTTACTTTGGAGGAAAACGCCATCTTGGGAGGGTTTGGGTCTGCCGTCCTGGAGTTATTGGTGGGGGAGGGGGTAACGGTGCCCGTCCTCAATTTGGGTATACCAGACGATTTTGTTGCTCACGGGAGCCAGGGAGAGCTGAGGAAGGCCCTTGGTCTTGATGGACCTTCGTTGGCAGACAGGATCCAGGAGTGGGTAGCTGGGGCATCGAGGGGAGAGGTCATCTCCTTGGTGGGATGAGGTTTTCTTTGAAACTTCTCTTTCTGGGAACGGCTGGAGGTAGGAGGGTTACTTTTAGGCAACTGAGGGCTTCGGGTGGCTTTTTGGTAGAGTTGGGTCCATGGAGGGTTCATGTGGACCCTGGCCCGGGTGCCCTGATTAGGCTGGTCCAATGTGGTATTGATCCTGGATCCGTAGATGCTATCCTCTTGACCCATAGGCACTTAGATCATTCGGGGGATGTGAATACCCTTATTGAGGCCAGGACCATGGGGGGGTGGACCAGGGGTGGCGTTCTCTTTGCCCCCAGGGATGCCTTGGAGGGGAAGGATCCTGTGGTTTTTAGGTATCATCGAAGGAATCTGGATAGGGTAGAGGAGCTTTCTCCTGAATGGGAGACTACATGGAACGGATTCTCCTTTCGGGCCCTGTGGCCTCATGTCCATAACGGGGTAGAGACCTATGGATTGGCCATTATGGGAGAGGGGGTGAAGGTGGGCTATGTTTCCGATGGAAGGGGGGAGGGGGGTCTGGGTGATCTTTATAGAGGAATGGATCTTCTCATTATCAATACTACTTTTCGTTACCCTCGGGACATGGATCATCTCTCTGTAGAGGATGCCTTACCCCTTCTCCAAAAGGCGAGGCCTCAACTTGCCCTTATTACCCATTTCAGTATGGAGATGACCAAAGGTGTTGCTGAGGAGGCAGCCATTTATCTTCGGGAAAGGACGGGGGTGAGGACTCTCCCAGTACGAGATTTCATGGAGTTGACTTTGAGGAGGGAAGCAGGAGAACTTCAGATAGGGATAAGAGATTGTCCCTTGGTTTCTCCTGTGGGTTTGGGGGATGGTGAGTGACCCCTGCTGAAAAATTTATAGCGGGTACCATTCTTAATAAGGGTCCTATTACATTTAGGGAGTTCATGGAGCTGGCCCTGTACCATCCCCAGGTGGGCTATTATTCCACAGGAAAAGGAAGCATAGGCAGGGAGGGGGATTACTATACATCCAGTTCCTTAGGTTCCCTCTTTGGCCGGGTCTTGGCTAAGCAGTTGGCCCAGATGCTGGAGATCCTGGGGGGAGGGTGCTTGGTGGAGATGGGAGGAGGTCTTGGTCATCTGGCTAAGGACGTGCTGGAGGGGATGAGGAATCTGGATAGGGATGTGCCCTATTTTATTATTGAGAAGAGCCCTGCTTTTAAAGATGTCCAGAGAGAGCATCTTCAGGGGTTTCCTGTGGAATGGGTGGACAGCTTGGAGGACTTGGATTCCTTGGAGGGGATCTTTTTCTCCAACGAACTGGTGGATGCCTTTCCCGTTCACATGGTGGAAATGACTGATGAGGGCCTTAAAGAGGTGCTGGTGGACTGGAGAGCTGGGAAGTTTAGGGAGATTCTGGCTCCACCCACCACCCTTGAGCTGAAGGGATACTTTCGGGAGTTGGATGTGGAGTTGCCTTCAGGTTTTAGAACAGAGGTGAATCTGGATGCCCTGGAATGGTTGCAGGTCCTCTCTTCTCGTTTGGAGAGAGGGTTTTTGATCACAATAGATTATGGATACCCCAGTCATGAATTGTATCAGGATTATAGGAGGAGGGGTACACTGATGGCTTATTATCGTCATCAGACCGAGGAGGATCCTTATGTCAGGGTGGGGGAGCAGGATCTCACTACCCATGTCAATTTTTCTGCCTTGGCCCACTGGGGGAGGAAATGGGGGTTGGATGTCACAGGGTTCACCGATCAAGCCCATTTTCTCTTGGGGTTGGGTATTCTAAATTTTCTCTCTGGAAAAGGGGATATGCCCGAGTTCAAAGATCGGTTGGCGGCCAAGGCCCTTCTGTTGCCTGGGGGCATGGGGGACATCTTCAAGGTCCTTATTCAGCATAAGGGTATTGAGCCTACTATATCCTTGAAGGGGCTTGAGAGGGCTCCCCAAAGAGAACTTTTTTTCCTTTGAACTTGGATATGCTATTTCCGTTAGGTTTAATATGGATATAGAGATATTGCTGGGGTGTGTTTGTGATTTTCCAAGGAGGTAGGTGTGATAGGCTGGTTTAAGAACGTTTATCCTAAGATAGCCTCTTCGGTTTTTGTGGCCTCCAATGCCACGGTAATTGGAGATGTTCGAATAGGGGATTCCTCCAGTATATGGTTCGGTTCCGTGGTGAGGGGGGATGTGAATTACATCTGTATGGGTTCCATGACCAACCTTCAGGACAGCTCAGTGGTCCATGTGACTACGGATAAGTATCCTGCCATAATTGGTGATGAGGTGACCATAGGCCATCGTGCATTGATCCACGGTTGTGTTATTGGCTCCAGGTGTCTTATAGGCATGGGTGCCATCCTTTTGGATGGGGTTGAGGTGGGGAATGAGTGTTTGGTGGCGGCAGGGGCCTTGGTGACTCCTGGTACCAAGGTCCCACCCCGCTCCTTGGTAATGGGATTTCCCGCTAAGGTGGTGAGAGAATTGAGGGGAGAAGAGGTGAAAGAGATAGAACGCTTGGCCCACCACTATGCCCATTTGGCTGATTGGTATAGGAGTGAGTATGGTCATTAAAAGATAAAAGGCGTTTTGGACGGTGCAAATACCCCATAACACCTGGGCTTTTGCCAAGGGGCTGTTAACCTCTCCCTTTGTAAGGATAGTTTTGGTCCTCATAGGGGCGATTTTTTCTTATTTGGTGGCCCGAAGGTTTTTTGTCGCCGTTGCCCGGAGTATAGCCCAGAGAACCAAAAATGAGATAGACGACATTCTGGTTCAGCATAGGGTGATTGACCTTGCGGCTTATCTCCTGCCCATCTTGGTTATCCATTATGGAGCTTTACTGGTGCCTTCCTTTGCTCGGGCCATGGAGCGGGTGGTATCTGTAGCCTGGGTGGTTCTTCTGGCCCTTCTGGCTGACCGTTTCTTGTCCGTGGGCCTTATCCTTTACGACAGGCATCCCATGGCCAGGAAGCGCCCCCTGAAGGGATATGTTCAGGTGATCAAGATCATTGTCTACGCCGCTGCCATAATAGCAGGTCTTTGCACCTTGTTGGATGAATCTCCCTGGGGTTTCCTTAGTGGTCTGGGGGCCCTCAGTGCTGTCCTCATCCTCATTTTCCGTCATACTATTCTCTCCTTCGTGGCCAGTTTCCAAGTTATTTCCCAGGATCTCATCCGGGTGGGGGATTGGATAGAAATGCCCAATTACGGTGCTGATGGGGAGGTGATCGATATAGCCCTTCACACCATTGAGATCCAGAACTGGGATAAGACCTATGTGGTGGTCCCTACTTACAAGCTATTAGAGGAGTCTTTTAAGAATTGGAGGGGCATGACCGAGGCAGGGGGAAGACGCATCAAAAGGGCCCTTTTGGTGGACAAGTCCACCGTTAAGTTCTGTGACGAGGGCCTTGTAAGGCGCCTGCTGAAAATCCGCCTTATTGCTCCTTACATAAAAGATAAGACCAAAGAGATTCAGGAGTACAATCGTCAACACGGCATCAATCCTGCTGCTTCTCCTGTGAACGGGCGCCAGATGACAAATTTGGGTACTTTTCGGATTTATATGGAGGAGTACCTTAGGAATTATCCCAAGATCCGTAAGGATATGACCCTTATGGTGCGCCAGCTTCAGCCTACCCCTGAAGGTCTGCCTTTGGAGGTCTACTGCTTTGTGGCTGATACCCGTTGGATTTACTATGAGAGGATCCAGGCCGATATCTTTGATCACTTTTTGGCCGCGGCCAGGGAATTTGGTCTTAGGGTTGTCCAGATACCTACAGGGAGCGATCTGAAGGAGGCCATTGCGGGCTTATCCAAGAGTTAAGGGGAAAGTCAGTTTTTTATTGTGAAGGCATTTTCCCCCTTGCCTTTTGGGGAGCAGGGACTAAAAATATTTAGCGGTCATACACTACATCTTGTGATGAGGAGGAGCAGCCATGAGGATTGCTGTTGTTTCTCCCCTTTACGAGAGTGTTCCCCCAAAGCTCTATGGAGGCACCGAGAGGGTGGTCTCCTATTTAACTGAGGAGCTGGTAAGGCAGGGCCATGATGTCACCCTTTTTGCCAGTTCGGATTCTCAGACGGGGGCTCGACTTGTCTCTTTTTCCCGGTCGTTACGCCTTGCCAAGAACTGTCAGGATCCATTGGTTCATCATGTTCTTATGTTGGAAAGGGTTTACCAAAGGGCTAAGGATTTCGATGTAATCCACTTCAACATTGACTATATCCATTTTCCCCTCTTCAGGCGTTGTCATACCCCCCACTTGACAACCCTCCACGGTCGTATGGATGTTTTGGACTATGTCCCCCTGTACCGAGAATTTAGGGAAGAGCCCGTAGTTTCCATCTCCTACGCTCAGAGGAGGCCTATGCCTTGGCTTAGCTGGGCGGGCACCATTTATCATGGACTTCCTAAGGATCTGTATAACTTTTCCTCAGGCCCAGGGGAGTATTTGGCCTTTTTAGGACGCATATCCCCGGAAAAGAGGCCCGATAGGGCCGTGAGGATCGCTGAGGAGGCGGGAGTAAAGCTTTTGATGGCGGCCAAGGTGGATAGGGCCGACAGGGGGTATTATGAAGATGTCATTAAGCCTATGCTCAAGAGCCCTTGGGTGGAGTTTGTGGGAGAGATTGGCGAAGGTGAGAAGAACGAGTTTCTGGGCAAGGCCTTGGCCCTCATCTTTCCCATAGATTGGCCCGAGCCTTTTGGCTTGGTAATGATAGAGGCCATGGCCTGTGGCACCCCTACCATAGCCTGGAAGTGTGGTTCTGTTCCTGAGATCATTGATCATGAAGTGACAGGTTTTATCGTGGAAGGGATAGATCAGGCAGTGGAGGCTGTTGAGAAGGTATCGGCTTTGGATAGAAGGGCTTGCCGCAGGGTTTTTGAGGAAAGATTTACCGTTACCAGGATGGCTCGGGATTATCTGAAGATCTATTCCAAGCTCATGGAGGAGAGAAGGCCTCTTCTCAGGGCGGTATAATGCTCAGGGAATGTGTTCTTCATCCATATAAGTATTACATCCTGGCTACATCGCCCCATATCCTTGAGGACCATTTGGTCCTCAAGGATGGCGACTGCTTTGCTGTATTTAACCGTTATGGAGATATTGTGCCAGAGGGGTTGGGGGAGGAAGGGATATACTACCAGGGCACCCGGTTTCTTTCCCGCTTAGAGTTCACCCTATGTGACACCAGGCCCTTTCTCTTGGGTTCGGCGGTGAGGGGGGACAACCTCCTCCTTGTGACCGACATGACCAACCCTGATATCTTTTTGGATGAAGAACTCCTTCTCCCCCGGGGCAGTCTCCATATCCATCGGAGCAAACTTTTGTTTGAAGGGGGTTATTACGAGCAGATCAAGATTCAGAGTTACGCCAATTTAGAGGTGCGCCTCCCCTTTTCCATCCTTTTCGATGGGGATTTCGCTGACATCTTTGAGGTGAGGGGGGTCAAGAGGGAGAAGAGAGGCAAGAGGCTCCAGGATATGGTGAGGGGAGACCGGGTGCTTCTTCGATACCGGGGCTTGGACGGTGTTCATCGGGAAACGGTTCTATCCTTTATGCCTCAACCCGTGGAGCTTGGACCTAAGTGGGCGGTATTCCACCTTCATTTGAAGCCTAAGGAGATGGTTACCATCCTGCTCACCGTTTTTTGTAACGGGGGAGACCATGGAAAAGGCCTTTCTTACAGAAAGGCCTTGTTGAAGGCCAGGCAGGCTTTAAAGGAACTCAGGAGGGATACGTGCAGCGTTAGAACCTCCAATGAGCGATTCAATGCTTGGCTGGATCGCTCCTACAGCGATGTATTTATGATGCTTACCCCTACACCTCACGGTCTCTATCCCTATGGTGGCATTCCCTGGTTTAATGCTATTTTTGGCAGGGATGGTATTATCACGGCCCTGGAGTTTCTCTGGATCAACCCGTCTATTGCTCGAGGGGTTTTGGCTTACTTGGCTGCTACCCAGGCCCAGGATGAGGATCCCAAGGAAGACGCTGAGCCTGGAAAGATCATTCATGAAATCCGCCAGGGAGAGATGGCTGCTACGGGGGAGATACCTTTTAGGAGGTATTACGGGAGTGTGGATGCTACCCCTCTCTTCATAGTTTTGGCTGGGTCTTACTACGAAAGGACTGGGGATAGGGAATTCATATGGGAGATATGGGGGCCTATAAAGCTGGCTCTTCAGTGGATGGACAGATATGGGGACAGGGATGGAGACGATTTTCTGGAATATGTCCCTTCTCCTAATGGACTTGTAAATAAGGGATGGAAGGACTCCCACGACAGCGTTTTTCATTCCGATGGCACCCTGGCTTTTCCTCCCATTGCCTTGGTGGAGGTCCAGGGTTACGCTTATCTGGCCAAGGTGAAGGGGGCTATGCTGGCTGAGGCCTTTGGAGAGGAGGGATTGGCCCAGAGACTCAGGGAAGAGGCCTACAAACTGAGAGAGAGGTTCCTTAAGGCTTTCTGGGACGAGAAGCTGGGCACCTACGTTTTGGCCTTGGACGGCAAGAAGAATCCCTGTCGGGTGAAGGCCTCAAATCCGGGGCACACCCTCTTTTCTGGTATAGCCCTCAGGAATCACGCTAAGGCCATTGTCTGTAATCTCTTGGGCAAGGACCTCTTTTCTGGCTGGGGCATCCGGACCCTCTCCACCCAGGAGGCCCTTTACAACCCCGTCTCCTATCACAACGGTTCTGTGTGGCCCCATGATAATGCCCTTATAGCTTGGGGTTTGAGTAAATATGGTCTTCGGGAGGAGCTCCTCAAAATTGTCAGGGGGATTTTTGAGGCCAGCACCTTCTTTCCCTTTCATAGACTGCCGGAGCTGTTCTGTGGGTTTTCCAGAAGGCCCAACGAAGGGCCTATCTCCTATCCTGTGGCCTGCAACCCCCAGGCCTGGGCCTCGGCATCGGTCTTTATGATTCTTCAGGCTTGCTTGGGGATGGCTTTTGATGGTGACAGGCTCTTTCTCCGCCATCCCATCCTCCCCCCTTTCATGGATGAGGTCCATATAAATGGGTTGGAAGTGGGCGATACTAAGGTGGATCTACTTTTAAAGCGCTATCAGAATGACGTGGTGGTGAATGTTCTGGAAAAGAGGGAAGATGTGGAGATCCTCATCACCAAGTGACCACCAAGGCTCCTCGTATTCTGCTTTCAGCATCTCCCAGAATTCGGTTTTTGCATTCATTTGACAGGACAAGGGTATTTTCTTACTTTTTTTGAAATCTGGCCAAGGGGAAGGGGTATGGTTTGTAAAGAGGTGGTTAAGGCCGGGAATGTGGCTGTGTCGGCGGCTTCTCCGCTGAAGGTGGCGGGGCGCTTGGTGAGGCACTGTGACAAGGTGTGAGGGAGGTATGTTTTTATGGATGATTCCAGGGTTATTGCTCAGAGGGTTAAGGAGTATCTCAGCAGAAACGACCGGTTGGTGGGGCTTTTGGGGGCCCGGGTTGAAGAGGTGTCTCCCGGTTATGCAAAGGTGGCCCTTACTGTGGGAGAGGGTCATCTCAATGCCGCTGATGTGTGCCATGGAGGAGTCCTATTTACTTTAGCCGATCTGGCCTTTGCCCTGGCCAGTAACAGCCACGGCCAGATGGCCTTAGCCTTGGAGGTGAGTTTCAGCTTTCTAAAGGCTGCTGTGGAGGGGGATGAGGTAGTGGCCCAGGCCCGGGAGGTCCACCTGGGCAAGAGGACAGCCACCTATCTGGTAGAGGTTATCCGTCAGGGGGATGAGAAGGTGGCCCTCATGAAGGGTACTGTGTTTCGCTTCAACAGGCCCTTTCCACCTGAATAGGGGGATCTGTCTTGAATGGGCAAATCTTCTTTTCCAGCCTTTGGCCGGCCTTTATAGGCAGAGTCTAAGGATCTCCTTTATCACTTCTGGGGCATAGAAGTCGCTAAGCTCCCACACCTGGGCCAATTGATAGGCGTTCTGTGTCAACTTGGGGATTTCCCCCTCTCCGATATTCACCTGGGAGAGCCTCACGGGACATTTGACGTATTCAAGCCACTTTTCCAGGGTTTCTATGCCCTCCTCCAGAGTGTTAACGCCAAAGACCCTCTGGGCAAACCTCTTCATCACCCCTCTCTTTTCATTGGACATGTAGCGCATCCAGCCGGGCATGATGATGGCCAGTCCCTCTCCATGGGCCATGTCGTATATAGCGCTTAAGGCGTGCTCTATCATGTGGCACGGCAGGGCTAAGGGGCCGCCCCCCGAGAAGGTGATGCCGCTCAGGGCCAAGGAAGAGGCCCACATGAGATCGGCCCGGGCATTGTAGTTCCGGGGATCCTGTACAGCCTGAGGGGCTCGGGCTACCACGGTTTTCATGAGGGTCTCCATGATTCCTTCCTGGATAGGGGTGTCTAAATCTTCTCTGGCCATATAAGCCTCGAACACGTGGGAGAAGGCGTCCACGGCACCATAGGCTGTTTGGTCTGGAGGCACGGTGAAGGTGACGGTGGGGTCCAGGATGGAGACCTTGGGATAGAGGGGCAGGGCCCTTAGGCCGAACTTGGCCTGGCTCTCCTCGTTGGTGAGAACCATGCCGTTGTTCATCTCCGATCCCGAACCACAGATGGTGAGAAGAGTCACTAATGGCAGGGCATCTTGGATCTCGGCCCTGAACTCGAAGAAATCCCAAATGTCCGTGTCGGTGACGGTTCCAGCGGCTATGGCCTTGGCTTCGTCTATCACTGAGCCGCCTCCCACGGCCACAATGACGCCCACTTTTTCCTTTTTGGCCAGTTCGACACCTGCCCGGGCGTGGGAGAGGAGGGGGTTGGCTTTGACTCCTGGATGTTCCACTATTTCCAGACCGGCATTTTTGAGAGATGTCATTACCCTGTCATAGAGGCCTGTCTCTTTGATAGACCGCCTCCCATAGATGAAGAGGGCCTTTTTACCGTAAGCCCTTGCGGCGGGGCCTGTCTGGGGTACTGTGTCCTTGCCGAAGATGATCCGAGTGGGGTTGTAGTATTCAAACTCTATCATGGCAAACCTCCCCCTTTAGATCTCTATTCCCAACTCCCGGGCCAGGTCTTCGTACATAGGGGGGAACTGGGCCTGATGGAGCATATAGGGAATGAATGGATACCGGTTTCCTCCAATCTTTTTCCCTGCCACCTTCATGCCTTCAAGGACATTATTGAGCATGGGGAAGGGCAGGGAAAAGGTGAGTTCCGTGTCCTGGGTGGCGGAGAAGACTCGATCCCCCGTGCCGGGGATGGAGACTACAGGTTCATTCAGGGTGAAAGGGGCAATGAGGTACTCGCTACAGGCCATTCTCCCTGACATCTGGACCTTTACCTTCTTTCCAGTGGAGTAGCCATAGCCGTGGACGAGCTTCACTATCTGGGAGGGGTCACCGTGGACTACTACCACATGGGGTTCCACTGTGGCCTTCTCCAGGGGCTCCATGAGAATGGTTTTGCAGGGTTTCTCCATGATGAGCCAGTCTTGGGAGTCATCTAAGGATGAAGACCATCCCGCTTCTACCATGTACCGGGATAGGGCTTGGGCATTGCTCATCTTGGTGCTCTCCAAGAATCTGAAGGCCAGTCCAGCGGGGATGCAGAGGTTGTCCTCCTTCTTCATGGCCACGGTCCATCCGTAGATCCTTGCCCAAGTCATGGCCTGGCAGATGGTGAGGGTGAGCCCCCTATCCCGGGGTTTTTTTGCTTTAGGGGGGATTTCCCCTTTCTCTTCCAGGAAGGAGACCCCTACGGGCCTGCTCTTGAGACGAAGAAGGTTTTGGAGTTCTTGACCTTTTTCCCTTAGCCTTTCCATAATTCACCTCCTTTTGTGTCCTAATAGTATGGGTATTTGTGTTTTCTGTCCACATAGAAGGAGGAAAACCCTTTCTATCCGGTCACCCAACTAAATGAGCGTCCAATTTATTCTATGAATAGCCCAGCCGTCTCTATTTTTTGCTGGAGCTTCTTGGCAAACTTCCCCCTGTTTATTAAGAAGCGCTCGTGGATTCCTTTACTGATTTGGTTGATGCTGTCGTGGGCTTCTACCTCAGAGGGGAGCCGCCTGCCTTCCATATCGAGAAGTTTGACCTTCACGGTTACCTTGAATCCAGGGGGCGTGGCTCGGTGCGGCTC
>WFSI01000090.1 GCA_015486105.1 Aquificota bacterium | reverse complement strand
GGTAAAGCGAGGGCAGGTATTGGCTAAACCTGGTAGCATTCATCCTTACAGGAAGTTCAAGGGTGAGGTATACGTATTGACGAAGGAAGAGGGTGGGAGGCACACGCCGTTTTTCAGTGGGTATCGTCCTCAATTTTACTTTAGGACTACGGATGTGACTGGGACTATAGTGTTACCTGAAGGGGTAGAGATGGTGATGCCTGGGGACAATGTAAACATGGATGTGGAGTTAATATATCCGGTTGCGTTGGAGCCTGGGTTAAGGTTTGCTGTAAGGGAAGGTGGTAGGACTGTGGGAGCCGGGGTGGTAACCAACGTGATAGAGGATTGAAATGAGAGAAACGGTTCTTCTGGCTTGTACCGAATGTAAGAGGAGGAACTACAGCACCAACAAGAATAAGAGGAATACCTCTGAGCGTTTGGAGCTGAAGAAGTACTGTAAATGGTGTGGTAGACACACCCTCCACCGCGAGGTGAAGTAGGTTTTTGCAGGCCAGTAGCTCGAATTGGTAGAGCGCCGGACTCCAAATCCGGTGGTTGGGGGTTCGACTCCCTCCTGGCCTGCCATTATTTATATGGAGAGGCAAATGCTCGAAAAGATTAGGAGCTTTCTTAGGGAAGCTAAATCGGAAACCAAGAGGGTGGTCTTTCCCTCCAGGAGACAAACCGTTCAAGCTTCCATTGGGGTGATCCTTTTCAGTGCCTTTGTGGCCCTTTACTTTGGAGTGCTTGACTTTCTCTTCTCCAGACTTATAAGTAAGCTTCTCACTTTTTAGAGGAAGGCGGGATGGTGGGGGAACAGCCAAGTAACGGCGAAGCCAAATGGTATATCGTACACACCTACTCGGGTTTTGAGAACAAGGTCCGCCAGTCTATTTTGGAGAGGGCCAGGGCCCAAGGCCTTCAGGAAAAAGTGGAGGAGGTAGTGGTTCCCACCCGAGATGTGGTAGAGCTGAAAAAAGGGAAGAGGAGGAAGGTTAGTAAAAAGGTCTTCCCGGGCTATATATTGGTGAAGATGATCTTAGATGATGAGACTTGGTATTTGATTAAAAACACCCCTCGGGTTACAGGTTTCTTGGGTTCGGGGAAGCACCCCACTCCTGTTCCTGAAGAGGAAGTAGATGCAGTGGTTCAGCGTCTAAGCACTGCTGGTGCTAAGAGTGATAAGGAGTTTGTTAAAGGAGATTATGTTAAGGTGATAGAGGGTCCTTTTGAGAACTTCACAGGGGTCGTAGATGAGGTGAATTCGGAGAAGCAGAAAGTCAGAGTGATGGTGAGTATCTTTGGTAGGTCTACTCCCGTGGAGTTGGATTTTTTGCAGGTAGAAAAGTTGTAGAGGGGGAGTTTCATGGCAAAAGAGGTGATAGCCAAGATAAAGCTTCATATCCCTGGGGGACAGGCCAACCCTTCTCCTCCTGTGGGTCCGGCCTTGGGCCAGCATGGTGTGAATATTATGGAGTTTTGCAAAGCCTTCAATGAACAGACCAAGGATAAGCAAGGTATTATTATTCCTGTGGTTCTAACTGTTTACAAGGACCGGTCCTTTGCCTTTATTACCAAGACTCCCCCTGCCTCTATTCTGTTGAAGATGGCTGCCGGGGTGGCAAAGGGGGCAGGAGACCCTTTGAGGGAGAAGGTAGGAAAGGTAACTTATTCTCAGGTGGAGGAGATAGCTAAGCAGAAGATGCCCGATCTTAACGCTGAGGTTCTGGACGCTGCTGTTCGTATCATAGAGGGTACAGCCAGAAGCATGGGCATAGAGGTTGTTGAAGGCTGATCGGTCAAAAAGACGAGAGGAAGAAGGGGTGTTGTGCAATTTCCCCTCTTCTTTTGCCTTTGGAAGTATTATCCCTTTGGGAATGGGGGGTTGGATACTTACCACGGAAGGAGTGGGAGGCGAGGATGCCGAAGAGAGGGAAAAGATACGAGGAACTAAAGAAGTCAGTAACCGCCGATAAGCGGCATAGTTTGTGGGAGGCAGTGGAGCTGATGAAGAAGCTTGCTACAGCCAAGTTTGATGAAACCATCGAGCTGTCTGCAAGACTGGGGGTGGATCCGCGCCACGCCGACCAGATGGTCAGGGGTTCAGTCACCCTTCCCCACGGCACGGGTAAGGCTGTAAGGGTCTTGGTCTTTGCCAAAGGGGATAAAGAGAAGGAGGCTTTGGAGGCAGGGGCTGATTATGTGGGAGCTGAGGATCTGGTGGAGAAGATCCAGAAGGAAGGATGGCTGGACTTTGATAAGGCCGTGGCTACACCGGACATGATGAGTCAGGTGGGCAAGTTGGGGCGTGTTTTGGGACCAAGGGGACTTATGCCAAATCCCAAGACTGGTACGGTTACCTTTGACGTGGGCAAGGCCGTAAAGGAGATCAAGGCTGGTAAGGTGGATTTCAGGGTGGACAAGGGGGCCAACATCCATGTTCCCATTGGCAAGGCATCCTTTTTAGAGGAACAGCTCTATGAAAACGCTAAAGCTATCCTTGATGCCCTTTGGAGAGCCAAGCCCTCTGCAGCTAAAGGCACCTATTTTAGGAGCATTGCCCTTTCTCCTACCATGGGTCCCAGTGTCAAGGTGGATCCTAACCAGGCCCTGGAGGAAATTAGGTCGTGAGACTGTCTGGTCAGAGAGAACGGGTACCGGTTTGGTTTAAAGGATTGTCACGCCCGTGGAGACCGGTTGGATTCCCCCAGCAACATACAGAAGAAGGGGGTGAAAGGGATTGACGGAAATGCTGGAAACTCGTAGGAAGACCCTGGCCAGAAAACAGGCCATAGTAGATGGGATTAGGGAAAAGCTTCTCTCTTCCCAGGCTGCACTTTTGGTAGATTTTTGTGGGCTCACCGCTGAAGAGATGGTGGTGCTTAGGAGGAGGTTAAAGGGCGCCCAATCTGAATTGAAGGTGGTGAAGAACACCTTGGCCTCGAGGGCCTCAGAGGGTACATCTTTATCCCAGGCATCTGATCTCTTTAAAGGACCTACAGCTTTGGTATTTGGGTATCAGGATCCTGTCGAGACGGCCAAAGTGTTGGTGAAGTTTGCTCTGGAGGCAGATGCTCTAAAGCTTAAAGGTGGCATGGTGGAAGGAAAAATCTTTGGACCTGAAGGCGTGGAGGAACTCAGTAGGCTGCCCACCAGAGATATCCTTCTGTCTATTCTCTTGGTGACCCTTAACAGTCCGGTTTCTGGCTTGGTAAATGTTTTGGCAGCCAATCTCAGGGGGCTGCTCAATGTATTAAACAGTATTGCAGAGAAAAAGGAGAAGGAGGCTTAAGTATGGCGGAGATCACCAAAGAGGATGTGATCAAGTATATAGAGAGTATGAGTGTGTTGGAACTCTCTGAGTTGGTAAAAGAGTTGGAAGAGCGTTTTGGGGTATCAGCAGCGGCTCCTGTGGCTGTGGCCGCTGCTCCTGCTGGCGGAGTTGGTGAGACTCCTCTTGCTGAAGAGAAGACGGAGTTTGACGTTATTCTCAAGGACTTTGGTTCCCAAAAGATCCAGGTGATTAAGGTGGTCAGGGCTATTACTGGTTTGGGTCTCAAAGAGGCCAAAGAGCTGGTAGAGGGGGTGCCCAAGCCTGTGAAGGAAGGGGTATCTAAGGAAGAGGCGGAGAAGCTCAAGGCCCAGCTGGAAGAAGTTGGAGCCACTGTGGAGCTTAGTTAGTGTTAGGTCATACCGAGGTGGCTTGGGAAGCTCCCAAGCCACCTCTTATTCTCCATTATGAGGGAGGAGCATGATAAGAAGGGAAAGGAAAGATTTTTCAAAGATTAAGGAGATAATAGAACCTCCCTATCTTTTGGAACTTCAAGAGGAGTCCTACGCCGCCTTTCTTCAGGCTGGTACTTTACCCCATGAAAGGGAGGATGTAGGGCTTGAGGCGGTTTTTCGCCACGTTTTCCCCATCGAGGATTTCACAGGGACGGCAAAGCTGGAGTATTTGGGCTATGAGATAGGCCGTTGGCGGTGCGATTGTGGGGAGTTTAAAGGCTTAGGTGGCCCCAATGTGGTGTGTGACCGGTGTGGCCAAAAGGTTTGGACAGTTCCCAAGTATACCGTTGAGGAATGTAAAGAGAAGGCCCTCACCTACAGTGCGCCTTTGAGAATCCTTTTGAGGCTTATTGTTTTTGATAAAGATGAAAACACCGGTGGCCTTTCCGTTAGGGATATGAGGGAGCAGAAGGTCTTTCTGGGGGAGATTCCCCTCATGACGGAGAATTCCACCTTTATCATAAATGGTGTGGAAAGGGTGGTGGTGAGTCAGCTTCATCGCTCCCCCGGTGTGGTTTTTGAGGAGCTCCGATCTGCTTCGGGAAGCAAACCCTCTATTTTAGGTAGGGTGATCCCCTATAGGGGGTCTTGGTTGGACTTTGAGTACGATGCCAAAGGTTTTCTCTATGTTAAGATAGATAAAAGACGGAAGTTCCTTATAAGCACCCTCCTTTTGGCAGTGGGTATGTCTCCCGAGGAGATCCTTAGGGAGTTCTACGACATTGAGAAGATTTATATACGGGATAAGGGGAAGACCTTTTTGAGGGAGGTCAGGGAAAGTCTCATCGGTCAGAGGGTGAGTGCCGATGTGGTGGATCCCAAAACCGGAGATGTTCTTGTCAGGGCGGGGAGAAAGGTGACACAAGCCGCTTTCAAGCGTATTTTGTCTGCAGGTCTTGCTTCTATTCCCCTTACTGAGGATGAGTTGTATGGCAAGGTGATGGCCCATGATGTAGCTGATCCAGAGACGGGAGAGGTATGGATCCAGTGTAATGAGACCATCACTCCGGAGAAACTGGAACACCTTCGTCTTCATGTGGAAGAGGTGGAGGTGGTGGTTTTAGAAGGGGACAGTGTGGATCCTTCAGTTAGGGAAGCCTTAGCTCAGGATAGGGCCAAGACCCCTGAAGAGGCCCAGAAAGAGGTTTACAAGAAGATGCGCCCTGGAGAGCCTCCTACCCCTGAGGTGGCTAAGGAGTTTTTTCATCGCCTTTTCTTTGATCCCGATCGTTTTGATCTATCCGAGGTGGGTAGGCTCAAGATCAACAGAAAGCTGGGATTCTCTGATGATAAGGTGCCTCTCTCGGTACGGATTCTCAGGAACGAGGATATTATTGCCATAGTGAAGTATATGATGCGCCTCAGATTGGGTCATGAGCAGGTGGACGACATTGATCATTTGGGCAACAGGAGGATCAGGGCCGTAGGGGAGCTTTTAGAGAACCAACTTCGAGCGGGGCTGGTACGGATCCAGAGGGCTATCAGGGAGAAGATGAGCATTGAGGATGTGGAGTCTATGATGCCAAACGATCTTATGTCGGCTAAGCCCTTCTCTGCGGTGGTGAAGAGCTTTTTCTCCAGTGGTCAGTTATCTCAGTTTATGGATCAGACTAATCCCCTTTCCGAGGTGACCCATAAAAGGCGTCTCAGCGCTTTGGGGCCTGGTGGGCTTACTCGGGAGAGGGCGGGATTTGAGGTGAGAGATGTTCACCCTTCTCACTATGGGAGGATTTGTCCCATTGAGACCCCTGAAGGGCCTAATATTGGGCTTATTACCTCTTTATCCGTTTATGCCCGAGTGAATCGCTTTGGTTTCATTGAGACACCTTACATGAAGGTGGTAGATGGTAGAGTTACTAAAGAGGTGGTTTACCTTACGGCCTTTGAGGAGGAGAGGTATACTATAGCTCAGGCCAACGCCCCTGTTGATGATGAGGGGAGGTTTCTCAAGGAAAGGGTATCCTCAAGAAAGAAGGGGGAATTTGTCACCGTGCCTCCTGAGGAGGTGGATTTTATGGACGTGTCCCCTAAGCAATTGGTCTCTGTATCTGCTGCCCTCATTCCCTTCCTAGAACATGACGACGCTAATAGGGCTCTTATGGGTTGCAACATGCAGCGTCAGTCGGTACCTCTTTTGCGTTCCCAGGCCCCTTTGGTGGGAACAGGTATGGAGAGGAGGGTGGCCTTGGATTCGGGAGTGATGGTGGTGGCTCGTCGTCCTGGGGTGGTGAAAAGCGTGGACTCCAGCAGAGTTATTGTCATGGTGGATGAAGAGGCTGGTGGAGGTATGGATCTTTACCGCCTCTCCAAGTTTCAGCGCTCTAATCAGGGGACTTGCTTCAATCATAGGCCCATAGTTAGGAAGAGTCAGAGGATAAAGGCGGGGGAGGTTGTTGCCGATGGAGCCTCTACCCATGATGGCGAGTTGGCCTTAGGGAAGAACATATTGGTGGCTTTTATACCTTGGGGCGGGTATAACTTCGAAGACGCTATCTTGGTGAGTCAGAAATTGGTCAAGGAAGACACCTATACCTCTATTCACATAGAGGTTTTTGAGGCTGAAGCTCGGGATACCAAGTTGGGACCAGAGGAGATCACCAGGGATATCCCCAATCTTGGATCAGAGGCTCTAAAGGATTTGGATGATGCTGGCATTGTAAGAATAGGAACCCGGGTTAATGCTGGTGACATCTTGGTGGGTAAGGTGACACCTAAAGGAGAGCAGTATCTGACCCCTGAGGAGAAACTTCTCAGGGCTATATTTGGTGAGAAAGCCCGAGAGGTGAAGGATACGTCCTTAAGGGTGCCCCCTGGTGTGGAAGGGATAGTTATGGATGTGAGGATCTTCACTAGGAAGACCTTGGGTTATTATCCAGCAAAAGATCTTCAGGATGAGGAGGAGAAGGAGCGTTTAGAGGCTGAGTTTCAGGATAGGATGGAGATTATATGGGAGGAGGAGGCACAAGGTCTAAAGCTTCTTTTAGAGGGTAAGAAGGTAGGATCAGAGGTGAAAGACCCCAAGACAGGGGAAGTGTTAGTTAAAAAGGGTGGTACCATCACTTCTCAGGTTTTGGGGATTCTTCCTCCATACTATTTGAGGAATGTAAAGGTGGAACTTCCCCCCAAGGAAGAGGGAAGGTGGCAGGAGATTATTCAGCGTACCAATGGGGAGATTGAGCGCACCAAGATTCTGAAAGGGGAGGCTTTGGATAAGTTGCAGAGGCCTGATGAGTTGCCTCCTGGGGTCTTAAAGCGAGTGAAGGTTTATGTTGCCCAGAAGAGGAAGCTCCAGGTGGGTGATAAGATGGCTGGGCGTCACGGGAACAAGGGGGTCATTTCTAAGATCCTGAAGGAAGAGGATATGCCTTTTCTGTCAGATGGGACCCCTGTGGAGATAGTGTTGAATCCTTTGGGAGTGCCCAGTCGCATGAACCTGGGTCAGATCTTGGAAACCCATTTAGGGTGGGCTGCTGCTGGTATGGGTAAAAGATTGGGTGACATCCTTGAAAAGGCCCGAGATGGCTTGGTGAGAGGGCTCAGAAGAGAGTTAAAGCGCATCTATGCCCCCAAGGACGCTTTCTTGAAGGGGCTTACCGATGATGAGGTTGTAGCTTTGGGAAAGAAACTGGCCAAAGAAGGAGTGCCTATGGCCTCCCCTGTTTTTGATGGGGCTCATGAGGCAGAGATCAAGGCTTTTCTTAAAGAGGCTGGGTTGCCTGTTACAGGGAGGGCCCGTCTCTACGATGGCAGAACCGGTGAGCCATTTGATCAGACAGTTACTGTAGGCTACATCTATATGCTGAAACTGCATCATTTAGTGGAGGAGAAGGTTCATGCTAGGTCCACGGGTCCCTACTCTTTAGTCACCCAGCAGCCTTTGGGTGGAAAGGCCCATTTTGGAGGCCAGAGGCTTGGAGAGATGGAGGTTTGGGCTTTGGAGGCACATGGAGCGGCTCATACTCTCCAGGAGGTGCTTACTGTCAAGTCTGATGATGTGGCGGGCAGAAACAGGATGTACCAGGCGATTGTGAAGGGAAATCCTGCTATAGAGGTAGGTATTCCTGAGTCCTTCAGGGTACTGGTGAAGGAACTTCAAGGACTGTGTATAGATGTAGACGTGATGGAAAAGAAAAGGAGAGGAGAAGAGTAAATGTTTGGGCTATTCTCTCCTTTAAGGGGAGAAGGGGCAGTGGTAAGGCTTAGGGGAGGGAACCCCTCCCAGGAGGTGTAGAAGTGTTGGACGACATTTTGGAGCTTTTTGAGAAGCCCAAGGATCCCAATGATATTGAGGCAATACGCCTTAAACTGGCTTCCCCTGAGGTTATTCGTTCTTGGTCTAGGGGAGAGGTAAAGAAGCCCGAGACTATCAATTACAGGACCTTCAAGCCTGAGAAGGATGGCCTATTCTGTGCCAGAATCTTTGGCCCTATAAAGGATTGGGAGTGCCTCTGCGGAAAGTACAAAAAAATAAAGCATCGGGGTATCGTCTGTGATAAATGCGGTGTGGAAGTGACTTCCAGCAGGGTCAGGAGGGAGCGTATGGGCCATATTGAGTTGGCTGCTCCTGTGGCCCACATCTGGTATGTAAAGGTTTTGCCCAGCAAGATAGGCCTTCTTTTGGGGATCTCTATGAAGGATCTGGAGAGGGTTCTTTACTATGATTCTTACATAGTGGTGGACCCTGGTAAGACCCCCCTCAAGGAAAAGGAGATTCTCTCGGAGCATAAGCACAAGGCTTACAAAGATGAGTTTGGCAACGCCTTTGATGCCAGGATGGGAGCTGAGGCTGTCCGGGACCTTCTTAAAAAGATAGACCTGGAGGAGCTTTCTCATGACTTGAGAGTTAAGCTCGATGCCACAGGTTCCAAACAGACGGAAAGGGATATTATCCGCCGTCTCAAGGTGGTAGAGGCTTTTAGAGAGTCGGGAAACCGGCCTGAGTGGATGATATTAGAGGTGATCCCCGTTATTCCCCCGGATCTTAGGCCTTTGGTACCTTTGGATGGAGGTAGGTTTGCCACCAGTGATTTGAACGATCTTTATCGAAGGGTAATCAATAGAAATAACAGGCTTAGCAGGCTCTTAGAGCTGAAGGCCCCTGAGATTATTGTCCGAAACGAAAAGAGGATGCTCCAAGAGGCCGTAGATGCCCTTTTTGATAATGGCAGAATGGCCCGGCCCATCAAGGGTCAAAGTGGTCGTCCCCTTAAATCCCTTTCTGATGCCCTGAGGGGGAAGCAGGGACGCTTCAGGCAGAACCTTCTGGGTAAAAGGGTGGACTTTTCAGGGAGGAGTGTCATCGCAGTAGGCCCTAAGTTGAGGCTTAACCAGTGTGGTTTGCCCAAGGTTATGGCTTTGGAACTTTTCAAACCCTTTATTTACCATAAACTTATGTATGAGAGGTGCGTGGCTCCTACCCTCAAAGCAGCCAAGAAGATGGTGGAGAAGGGAGAGCCCGAAGTGTGGGATGCCTTGGACGAGGTGGTTAAGGAGCATCCTGTGCTTCTCAACAGGGCTCCTACCCTTCACAGGCCCAGTATTCAGGCCTTTGAGCCGGTTCTGGTGGAGGGAAAGGCCATAAGGATTCATCCCTTGGTGTGTACACCCTTCAATGCTGATTTTGATGGGGATCAGATGGCTGTTCATGTTCCTCTTTCCTATGAGGCTCAGGCAGAGTCATCCCTTCTCATTTTGGCCAGCCATAATATTCTTTCCCCTGCCCATGGAAAGCCCCTTACCTATCCTACCCAGGATATTGTTCTTGGATGCTACTATCTGACTAAGCCCAGGGCGGGTTCTAAGGGGGAGGGGAAGGTTTTTGCCAATCCCCAGGAGGTGGTGTTGGCTTACGATGAGGGTATGGTGGGCCTTCAGGCCAGGATAAAGGTGAGGCTGGCTGGAAGGCTCTACGACACTACTGTAGGCCGGGTGATTCTCTATGAGATTGTACCTCCTGAGATCCCCTTTGATATGGTGAATCAGGTAGTGGACAAGAAGGTGCTTCAGCGCTTGGTCATGGAGTCGGTGAAAAGGGTGGGAAATCCGCGAACCATCAAGTTCTTGGACGACCTGAAGAACCTGGGCTTTTATCAGGCTACCCGTTCAGGGATTTCTATCTCAGTGGACGACATGGAGATTCCTCCTACTAAAGGAGAAGTGGTTGAGCGGACCTTCGAGGAGGCTTTGGATGTGGCGGATCAGCATCTTCACGGTTTCATAACCCGAGGGGAGAAGTACAATAAGGTAGTGGGACTTTGGGCCCAGGCTACGGAGGAGGTTACCCAGGAGATGATGGATAACCTGAGGCGTAAGGACCTGGGGATTATGGAGGAGCAGGGGTACAATACCGATGGTACCCCTAAAGAGTTTAACTCAATATATACCATGGCCGATTCTGGAGCCCGGGGAGGTACCAGCCAGATTCGCCAGCTGGCAGGTATGAGAGGCTTGATGGCCAAACCTTCCGGGGAGATTATAGAAACCCCTATCACCTCTAACTTCAGGGAGGGTCTCACCGTGCTTCAGTACTTTGTTTCCACCCATGGTGCCAGGAAAGGGCTGGCGGACACGGCATTGAAGACGGCCAATGCAGGTTATCTCACGAGGAAACTGGTGGATGTGTCCCATGCCGAGATTATTGTGGAGGAAGACTGTGGTACCATAGACGGCATCTATGTGGAGCCTGTGGTGGAGGGAGGGGAGATCATTGAGTCTCTCTCCGATAGGGTTGTGGGACGTATTTCTTTGGAAGATATTCAGGATCCCTTTTCTGAAGGAGATGAATACATTGTTAGGGCGGGGGAAGAGATAGACGAAGAGAAGGCTAAAAGGATTGAAGAGTCAGGGATTAGGAGGGTAGCTATCCGCTCTGTTCTGACGTGTGAGTGCAAAAGCGGTATATGTGCCACTTGCTATGGCCGGGATCTGGCTACAGGGAAGAGGGTGGCTTTAGGGGAGGCTGTAGGAGTTATTGCTGCCCAGTCTATTGGGGAACCGGGCACCCAGCTGACCATGAGGACCTTTCACATTGGAGGAACGGCCACGGTGTTCGAGGTTTCTTCCCATGAGACCAAGACTCAAGGTTTTGTCAAGTACCACAATGTCCGGACCCTTACCAATAAAGAGGGTGACCTGGTGGTTATGAATCGTAACGGAGAAGTGAAGGTGGTGGACGATAAGGGCAAGGAGAGGGAGAGCTATCCAGTGACTTATGGAGCCATATTGAAGGTGAAGGATGGTGTCCAGGTGAAGCCTGGAGAACTGTTGGTCACCTGGGATCCTTACTCTATACCTATCCTTTCCGAGGTGAAGGGCCGGGTGAAGTTTGGCGATATCATTGAGGGTATTACCATGAAGGAAGAGGTGGATGAGGTCTCGGGCATGGCTCAGAGGGTCGTCACCGAGTTCAAAGAGGAGAAACGCCTTCCCCGGGTCTCAATCAAGGATGAAAGTAACAAGACCATAGGTAGGTATCCTTTGCCAGCTGGTGCCCATATCATGGTGAATGAGGGAGACACTGTGTCTGCAGGGGATATTGTAGCCAAGATTCCACGGGAAACGGCTAAAACCAAGGATATCACCGGTGGTCTCCCCAAGGTAATTCAGCTCTTTGAGGCCAGGAAGGGCAAAGACAAGGCTATTATAACAGAGATAGATGGTGAGGTGGAGATTGGTTCCATGGTCAGGGGCAAAAGGAAGGTGATCATCAGGGGAGAGCACGAAACAAGGGAGTATCTCATTCCCAGGGCCCAGACCATTGTGGTGAGGACGGGGGACTATGTAAGGGCAGGGGAGCCCTTGGTAGATGGTACAGTGGATCCCCACGATATCTTGGAGATCCTGGGGGTTAAGGCCCTCCAGAAGTATTTGGTAGATGAGGTCCAAAAGGTCTATCGTCTTCAGGGGGTGGAGATAAACGATAAGCACATTGAGGTTATTGTTCGCCAGATGCTTAGGAGGGTGAGGGTAGATGATCCTGGTGATACCCGTTTCCTCCCAGGGGATGAGATGAACCGTTTCGAGTTTGAGGAGGAGAATCAGCGGGTTATGGAGGAGGGGGGACGTCCTGCAGTGGGCAGGGTGCTTCTCCAGGGTATCGCTAAAGCAGCCCTTTACAGTGAGAGCTTCATTTCCGCTGCATCTTTCCAGGAGACCACCAAGGTTCTCACTGAGGCGGCTATAGCTGGGAGACTAGATCCCTTGAGAGGTTTGAAGGAAAACGTGATCCTTGGCAGGTTGGTTCCTGCTGGTACAGGGGTGGAGGAATACAGGGATACAGAGGTGCGGATAAAGAGAGAGTTTGTTCCCAAAGAGGAACCCCTTGACAGTGAAGAGTAGGATGATTATCATTCGGCCCGCTTTGCTCGGGCCTATATTTATGGGTTTTTGGAGGTGAAAGGGTGCCCACGATAAATCAGTTGGTGAGAAAGGGAAGGAAGAAGATAGTGAAGAGAACAGCTTCTCCTGCTCTTCAGAGGTGTCCTCAAAAGAGGGGAGTCTGTACCAGGGTTTATACAGTCACGCCTAAAAAACCTAACTCGGCTTTGAGGAAGGTGGCCAGGGTTCGGCTGACCAATGGTATAGAGGTGACGGCTTACATACCAGGGATAGGTCATAATCTTCAGGAGCACTCGGTGGTTCTTACAAGGGGAGGTAGGGTAAAAGACCTTCCTGGTATCAGGTATCATATTGTCAGGGGTACCCTGGATGCCGCGGGGGTAGAGGGAAGGCGGCAGTCCCGATCTAAGTACGGCACCAAGAAGCCTAAGAGGTAGGAGAAGAGAGATGCCAAGGAAAGGACCTGTTCCCAGGAGAGAGGCCCTGCCAGATCCCAAGTATAATAGCGTCTTGGTGACCAAATTTATTAATTACATAATGGAGGATGGAAAGAAGTCTATTGCAGAGTGGATCTTTTACTCTGCTTTGGACCTTGTGGGAAAGAAGACGGGAGAGGAAGAGCCTATCCAGATTTTTCACAAGGCTGTGGACAATGTGAAGCCTATTTTAGAGGTGCGGCCTAGGAGAATAGGGGGGGCTACCTATCAGATTCCTATGGAAGTTAGGCCCCATAGACAGGTTACTTTGGCTATCCGGTGGATGGTGAATGCAGCTCGGGAGAGGAAGGAAAGGACTATGATTGAACGTCTTGCTGGAGAGATACTGGATGCAGCCAAGGGCGTGGGGGCCTCTGTTAAAAAGAGGGAAGATACCCATCGTATGGCGGAAGCCAATAAGGCCTTTGCCCATTACCGTTGGTAGGAGGAGTTTGGAGTTTTGGAAGGCAAAGAAAAGAGTAGGTTATCCCTGAAGGTAGTGAGGAATATCGGCATCATGGCCCATATCGATGCTGGTAAGACGACCACTACTGAGCGGGTTCTTTACTATACGGGCAGAACCCATAGGATTGGAGAGGTCCATGAGGGGACTGCTACCATGGATTGGATGGATCAGGAGAAGGAAAGGGGCATCACTATTACTTCTGCCTGTACTACCTGCTTTTGGAGGGAACACAGGATTGATATCATTGATACCCCAGGCCATGTAGACTTTACTGTGGAGGTAGAGCGTTCCCTGCGGGTGTTAGATGGAGGGGTGGTGGTTTTCTGTGCCGTAGGGGGTGTGGAGCCTCAGTCAGAAACGGTGTGGAGACAGGCGGACAAGTATCATGTGCCTAGGATCGCCTTTGTCAATAAGATGGATAGGGTAGGGGCCGACTTCTTCAATGTAGTTGATATGATGATGGAACGTTTAGGGGCCAACCCCTGTCCCATCCAGCTTCCCTTGGGGTTCGAGTCTGACTTTCAGGGGGTGATAGATCTCATTAACATGAGGGCCATAGTTTGGGAAGATGAGACCTTGGGAGCTCGTTTTCATTATGAGGATATACCTGAGCACTTTATGGATCTTGCTCAGGAGTATAGGGATAAGCTTTTAGAGAAAGTATCCGATGTGGATGATTCCATTATGGATAAGTATCTCATGGGGGAAAAGGTGACTCCTCAGGAGATATTGGCTGCCCTTCGTAAAGGCACGGTGGATCTCACCTTGGTTCCTGTACTTTGCGGGTCTGCCTTTAAAAACAAGGGGGTTCAGCCCCTTTTGGATGCTATTGTGGATTTTTTACCTTCTCCTTTGGATGTGCTTCCTGTGAGAGGCATCAATCCGGACACTGGGGAGGAAGAGGTTAGGCTTACCGATTCCCAAGAGCCCTTTTCTGCCTTGGCTTTTAAGGTGATGGTGGACCCTTATGTAGGGCAACTGGTCTTTTTTAGAGTGTATTCCGGTACAATGGCTTCAGGAAGCCCAGTTTATAACTCTGCACGGAGAAAGAAGGAGAGGGTGGGAAGGCTTTTGAGGATGCATGCCAACAAAAGAGAAGAGATTACATTGGTAGAGGCAGGGGACATAGCTGCTGCTGTGGGATTAAAGTATACTTCGACGGGGGATACCCTCTGTGACCCTCATCGGCCGATCGTCCTCGAGGCCATGCAGTTTCCTGAGCCCGTTATATCTGTAGCCATTGAGCCTAGAACTCGGGCTGCCCAGGATAAATTGGGGATGGCCTTGGCCCGTTTGGCCCAGGAGGATCCCAGTTTTCAAGTTAAGGTGGATGAAGAGACGGGAGAAACTATCATATCAGGCATGGGAGAACTTCACTTAGAGATCATTGTAGACCGCCTAAAAAGGGAGTTTGGGGTGGAAGCCAATGTGGGCAAGCCTCAAGTGGCTTACAGAGAGACCATTAGGAGGGGTGCCAAGGCCGAGGGAAGGTACGTGAAGCAGACAGGGGGTAGAGGCCAATACGGAGTGGTCTTTTTGGAGGTGGAGCCCTTGGAGCCAGGTTCAGGCCTCAACTTTGAAGACAAGATTGTAGGGGGTGCTGTTCCCAAAGAGTATATTCCCTCTATTGAGAAAGGGGTGAAGGAGACTGCTGAAACTGGGGTGCTTGCGGGCTATCCCATGGTGGATATAAATGTTACACTTTATGATGGGTCATATCATGAGGTGGATTCTTCGGAGATGGCCTTCAAGATTGCATCCTCCATAGCTTTCAAAGAGGCTGTTCAAAAGGCCCGTCCCGTGCTTTTGGAACCCATAATGAAGGTGGAAGTGGTTGTTCCCGAAGAGTATATGGGAGAGGTTATAGGTGATTTAAACTCCCGGAGAGGGAGGATTCAGGGTATAGAAGAGAGGAAAAGTGCCAAGGTTATTACCGCCCTTGTGCCTCTGGCCGAGATGTTCGGCTATGCAACTACCCTCCGATCGTTAACCCAGGGAAGAGGTACATACACTATGCAGTTTTTTCATTATGAAGAGGTGCCCACCAACGTGGTCCAGGAGGTGATTGGCAAGAAAACGGCCAAGGTCTGAAAGGTGGGATTCAGGTCAAGCCAAGAAAGGCTTTGGAGCCTTAAGGGTTAGGAGTGTGAAAGGATTCTAAGAGAAGGAGGTAAGGGATGGGGAAGGCGAAATTTGAGCGTAAGAAGCCTCACGTAAACATAGGGACGATAGGGCACGTAGATCATGGTAAGACTACGTTAACGGCTGCGATAACCAGGGTATTAGAGAAGAAGGGTTGGGCGGACTTCACGCCTTTTGAAGAGATAGACAAGGCGCCTGAGGAGCGAGAGAGGGGGGTTACGATCAATGTAGCCCACATAGAGTATGAGACGGAGAAGAGGCACTATGCGCATATAGACTGTCCTGGTCATGCGGATTACATCAAGAACATGATAACGGGTGCGGCTCAGATGGACGGGGCTGTGTTGGTGGTGAGTGCGGCGGATGGGCCGATGCCGCAGACGAGGGAGCATGTATTATTGGCGAGGCAGGTGAATGTACCTGCGGTGGTGGTATACATGAACAAGATAGACATGGTGGATGATCCTGAGTTACTGGACTTGGTAGAATTAGAGATAAGGGAGTTACTGAGCAAGTATGAATTTCCTGGTGATGAGGTGCCGGTGATACGAGGTAGTGCGTTGAAGGCGTTGGAGTGTGGGTGTGGGAAGGAAGATTGTGAGTGGTGCAAGAGCATATGGGAGTTGTTGGATGCGGTAGATGAGTACATACCTGAGCCTGAGAGGCCGGTGGACCTACCGTATTTGATGCCGATAGAGGACATATTCAGCATAAGTGGTCGTGGTACGGTGGTAACTGGGAGGGTAGAGCGAGGGAGGATACGGCCTGGGGAGGAAGTAGAGATAGTAGGGTTAGGGGCGACGCGGAAGACGGTGGCGACCAGTGTAGAGATGTTCAGGAAGATATTAGATGAGGGGTTAGCAGGGGACAACATAGGGGTATTGTTGAGGGGCATAGGAAAGGATGAGGTAAAGCGAGGGCAGGTATTGGCTAAACCTGGTAGCATTCATCCTTACAGGAAGTTCAAGGGTGAGGTATACGTATTGACGAAGGAAGAGGGTGGGAGGCACACGCCGTTTTTCACTGGGTATCGTCCTCAATTTTACTTTAGGACTACGGATGTGACTGGGACTATAGTGTTACCTGAAGGGGTAGAGATGGTGATGCCTGGGGACAATGTAAACATGGATGTGGAGTTGATATATCCGGTTGCGTTGGAGCCTGGGTTAAGGTTTGCTGTGAGGGAAGGTGGTAGGACTGTGGGAGCCGGGGTGGTAACCAACGTGATAGAGGATTGATCATGGGGCAGAAGATTAGGATAAAGCTCAAGGCCCACGACCATAAGGTCTTGGACAAGTCTGCTGAGGAGATAGTGAAGACGGCGGTGAGAACGGGGGCTCGGGTAGTGGGACCTGTCCCCCTTCCTACGGATATCAGTCGTTACACGGTGTTACGCTCACCCCATATAGACAAGAGGTCCCGGGAGCAGTTTGAAATCCGTGTTCACAAGAGGCTGCTGGAGTTGCTTGAACCCACTCCCGATACTATAGACGCTTTGATGAAACTGGATCTGGCAGCAGGGGTAGACGTGGAAATCAAACTCATGTGAAATCCTATTTGGTTTTAATAGGGGGAAAGCGGTGGAAGGGATTTTAGGGAAAAAACTGGGCATGACCCAGATATTTACAGATGATGGGAGCGTGATTCCCGTTACTGTGATTGAGGCAGGGCCCTGTGTTGTGGTGGCTAAGAGGACCCAGGATAAGGATGGCTATACATCGGTCCAATTGGGGTTTTGGGCTCAAAAGGCCCAGAGAATGAACAAACCCATGTTGGGCCACTTTCAGAAGAGGGGATTGCCTCCTTATAAGCTGCTCAGGGAGTTTAGGGTTTCTCCCCAGGAGTTGGAGGGATTGGAGGAGGGCCAGGAGGTTACGGTGTCCATCTTCCATCCTGGGGAGAAGGTGAAGGTGACCGGTAAGAGTAAGGGAAAGGGTTTTCAAGGTGTTATGAAGCGCCACGGTTTTGGAGGTTCCAGGGATTCCCACGGAGCTCGTTACCACAGAGCCCCGGGCTCCATTGGACAGTGCACCTTTCCTGCCCGGGTTTTTAAGGGCTTGAAGATGCCAGGCCAGATGGGGAACAGAAAGGTGACTGTTGGTGGTTTGGAGGTGGTGGAGGTGCTACCTGAGAAGAACCTTCTCTTGGTTAAGGGTAGCGTCCCTGGTCCTCGACAGGGGCTTCTGATCATCAGGAAGGAAGGTAGGTGAGACCATGGCCACGGTGGAGATTCTTAATAGCAAGGGAGAGAAAAGTGAGGATAGGGTATTGGAAGGGGACCTTCTCGAGACCCCAGTTAAGACCCATCTCCTTTATGAAGTGGTGAAGATGCAGTTGGCCTACAAGAGGAGGGGTACCGCCTACACCAAGACCCGGGGAGAGGTGAGGGGAGGAGGCAGAAAGCCCTGGCGTCAGAAAGGAACGGGTAGGGCCCGGCAAGGGTCTATAAGAGCGCCCCATTGGGTGGGAGGGGGTACGGTATTTGGTCCCAGGCCTAGGGACTTCGGTTATAGGATTCCCAGAAAGGCCAGGCGGGTGGCATTGAAGTCGGCCATTTCTGCCAAATATAAGGATGGAGAACTCATTTTTGTGGAGGGGATAGACTTCCCTGACCACAAGACCAAATCGGCCTTGGCATTTTTAAGGGGTTTGGGCCTTGAAGGTAAGAAGGTGCTTTTGGTGGTTGAGGAGATAGATTTTAACCTGGATAAAGCTACGGGGAACCTCCCAAAGGTAAAGGTGCTGAAGGCTGAGGGGCTCAATGTTTACGATCTCTTAGACCACGAAGTGGTGGTGTGTACCAAGGGAGCCCTGGATAGAATAGAGGAGGCACTGGCATGAAGTTTAAGGGGGACCCTTATAACATAATCTTGCGTCCAGTGGTGACAGAAAAGAGTATGGAAGAAAAAGAGCTTATGAACAAGGTGGCCTTTGAGGTTCATCCCAAGGCCAATAGGCAGGAGATCAAATCTGCTGTAGAAAAGCTTTTTGATGTTAAGGTGTTGAAGGTTAATACGGTGAGTGTGAAGGGTAAGAAGAGGCGTATGGGTCGGGTGGAAGGTAAGAAAAAAGACTGGAAAAAGGCTATTGTTACCTTAGCCCCCGGTCACCGTATAGAACTTTTCGAGGTGTAGGAGGGTAGTTATGGGCATTCGGAGACTGAGACCCACTTCCCCGGGGGTTCGTTTTATGAGTGTCTCGGATTTTTCCGAGGTAACTAAAAAGGAGCCTGAGAAGAGACTCACCCGCTCTCTGAAAAAGACGGGGGCTCGAAATAACCAGGGAAGAATTACAGTACGCTTTCG
This sequence comes from Aquificota bacterium, assembly GCA_015486105.1. Lineage (GTDB taxonomy): Bacteria > Thermosulfidibacterota > Thermosulfidibacteria > Thermosulfidibacterales > B14-G1 > WFSI01. The sequence goes on along the minus strand of WFSI01000090.1, from coordinate 22,178 downwards.
GGGAGGGCGTCACAAAAGGAGGTACAGGCTTATAGATTTCAAAAGAGATAAGTGGGGAGTGCCTGCCAAAGTGGCATCCATAGAGTATGATCCTAACAGGTCGGCTAGGATAGCCCTCCTTTACTACGCTGATGGTGATAAGCGTTACATATTGGCTCCCTTGGGCTTGCAGGTGGGTGATGTTGTTATGGCAGGACCCGAGGCTGAAATTAGGCCTGGCAATGCCTTGCCTCTGCGGGCTATCCCTTTGGGTACCTTCATCCACAACCTGGAGTTTTTTCCTGGCAAGGGTGGGCAGTTGGTGAGAGGTGCAGGCACCTATGCCCAGCTTATGGCTAAGGAGGGGAGATATGCCCATATCCGGCTTCCCTCGGGGGAGATTCGCCTCTTCCTCCAGGATTGTCTGGCTACTGTGGGTCAAGTGGGAAATGTAGACCATGAGAATATCAATCTGGGTAAGGCGGGAAGGTCCCGTTGGTTGGGTAGGCGTCCCCATGTGAGGGGTACGGCTATGAACCCTGTGGATCATCCCCACGGTGGTGGTGAAGGGAGAACTAAAGGGCGTCATCCTGTGAGCCCCTGGGGATGGCCCACCAAGGGTTACAGGACCAGAAAAAAGAAGTCTTCGGATAAATGGATTGTGAAGAGGAGAAAGTGAGATGAGCAGGTCTCTCAAAAAGGGTCCCTTTGTGGATGAGAAGCTATTGAAGAAGGTTCAAAGGCTTAACGCTTCTGGTGAGAAGAAGGTGATCAAGACATGGTCTCGAAGATCCACCATCACTCCAGAGTTTGTTGGCCACACTTTTGCCGTGCATAACGGTAGGAAGTTTGTTCCTGTCTATGTGACAGAACAGATGATAGGCCACAAATTAGGGGAGTTTGCCCCTACTCGGACATACAGGGGCCATGGAGCGGATAAAAAGGCCAAAAAGAGCAAAGTAAAGTGAGGGATATAGGCATGGCAGTCAAAGCGGTGGCTCGGTATATGAGAATTTCTCCCAGAAAGGCCCGGGTAGTGGCCGATCTCATCAGGGGAAAGGATCTGGAGGAGGCTTTGAGGATCCTGGCTCTCTCATCTAAGGGGGGAGCTAAGGTGATAGAGAAGGTGGTGAAGTCTGCAGTGGCCAATGCTGAGGTGAGTCCCGACATAGAGGACGTAGATGCCCTTTATGTCAAGGCTATTTGTGTGGATGGGGGGCCTATGTGGAAGAGGATCAGGCCCAGGGCTATGGGAAGGGCCTATCTGGTGAGGAAGAGGACCAGCCACATCACTGTGGTGCTGGATGAAAGGAGATATGAAGGATGAGGAGGTGGTGATTTGGGTCAGAAAGTTCATCCCGCAGGTTTTAGGCTTGGTATTGTAAAGGATTGGGAATCCAGGTGGTTTAGTAAGAAGGGCTATTCTGAGCTTCTACATGAGGATATTAAGATAAAACGGTACATCAAGGGCAAGCTCTACCACGCTGGCATATCCAAGATTATTATCGAGAGAGCGGCCAGTAAGGCCAAAATAGATATCTATGCTGCTCGTCCTGGCATAGTGATAGGCCGGAAGGGCGCTGAAGTGGAGAGACTTAGGGATGAACTGGCCCAGCTCACCCATCGTCAGCTCATGCTTAATATTCACGAGGTGCCTATCCCTGAACTGGATGCCCAATTGGTGGCAGAGAACGTGGCAATGCAGTTGGAGAGAAGGGTCTCTTTCAGGAGAGCTATGAAGAGGGCTGTGAATACCGCTTTGAAGTTCGGAGCCAAGGGTATCAAAATCAGTTGCGCGGGAAGGCTTGGTGGAGCTGAAATGGCTAGAAGGGAGTGGTACCGCCAGGGAAGGGTACCTCTTCATACCTTGAGGGCTGATATCGATTACGGATTTGCCGAGTCCCTCACCAAATACGGGGTGATAGGGGTTAAGGTGTGGGTTTTTAGAGGAGAAGTCATTGAGGAGAAGGGAGGCATAGAGTCCCATGTTGGCGCCCAAGAGGGTTAGATACAGAAGGCAGCAACGGGGTAGGATGAAGGGAAAGGCGTATAAGGGTTCCACCTTGTCTTTTGGGGATTATGGCCTTCAGGCATTGGAACCTGCCTGGATTACCTCTCAGCAAATAGAGGCAGCCAGGGTAGCTATAACCCGCCATGTGAAGAGGGGTGGGAAGGTGTGGATACGCATCTTCCCCGATAAACCTGTTACAAAGAAGCCTGCTGAGACTCGTATGGGTAAAGGGAAGGGAAGTCCCGAGTACTGGGTGGCTGTAATAAAGCCTGGCAGGGTGCTCTATGAGCTTTCTGGGGTGGCTCCTAATGTGGCCAAGGAGGCTTTAAGGCTTGCTTCTATGAAGTTGCCTATCAAGACCCGTTTTCTGTCTAAGGAGATGGGGGGGTAGTCATGTTGAGAGCAGTGGAGCTGAGGGCTATGAGTGAGGAAGAGCTCAGGAAGAAGGAAGAGGAGATTAAAAAGGAGCTTTTGGCCATGAGATTTCAGAAGGCCTTGGGACGGTTGGATAGTCCTGCCCTTTATCAGAATTTGAGGAAGGACCTGGCTCGGGTAAAGACGGTCCTTAGGGAGAGGGAGTTGAGTGAGGCCTTGGAGGGTAAGGATGGCTCGTAAGGTGCTGGAAGGGATCGTGGTGAGTGACAAAGCCGATAAGACAGTAGTGGTAAAGGTGGAGGGTATCTTTCGCCATCCTGTCTTTGGAAAGATTGTAAGGAAGAGCAAGAAGTATATGGCTCACGATGAAAAGAATGAGTGTAGGGAAGGGGATAGGGTAAGGATCATTGAGTCCCGTCCCTTGAGTCGCCATAAGAGGTGGCGGGTATTGGAGATATTAGAGAGAGAGGAGATGGTGGTCCATGATACAGCCTCAGACCATGGTGGAAGTGGCCGATAACACGGGCGCCAAGAAAGCCCAGTGCATAAGGGTGTTGGGGGGAAGTGCCCAGAAGTATGCCCGGTTGGGGGATATGGTGGTAGTGGCCATTAAGGATGCTACCCCTGAAGGGAACGTGAAGAAGGGCGAAGTCCATAGGGCTGTGGTGGTGAGAACTACCAAGGAGCACAGAAGGCTTGATGGTACCTATATACGGTTTGACAGGAATTCAGTGGTATTGGTGAGACCTTCGGGAGAACCTATTGGCACCCGTATATTTGGTCCTGTAGCTCGGGAGTTGAGGAGAAAGGGTTTCATGAGGATCATTTCTCTGGCCCCTGAAGTGCTGTGACGGAGGCGATCATGGATAAGGTAAAGAGAGACGACCTGGTTTTGGTTATAGCGGGTAAGGACAAGGGTAGAAGGGGCAAAGTGATCCGAATACTCCCGGGCAGAGGTAGGGTTGTCGTGGAGAAGGTGAATGTGGTGAAGCGCCACCAGAGACCTACTCAAACTTCCCAGGGGGGGATATTGGAGAGGGAAGCTCCCATTCATATTTCTGATGTTATGCCCATTTGCCCCAAGTGTGGAGAGCCTACCAGAGTGGGTTTTAGGTTTCTTCAGGATGGTAGGAAGATGCGTGCCTGCAAAAAGTGTGGCGAGATCATGGATAAGGAGTGATGGCCCATGGTGCCCCGGCTTAAAGAAAAATATGAAAAGGAAGTTGTTCCCGCTCTCATGAAAGAGTTTGGGTACAGGAATATTATGGAGGTCCCCAGGATTAGGAAGGTAGTCCTTAACATGGGGTTGGGGGAGGCTGTTCAGGAACCTAAGGTGATAGATAGGACCATGGAGGATTTGGCCCTTATAGCTGGCCAACGTCCTTATGTGAGAAAGGCTAAAAAGTCTATAGCAGCCTTCAAGTTGAGGAAGGGGATGCCTATAGGCGTGGCTGTTACTTTAAGGAAGGAGAGGATGTGGGACTTTATGGATAGGCTTACGAATCTGGCCCTGCCCAGGGTGAGGGACTTTAGAGGTGTGAGTGATTCATCCTTTGACGGTAAGGGGAATTATACCCTGGGTTTGAGAGAGCAGATAATCTTCCACGAAATCGACTATGACAAGGTGGACAAGGTGAGAGGCCTCTCTGTCACTGTGGTGACCACGGCTAAGACAGATGAAGAGGCCCGGACCCTTTTGGCTAAATTGGGCATGCCCTTTGTGAAAAGAGGAGGTGATCGTGGCTAGGAAGGCTCAGATGGAGAAACAGAAAAGGCCGCCCAAATTCAGGGTACGGTATAGAAACCGGTGTCCCCTTTGCGGCAGGTCTCGGGGTTACCTACGGCGATTTGATCTTTGCCGGATCTGTTTCCGGAAGTTGGCATTAGAGGGGAAGATCCCCGGTGTGAGAAAGGCCAGCTGGTGAGGGGGAGGCCATGGTGATGACGGATCCCATAGGGGATATGCTTGCCAGGATAAGGAACGCTCTCATGGTGAGGAAGAGGGAAGTAGAGGTTCCATCCTCTGGAGTTAAAAAAGAGATCGCACGGATTCTCAAGGATGAAGGGTTCATAGAGGATTTCTGGGTAAAGCAGCATCCAGTTCAGGAGTCTTTGATGTTGGTTTTGAAGTATCGCAGGGATGCTTTGGGCCGTATTCAAGAGGGTGTAATCAGGGGTATGAAGAGGGTGAGCAAACCTGGGAGAAGGGTTTACATGGGTAGAAAGGAGCTTCCCAGGGTGATGGGTGGTTTTGGTGTATATGTCGTCTCCACTTCGCAGGGTGTCATGACTGATAAGGGGTGCAGGAGACAAGGCGTGGGCGGTGAAGTACTTTTTGAGATTTGGTGAGGAGGTGAAGGGTGTCCAGAATTGGTAGACTGCCTATTCCTATCCCCTCAGGGGTGGAGGTGACCATAGATGGTTGTAGGGTGAAAACCAAAGGGCCCAAAGGGGTGTTGGAGAGGGAGTTTTCTCCCAGAATGAGGATTGTGAAAGACGCTCAAGAACTCCGGGTAGAGAGGCCTACGGATTCCAAACAGGATAAGTCCCTCCATGGTCTTACTCGCTCCCTCCTAAACAATATGGTCCAAGGAGTGAGTCAGGGTTTTCATAAGACTTTGGATGTTGTGGGGGTAGGGTACAGAGCAGAGGTGAAGGGTAGGGTTCTTCATCTCTCTTTGGGTTTTTCCCACCCCGTAGAGTACCCTATTCCTCAGGGAATAGATATTGAATGCCCTGTAATTACCAGGATCGTGGTGAGGGGCATCGATAAAGAATTGGTGGGTAAGGTGGCGGCGGAGATAAGGGCCTACAGGTCCCCGGAGCCATACAAGGGTAAAGGTATACGCTATGAAGGCGAGGAAGTTAGAAAGAAGGCGGGCAAGGCCGGTAGGGTTGCATAAAGGAGGAGGACGTGGCGAAACTCAAGAGAGAAGAGGCCAGACGCAGAAGACACAGGAGGGTGAGGAAAAAGGTCTTCGGAACCCCAGAACGTCCCAGGATGGCGGTTTATAGGAGTTTGAGGCACATATATGTCCAACTGGTGGATGATACCCGGGGTGTGACCCTTCTGTCTGCCTCCAGTTTGGACCCTGACTTTCCCCAGGTGGTGAGGGGGAGCAATAGGGATGGGGCCAAAGCCGTGGGCCGTTTGGCGGCCCAGAAAGCTCTGGCCAGGGGTATTACTTCGGTGGTCTTCGACCGGGGTGGATACCTTTATCATGGCAGGGTGAAGGCCTTAGCCGAGGGGGCCCGAGAAGGTGGGCTCCAATTCTGAAGATCAGGAGGGGTGGTTTTGATTGAAAGGGTGGATCCTGAAGGACTGGAGCTGACGGATAGGGTGGTCTTTATAAACAGGGTGGCCAAGGTGGTAAAGGGGGGGAAGAACTTTAAGTTTACTGCTTTAGTGGTTGTAGGAGATGGTGAAGGAGTGGTGGGTTATGGATTGGGTAAGGCCAGAGAGGTACCCGATGCTATAAGAAAGGCTATAGAGCATGCTAAGAAGCATCTGATAAGGGTGCGTCTCTCTAAATCGACTATCCCCCATCCAGTGGTGGCCAAGTACTGTGCCAGTGAAGTGCTTCTTAAACCGGCTGCCCCTGGAACGGGTGTTATTGCCGGTGGGCCTGTGAGGGCTGTTATGGAGTCCTTAGGGGTGAAGGATGTGCTCACCAAATCCCTGGGGTCCAATAACCCTGTCAATGTGGTTAAGGCTACCTTCAAGGCCCTTGGTATACTTAGGGATTTGGGTGAAGAGGCCCTGCTTCGGAATAAACAGGTAAAGGAGATTATTTACTGAGTTGGGGGAAACCATGGCTAAAAAACTGGAGATCACCTTGGTACGGGGTTTAGCGGGGAAGAACAAGGACCAGATTGTTACGGTAAAGCGTTTGGGTCTCAGGAAACCCCGGCAGGTGGTGGTTCATGAAGATACCCCTATGATCAGGGGCATGATCCACAAGGTGCAGCATTTAATACAGGTGAGAGAACTGGAGGATTGAGGAGGAAAGGGATGAGGTTGCACGATTTAAAACCCGCCCCTGGGTCAGTTAGAAAACCGAAGAGGATAGGTCGGGGACCGGGTTCTGGACATGGTAAGACCTCCTGTAAGGGACAAAAAGGGCAAAAATCCAGGTCTGGGGGAGGGGTGGCTCCATGGTTTGAGGGGGGGCAAACCCCTATCCATCGGAGGCTACCCAAAAGGGGTTTTAAGTGCCCCAGCTCTAAAGATTATGCCATAGTGAATTTGGAGACTTTGGAGAGGAAGTTCGTCTCGGGAGATGTGGTTACCCCTGAGATCCTAAGGGAGAAAGGGTTGGTGAAGAAGATAGGCCATGGAGTGAAGATTCTTGCCCGGGGTGAGTTAACCAAGGTTTTAACGGTTAAGGCCCACATATTTAGCAGGCAGGCTTTAGAGAAGATTGAGGCTGCAGGTGGGAGAGCTGAGGTGCTGAAATCATGAAGGATATAGAGGGCCTCCTTAAGATACCTGAGCTGAAGAATCGTATCATCTTTACCCTTCTTATGCTGGCGGTTTTTCGCTTGGGGGCCCACGTTCCTGTGCCTGGTGTGAATGGGGTAGCCCTGGCTGAGTTTTTTGCCAAGATGCAGGGCACCATTTTGGGTTTTTTCGACCTCTTTTCAGGGGGGGCTTTCAGAAAACTCACCATTTTTGCCTTGGGTATTATGCCTTACATCAGCGCCGCCATCATCTTAGAGCTTCTTACCGTGGTGGTTCCCCATTTGGAGGCCCTTCAAAAGCAGGGTGACCAGGGTAGGAAGAAGATTATTCAGTATACCCGGTACGGTACTGTTTTTATCTCTGCTATTCAGGCTTTAGGGATTGCTGTGGGGGTCCAGGCCATGAGGAGTCCTTCTGGTCTACCTCTGGTTTTGGTACCGGGGTTCAGGTTTGTTTTCATAGCTGTGATTACCATGGTGGCTGGAACCTGTTTTCTTATGTGGCTGGGAGAACAGATCAACGAGCGGGGTGTGGGTAACGGTATATCCCTCATTATCTTCGCTGGTATTGTGGCCAGGATGCCCAACGCCTTTTCCAATACCTTCCGCTTGGTAAAAACGGGGGAGATTTCTCCTTTTGTCCTTATAATTGTGGGTATTATGGCTTTTGTCGTTATAGCCTTTATCGTTTACGTGGAGATGGGCCAAAGGAGAATCCCTATTCAGTATGCCAAGAGGGTGGTGGGCCGTAAGGTCTACGGTGGCCAGTCTACTTATCTTCCCCTCAAAGTGAACACCCCTGGTGTTATACCCCCGATTTTCGCATCTTCTGTCATCATGTTCCCTGCTTCTATAGCCCAGTTTATCCATCACCCCATAGCAAAGAAGGTGGCGGCTTTCATGTCTCCCGGAACCATAGGCTATGTTGTGCCCTATGTGGCTATGATTATATTCTTTGCTTTCTTTTATACAGCTATTATTTTCAACCCCGAGGATGTGGCAGATAATTTGAAGAAGCATGGAGGGTACATCCCGGGTATCAGACCAGGAAGGCCCACAGCGGAATATATAGACAGGATACTGTCCAGACTCACCTTTGTAGGTTCTCTTTATCTTTCTCTCGTGTGCGTGTTGCCCACTTTTCTTATAAGGTATTTTCACGTGCCTTTCTACTTTGGGGGAACGGCTCTTCTCATCGTAGTAGGTGTGGCCTTGGACACCATGGTTCAGATTGAGTCTCATATGATTATGAGGCATTACGAAGGGTTCATGAAGAAAGCGGCTGTGAGATAAAGGAGGTGGACCGATGAATATCATTATGTTGGGCCCCCCGGGGGCGGGTAAGGGAACCCAGGCTAAAATGATGGTGGAGAGGCTGAGTATTCCTCAGATCTCTACGGGAGATATGCTTCGTGCTGCGGTAAAGGAGGGGACGGAGCTGGGCAAGAAGGCCAAGGAGTATATGGATAGTGGTAAGCTGGTGCCTGATGAAGTGGTCATTGGGATAGTGAAGGAGCGCCTTGCCCAGTCTGACTGCGATAGAGGTTTCATTCTAGATGGTTTCCCTAGGACTATTCCCCAGGCAGAGGCCTTGGACAAGGTTTTAGGTGAGTTGGGCAAAAAGATAGAGTACGTGATCAACGTAGCCGTCCCCAACGAGGAGCTTCTTAGTCGGCTCACTGGCCGGAGAACTTGTAAGAAATGCGGTGCTATGTATCATGTGGTTTTCAATCCTCCCAAGAAAGAGGGAGTGTGTGATAAGTGTGGTGGGGAGCTTTATCAGAGGGATGATGATAAGGAAGATACCATCCGTCAGAGGCTGAAAGTCTATGAGGATCAGACGGCTCCTCTCATCAAGTATTACAGGAAGAAGGGTGTATTGTACGATGTGGATGGTACAGGTTCTATTCCTGAGATCCTTCAGGATATCTTGAAAGTGCTTGGGGTATGATCATTATCAAGAGCCGAGAGGAGATAGAGAAGATCCGGGAGAGTAGTAGGATAGTGGCAGAGGTGTTGCAGACCCTCAGGGGTTTTGTTAGGCCTGGCCTTACAACTTGGGCCTTGAATAAGAAAGCCGAAGAGATTATCAGAAGGCGAAGGGCCAAGGCGGCTTTTAAGGGCTATAAGCCTTCTTTTGGCTCGAGGCCTTATCCTGCAGCCCTATGCGTCTCCATAAATGAGGAGGTGGTCCATGGTATCCCTTCTCTTAGGAGGGTGCTTAAAGAGGGAGATGTAGTAAGCATGGATGTGGGGGTTGAGTACCGGGGTTACTTTGGAGATGCGGCAACTACAGTGGCTCTTGGGGAGGTAAATGGCAGGGTTGAGGAGCTTTTGAAGGTGACAGAAAAGGCCCTTTATAGCGGGGTAGAGGCGGCCCGGGTAGGGAATAGAGTAGGGGACGTGTCCCATGCTATCCAGGCCTATGTGGAATCCCAGGGTTTTTCCGTGGTTAGGGAGTTTGTTGGCCATGGTGTAGGTAAGAAGATCCATGAGGATCCGCCCATACCCAATTTTGGAGATTCTGGCCAGGGTCCTCTTTTGAGGGATGGCATGACTATTGCTATTGAGCCTATGGTGACCATGGGGAGTGGGGACGTAAAGATAAAAGACGACGGGTGGACGGCGGTTACGGTGGATGGCTCTTGGGCTGCTCATTTTGAGCATACCGTTGCCCTTTTGGATGAAGGCACCAGGGTCCTCACGGAGATTTGAGGCCTATGGCCAAAAAGGATAAAAAGGGAGATACCCTGGAGCTTATGGGGACTGTGATAGAACCCTTACCCAATGCCATGTTTAGGGTAGAGTTGGACAATGGGGTTAAGATCTTAGCCCATGTATCGGGGAAGATGAGGATGCATTTTATCCGTATACTTCCCGGGGATCGGGTGAAAGTGGAGATTTCCTCTTACGATCCCACCAGGGGCAGGATCATTTACAGGTATTGATCAGGAGGTTTAGGAGATGAAGGTTAGACCGTCGGTGAAAAAGAGGTGCGCCAAGTGTAAGGTGATTAAGAGAAAAGGGGTGGTGAGGGTCATTTGTAAAGACCCACGCCACAAGCAGAGACAAGGGTAGGAGGTGTAGCTTGGCCAGGGTTGCGGGTATTGACCTGCCTAAGAACAAGAGGATAGAGACAGCCCTTACCTATATATTTGGTATAGGGCTATCAAGTGCCAGGAAGATCCTGGAGGGGACACAGGTGGATCCTGACAAGAGGGTTAAAGATCTTTCCCATGACGAGGTGAGTAAAATCAGAGAAGTTATAGACCACGAGTACAAGGTGGAAGGTGAACTGAGGAAAGAGGTCGCCATGAATATCAAACGCCTCATAGACATAGGCTGCTACAGAGGCATGAGGCATATCCAGGGTTTGCCTGCTAGAGGGCAGCGGACCAGGACCAATGCCAGAAGTAGGAAAGGGGCCAAGAAGACTGTAGCTGGCAGAGGTAAGAAGCGGGGTGCTAAGAAGTGATAGAAGAAACCTGAAGAGGAGGTCCTATAGATAATGGCCAAAAGGCAAAGGAGAGGCAAGAAGAAAGAGAAGAAGGTGGTACCCAGTGGTGTGGCCCATATTCAGTCCACTTTTAACAACACCATCATCACCATAACGGATCCCCAGGGTAACGCCGTAACTTGGGCCAGTGCAGGGAGCGTGGGTTTTAAAGGGACCAGGAAAAGTACCCCTTATGCTGCCCAGATAGCGGCGGAGACAGCTGCAAAGAAAGCGGTGGATACCTGTGGGATGAAGTGGGTGGAGGTTTACGTCAAAGGCCCTGGACCTGGAAGGGAAGCAGCCATTAGATCCCTCCAGAATGCCGGGCTCAATGTCACCTTTATAAAGGATGTTACCCCCTTGCCCCATGACGGATGTCGTCCCAGGAAGAAGAGAAGGGTGTAAAAAGCTTAGTGGGGAGGTAGAAGTTGGCTAGATATACGGGTCCAGTTTGCAGGCAATGCAGGAGAGAGGGCATAAAGCTCTTCCTCAAGGGTACCAAGTGCTTGACGGATAAGTGCCCTTTGGAGCATAGAAACTATCCTCCTGGTCAGCACGGCCAGAGGAGGGTGAAGGTTACAGAATACGGTGTTCGTTTAAGGGAGAAGCAGAAGCTGAGGAGGCTCTACGGGGTTTTAGAGCGCCAGTTTAGGAACTATTTTTATAGGGCTACCAGGATGTCTGGTCTTACAGGAGAGAACCTGGTGAAGCTTCTGGAGCGTAGGTTAGATAATGTGGTGTACAGAATGGGTTTCGTTTCCAGCCGGAAAGAGGGGAGGCAGATGGTGCGCCATGGGCATTTCATGGTTAATGGCCGAAAGGTGAGTATCCCCAGCTATCTGGTGAAACCGGGGGATGTGGTTGAGGTGAAAGATAAGAGTAAAAAGCTGGTGAGGATTCAGGAGTCCTTAGAGCTGGCGGAACACAGGGGAACGTATCCTTGGTTAGAGGTGGATGCCGAGGCTAAAAGGGGGGTGTTCAAAGCTGTGCCTCAATTTGAGGATGTTCCTTTACCCGTGGATGTTTCCCTTATAGTGGAGCTTTATTCCAAGTAAAAGACAGGGGGTTTGAATGTTCAGGACGTGGTCCATGATGATAAGGCCCCAGAAGGTGGAGTTTGATCCCGAGAGTCTTACTTCTCGCCATGGGAAGCTCGTAGTTGAACCTTTGGAGAAGGGGTTTGGTATAACCTTGGGGAACAGCTTAAGGAGGGTACTCATGTCCAGCATTCCTGGGACTGCTGTCACCTCCGTCAAGATAGAAGGTGTACCCCACGAATTTACCGTTATTCCAGGGATCAAGGAAGATGTGACAGAGATTATTCTTAACATAAAGGAGCTTCAGATCAAGAGCTACAGCGAAGATCCTGTGGCCCTATACCTTGATGTCCAAGGTCCTGGAGAGGTGATAGCTTCCCAAATAGAGACAGGGCACAAGGTGGATATTCTCAATCCCGATTTGGTTATAGCTACCCTGGACAGCGACAGGAGCCGTCTTACTATGGAAATGAGGGTGGAGAGGGGCAAGGGGTATCTCCCCGTAGAGAAGCGTCATGGTGAGGATTTCCCTGTGGGCACTGTACTGGTGGATGCTATTTTTTCCCCTGTGATAAAGGTGAACTTCTCTGTGGAGAACGCCAGGGTAGGTAGGGAGACGGATTACGATAGGCTTATCCTTGAGGTTTGGACTAATGGAGCTGTCCATCCCCAAGATGCTGTGGCTATAGCGGCTAAGATCCTTAAAGACCATGTCAATATCTTTGCTAATTTTGAGCAGGATTTGGAAGATTTGGAAGAGGGAGATGGGGAGGAGGAAAAGGAGGAGTTGGCAAAAAGGCTGAACAAATCTATAGATGAACTTGAACTCTCAGTCCGCTCCCACAATTGCCTTAAGAAGATGGGCATAAATAGCATAGGAGATCTGGTTCAAAGGTCGGAGGCCGATCTCCTTAAGGTCCGGAATTTTGGAAAAAAGTCCTTGGAAGAGGTGAAGAAGGTTTTGGTTGATATGCACCTCTCTCTGGGTATGAAGGTGCCAGAGGCGGATGAAAGGGAAAAGGAGATAGGATAATGAGGCATGGTAAAAGGGTTCCCAAATTAGGAAGGACGGCGGCCCACCGTAAGGCCATGTTGAGGAACCAAGTGACGGACCTCCTCCGCCATGGGCGTATAAAAACCACCTTACCCAAGGCCAAAGCCCTTAAGCCTATGGCAGATAAGATGATCACCTTGGCAAAACGAGGGGATCTGGCTGCCAGGAGGCAGGCCTTGGCTGTTATAAGGGATAAAGGGGTGGTTCACAAATTATTTACTGAGCTGGCGGAGAGGTATAGGGACCGAACAGGAGGGTATGTCCGAATTCTAAAGCTGGGCTATAGACGGGGGGACAGCGCCTCTATAGCCTTGGTAGAGATGGTGGATACCCCTGTGAGGGAGGCTCCCCCCGAAGGAGAGTAGTCCAGATTTTTATGGACATTCTTATTATTGGAGGCGGTCTCGCTGGCTGTGAGGCAGCATGGCAGGCTGCTAGGCAGGGTTGCAGGGTGAGACTTTTGGAGATGAGGCCCCTCTCTTTTACCCCTGCCCATAGGACCTCTTACTTGGCGGAGTTGGTGTGTTCCAACTCCCTTAAATCCCAAGATCTAGATACGGCTTCTGGACTTCTGAAAGGGGAGATGGATCTCTTAGGGTCCTTATTGCTCCAAGTGGCTAAAGGGGTGAAGGTGCCTGCAGGTGGTGCCTTGGCAGTGGACAGAGAGGCCTTTGCCCGGGAGATCACCAGAAAGGTGGAGGAGCATCCTTTTATCCAGGTAGTGAGGGAGGAAGTGGAAGAGTTGCCCTCTTTCAGGCCCTTGATAGTGGCTACTGGTCCCCTTACCTCTCCTACCTTTGCCCAGGCCCTTGCAGATCTTTTGGGGGAAGGCCACCTTTACTTTTATGATGCTATTTCTCCCATCGTTACAGGAGATTCTATAGATTACTCTAATGCTTTTTTTGCCTCTCGATACGGTAAAGGAGGGGAAGAGGACTATTTGAACTGTCCCATGGCGCAGGAGGAATACGAACTCTTTTACGAGGCCCTTGTGAAGGCAGAAAGGGTGCCTCTCAGACCTTTTGAGGATCCTGTGTTCTTTTCTGGGTGTATGCCTGTTGAGGAGATGGGGGATCAGGGTAAGGAGACCCTTCTCTATGGTCCCATGAAGCCTGTGGGCTTGCGGGACCCCAGGGATGGTAAGAGGCCCTATGCCGTTGTCCAGTTGAGGAGGGAGAATAGGGAAGGAACCCTTTGGAACATGGTGGGCTTTCAAACCCGTCTGAAATGGCCTGAACAAAAGAGGGTATTTCGTCTCATTCCTGCCCTTAGGGAAGCGGAGTTTGCTCGCTATGGCTCCATTCACAGGAACACCTACATCAATAGTCCTCGATTCCTGAAGCCTTCCTTGGATATGAAGGGACATGATGGCCTTTTCTTTGCGGGACAGTTGACGGGGGTGGAGGGTTATATGGAATCAGCAGCCACGGGGATATTGGCAGGGATCAATGGGGCCAGGTGGGTGAAAGGGGATGCCCCTTTGGTGCCCCCTCCTACTGCTATGCTGGGGGCTTTGGTGAGGTATGTTGTTACCTGTGATTCAGATGTCTTTCAGCCTATGAATGCTAACTTTGGTCTTTTGCCTCCCCTTTCTGATCCTCCCAGGAGGAGGAGGGAGAGGAAGGAGGCTTATAGCAGAAGGGCTTTAGAGGACTTAGCACTTTGGCTGGAAGGGGAAGGGGTGTTCCATACCCGGGAGGGTGTTTTACCTGTTTCGCGAGAGAGGGGGAAATGAGCTTTGGTCCAGCTATGGTTTAAGAAGAGCCCTTTCAGTAAAGTGAAAGAATCCCGCCAGAAGACCCCTAAGGGTCTGTGGGTGAAGTGCGATAACTGTAAGGAGATGGTATATAAGGAAGAGGTGGAGAGGAATCTCAAGGTATGTCCTAAGTGCAACTATCATTTTCGTATCTCTGCCCGAGAAAGGATAGAGCTTCTGGTAGACAGGGGCACCTTTAAGGAACAGGATAAGTCTTTGACACCCAGGGATCCATTGAAGTTCAAGGATTCCAAGAAGTATGTGGATCGTCTCAAAGAGGCCCAGCGTAAGACAGGGATGAAAGATGCTGTTGTTTGCGGTGGGGCCTGTATTGGGGGGTTTCCTGTGGAGTTGGTAGTGTTTGAGTTTGGTTTCTTGGGGGGGAGCATGGGCTCAGTGGTGGGAGAGAAGATCACCAGGGCTGTGGAAAGGGCTCGGGATAGGGATGTTCCCCTTATCATTGTCTCTTCCTCAGGGGGAGCCAGGATGCAGGAGTCTATTCTCTCCCTCATGCAGATGGGCAAAACCTGTGCTGCCCTCACCAGTCTCTCCGAGGCAGGTATCCCTTTCATTTCGGTGCTCACTGATCCTACTACGGGAGGGGTATCTGCCAGTTTTGCCCTTTTAGGGGATGTGGTGATCTCGGAGCCAAGGGCCCTTATAGGCTTTGCCGGGCCCAGGGTGATTGAGCAGACTATCAGGCAGCAACTCCCTTCGGGATTCCAGCGGGCCGAGTTTCTTGTGGATCATGGTCTTGTGGACATGGTGGTGGACAGGAAGGCCTTGAAGTCTACCTTAGAGAGGATAGTTTCCCTATTCGATGACAGGAGAAGACTATGAGTCTGGTGAGGAGAAACGGGCGCCTTCCTGACAAGATGAGGAAGGTAAGGCTCGTTAGGGGGTATATAAAGCATGCTGAGGGCTCGGTCCTTATAGAGGTGGGGGATACCAGAGTATTGTGTACCGCCTCAGTGGAGGAGAAGGTGCCTCCTTTTTTAAAGGGTATGGGTCAAGGTTGGATAACGGCGGAATACTCCATGCTACCTCGTTCTACTCATACGAGAACCATGAGAGAGGTTACCCGGGGGAGGCCTTCGGGAAGGAGCTTGGAGATCCAGCGCCTCATAGGTAGAAGCCTCAGAGCTGTGGTTGATCTCAGGGCCTTGGGAGAGAGGACACTTTGGATTGATTGTGATGTCCTTCAGGCTGATGGAGGGACCAGGACGGCTTCCATAACGGGGGCCTTCGTGGCTCTCTACGATGCCTTGGAATATCTGCGTAAAACGGGGGCTATGAAGGGGAGACCGGCAAAGGACTTTCTGGCTGCTGTTAGTGTGGGTATATATAAAGGGGTCCCTATCTTGGATCTCAACTATGAGGAGGATTCTGAGGCAGAGGTGGATATGAATGTGGTGATGACAGGGAGAGGGTCCTTTGTAGAGATCCAGGGAACGGCTGAGCACTCTCCATTTAGTCGGGAGGCCCTGGACGAGATGTTGGCTTTGGCTCAAAAGGGTATTGGAGAGTTGGTTGAATTTCAGAGGCGTATAGTGGGAGAGGTATGAGCAAGAGAACCCTTGATCTTAGTTTCAAGGATGAGGAGGCCTGGCGTTCCTTCTTTGGTGAAAAGGAGGAGCATATGCGCATTGTGGAAGAGGCCTTTGGTGTTAGGATCAAGGCTAGGGGTGAAAAGGTCCAGGTTGAGGGGCCGGGAGAGGCCTTGGAGAGGGTAGACACCCTTTTCCATCAGCTCTTGGAGTTGGCCAACCGGGGATTCGTTCTGGGGAAAAAGGATCTAGAGTTCACCATGCGCATGGTGATGAACAGGGAAGGAGAAAGGGTGAGAGAGGTCTTTTCCCAAGGGGTTTACATCCCATCCAAAAAGAAGGTTATTACTCCCAAGAGCCTTCAGCAGAAGGTGTATCTGGAGGCTATTGCCGATTATGATATGGTTTTTGCCATAGGCCCAGCGGGTACCGGTAAGACCTATTTGGCTATGGCCATGGCTGTTTCTTATCTTTTGAGGAGGGAGGTGGACAGGATCATTCTCGCCCGACCTGCTGTGGAGGCAGGAGAGAAGTTGGGTTTCCTTCCAGGGGATATTTTGGAGAAGGTAAATCCTTATTTGAGGCCCCTTTATGATGCCTTGTATGATATGGTGGACTGGAGTAAGGCGGAACACTTTCTCCATAAGGGCATCATAGAGGTGGCCCCCTTGGCCTTCATGAGGGGGAGGACTCTGAACAACTCTTTCGTCATCCTGGATGAAGCCCAGAACACCACGTCGGAACAGATGAAGATGTTTCTTACTCGTCTGGGCTTCAACTCCAAGGCTGTCATCACTGGGGATGTAACCCAGATTGATTTGCCTAAGGAGAAGGTCTCAGGATTAGTGGAGTCTGAAGGGGTATTAAAAGGGGTAGAGGGGGTGAAATTCGTACATTTTACTGAGAAGGATGTGGTAAGACATCCCCTGGTCCAGTCCATTATAAAGGCTTATGAAGAATACGAAAGGCATTCCAAGAAAAACGGGGATCCCCGAGAGGCCCTGGAGCCCACTGCAGATAATTAAGGCTTTTCCTTCTAAGCTCGATTTCTTCTTGTTCTTTTTGGCTTCCCTGGCGGTGACGCTTTTGGTTTTGCCCTGGCCAATCACGGGTATCCCCATGTATAGGGTGGGTCAGATAGCCCAGGTTGAGGTGCGGGCTCCTGGAAATATTGAGGTTGTGGACAAAGAGGCTACTCGTTTCCTCTTGGAACGGGCCAAGGAAAGGGTGAAGCCGGTCTTTGATTTGGACACACGCTGGATCTCCCGTACGTCGGATAAGATTGCCACCCTTTTCTCTGAGCTTCGGGTTTCTTTTGAAGAGAGCAATGTGGAGAAGGACCTGGGCAAGTTCAAGGAGATGCTGGGGGTGGATCTTCCTGAGGATGCGGTGAGGACCTTTAGACGGTACAAATATGCCCCTTGGGTGGAGGATGCCATCACATCCCTTCTTTTTAAGCTGGGTGAGTATTGGATTTTGCCTTCTGGTACTCCTATAGATCTTCAGACTTTGATTGGAGGATTTAAGGTTAGAGATACCCAGCTCTCCAAAGAGTTTGTCAGTCGGGGCGTGGAGCGTATCTATTCCCTTTCTGAGGTGGGGGTTCTGATAAGGCGCTTAGTGGTGGAGAAGCTGCCTTACAGAATGGGTTCATTGAGGAGGGCTGTCATTATTCTCCTCTCCCATTTGGCTAAGCCTGACTTTTTCTACAATCAGGGGGTTACTCAGGAGAGACTTAAGAAGGCCCAGGAAAAGGTTAAACCTGTGATTATTAGGGTGGGAAAGGGAGAGGTGATTATTGGTAAAGGTAGGAGGGTAACCCCTAAAGTCGCTTTGTTGCTGGAGGCGGCCCATGGGGAGGCTAAGAGCAGTTTTCTTTTACCTGTCCTTGGCCACTTTTTGGGGATCATTCTTCTCCTATACATCTCTACTTTATGTTGGTTCAGGGTCTATAAGGGAAGGGCTGAGCCCCATGTCTCTTATCGTCTCTTCCTCTGTCTATTGGTGGGTTTTATGGTTATGGTCCGTTTCTTTTTCATGATCAGCAATAGGATGCCCCTTCTCTTTTCTTGGATGGGGAATGCCAACACCATGCAGGCCATGCCTTGGGCCTTCCCTGGGGTTTTTATGGCTTTCCTCTTTCACTTTTTACCATCTTTGGTTTTAATCCTGGCCTTAACAGGTTGCATGGCCTTTCTATCCGGTTTAAATCCTATACTTTTGGTCACCTTTTTGGCGGTTTCTACTGCCGGGGCTTATGCTATCAGGAAGGGCAAGGGAGAGAAGGCGGTGGTTATAGGGATAGGTATGGCCCTTCTGGTTTCCATTGTCTTGGAAGGGGCTTTTCTGTTGATGAGGGGTTATCCCTGGGGTTTTTCTCCCCTTCTGGAGGGTGTGGCTTTGATCATCTCTTCCCTCCTTTCCCTTTTCTTGGTCTTGGCTGCCGTTCCCATCACAGAGTTGATCTTTGGGGTGGTGACGGATATCAAGCTCCTCTCTTTCATAAACCTGGACCATCCCCTTATGAGAGAACTCTTGGAGAAGGCCCCTGGTACCTATAACCATTCTGTGGATGTGGCTACATTGGCTGAAGCTGCAGCCCGGGTTGTAGATGCCAATCCCGTTTTGGCTAAGGCGGGGGCCTACTATCATGACATAGGGAAGCTGAAGAATCCTGAATACTTTATAGAGAACACTGAAGGGGTGAGCCGCCATGACAAGCTGGCCCCATCCATGAGCCGTCTCGTCCTCATTTCCCATGTGAAGGATGGGGTGGAGTTGGCTTGGGAGTACAGGCTCCCCAAGGCCATCAGGGATATCATCCAGCAGCACCATGGCACCAGCCTTATCTATTACTTCTATCATAAGGCTAAAGAGACTATTAAGAACGGGGATGTGGAGGAGGAGGACTATAGGTATCCTGGACCCAAGCCCCGAACCAAAGAGGCGGCCATAGTTATGATGGCTGATTCAGTGGAGGCAGCGGCCAGAAGCTTGGAAGAACCATCCCCGTCGAGGATCAGGAATCTGGTTAAAGAGATCGTCACTAGCATCTTCCTGGATGGTCAGTTGGAGGAGTGTGAGCTTACCCTGAGAGATATCTATAGGGTTATGGAAGTCTTTAGCCGGATTCTTACGGCCATTTATCATAAAAGGATTGAATATCCTGAAAGGGAGGAAAAGGATGGGGGTTTCCATCCTGAACCAGCAAAAGATCAAGGTTCCTAAACGGCTCATGGGAAGGGTGGCTCGGGAGACCCTGAGGTATATGGGTGGGGATCCCAAAAGGAATTCCTTAACACTGGTTCTGGTGGATGATGGAACCATCAAAGGGTACAACCACAGGTTTAGGGGGGAGGATGCCTGCACCGACGTGTTGGCTTTCCCGGGGGATGGGGAATATTTAGGAGATATAATCATATCTGTGGAGAGGGCCAGAGAACAGGCTCCCCGTTTTGGTTCTACCCTGGAAAGAGAGCTATATTTGCTGGTGATTCATGGAGTACTTCACCTCTTGGGTTATCGGGATTATTCTCCATTAGAGGCAAAGGAGATGGAAGAGCTACAGGCAAAGATCCTTATGGGTTTGGGGGAAAGAGGTTTCCTTTCTCCCCTTAACAGGGGATCCTGATGGTGGGCGAGCATTTTAAAAAGTATCGCGCCAGTATGGATAAAGGCTTACGGGGGTTGTGGCATTAAGGGTGGCTTCCTACTCTTGGAGTCCATTCCAGCGTAAGTTCCGGGCTATAACTCTCTTGACTTTTCATACTTCTTCCCGTATTAATGAGTGAGTGTTCATTCATATAATGGAGGGGAGGATGGGGGGAAAGAAGGAGGAAAAGCGGGAGGCTATATTGAACGCTGCCATCCGGGTCTTTGCTGAGAAGGGTTTTCACCACTCCCGAATCAGTGATGTGGCCAAGGAGGCAGGGGTGGCCGAGGGCACCATTTATCTCTACTTTAAAAATAAGGATCATCTTCTTCTGTCGGTCTTTTCCAGAAAAATGGGCTCCTTTGTGGAGGACCTGAGAACCCTCACTGAGGGGATCAGTTCTCCCAAGGACAAGCTAAGGATGATAGTGGATCATCATTTTGAGTATCTCAACGAGGATCCCTCCTTGGCCTTGGTGGTTCAGATCGAGCTCAGGGGGTGCAGTGCCTTCATGAGGGGCGGGGCTTCCCCCGAGCTGAAGTCCTATCTCAACCTTATCGAAGAGGTTTTGGAGGAGGGGAAGAACCTGGGGGTCTTCAGGGGTGATCTTAACGTAAAGGTGGCTTCTAAGGCCTTTTTTGGCATGATGGATGAGGTGGCTACGGTGTGGGTGTTGAAGAGGAAGAGGCCCCTTCCTGAGTTAGCTGGAGAGGTCTTTTTCATCTTTTATCAGGGAATCAAAGAGGAGGGATGAATATGGTGGAGCGTATCGAGAAGGCTGCGGTTTTAGGGGCGGGTACCATGGGGGCTGGTATTGCTGCTCATCTGGCCAATGTGGGTATTCCTGTTCTCGTCATGGATATCGTGCCTGAGGGGGGGAAGAAGGATAGGAATAAGTTGGCTATAGGGGGTTTGGATAGGGCTTTGAAGGCTAAACCCTCTCCTTTTTATCACAGAGATGCTGCCCGATTGGTGAAGGTAGGCAATTTAGAAGACGATATGGGGAAGCTGGCTGATGTGGACTGGATTATCGAGGCCGTGGTGGAACGTTTGGATATCAAGCGCCAGCTCTTCGAGAGGGTGGATCAATTCCGGAAGTCAGGGGCCATCGTTTCCACAAATACTTCGGGTATTTCCGTTAATGCTATTGCAGAAGGTCGTTCAGAGGACTTCAGGAGGCACTTTCTGGGTACCCATTTCTTCAATCCCCCCCGGTATATGAAGCTTTTGGAGATTATACCTGCCAGAGACACCGACTCCTCTGTTGTAAATTTCATCTCCAGGTTTGGAGAGGATGTACTGGGTAAGGGCATTGTTTATGCTAAGGATACCCCCAATTTTATAGCCAACCGCATAGGGGCTTTTGGCATGATGTATACCCTTAAGGTGATGGATGAGTTGGGTCTCACCATTGAGGAGGTGGATGCCCTTACAGGAAAGGCTATGGGTAGGCCCAAGATGGCTACTTTCCGTTTAGCGGATATGGTGGGCATAGACATCCTCTATCACGTGGCGAAGAATGTTTATGACAATGCCCCTGACGACGAATGGAGGGAGATCTTCAAGCCGCCTAACTGGCTGGAGGAGATGGTGAAAAAGGGATGGCTTGGGGATAAGACCAAGCAAGGTTTCTACAAGAGGGTGAAGGGAGAAAGGGGAAAGAAAGAGCGCTGGGTTTTGGATTATAAGACCTTAGAGTATCGCCCTGTACAGAAGGTCTCTTTTCCCAGCCTGGAGATGGCTAAGCAGGAGGATGAGCTGGACCGTAGGTTCAAGGCCCTCATCTCTGGCAAAGATAAGGGCAGCCAGTTTGCTGCTAAAATCTTGGTTGCCCTCTTTGTCTATTCGGCCAATCGCATTCCTGAGATTTCCGATGATGTGGTGAATATGGACCGGAGCATGAGGTGGGGATTTAACTGGGAAAAAGGTCCCTTTGAGATTTGGGACTTGGTAGGCTTGGAAAAGTCCCTGGATCGGATAAAGGAGGAAGGGTGGGATGTACCTGCCAAGGTTCAGGAGATGGTGGAAAAGGGGTTTGGCTCCTTTTATAGGGAAAAGGTCAGCGATCAAGGTGTAAGGCGTTTCTTCTATGATTTCGAGGCTAAGGAGTACAGAGAGATAGAGGCCAATCATCGGATAATCATTCTGCCCCATCTGAGAAAGGCCGAGAAGGTTATAACGGAAAACGCCGAGGCCTCCCTCATAGACCTGGGAGATGGGGTGGCCTGTTTAGAGTTTCATACCAAGATGAATGCCATTGGGCCTGGTATTCTACAAATGGTTCATGACTCCTTGGAAGAGGTGAAGAAGAACTATGTAGGCTTGGTGGTTGGCAATCAGGGGGAGCATTTCTCTGCCGGGGCCAATATTGCCCTCCTTCTTATGGCCATCCAGAACGAGGAGTGGGAGGACATAGACTGGATGGTTAGGTCTTTCCAAAAGGCCACTATGTCCCTGAAGTACTTTGACAAGCCGGTGGTGGCTGCTCCCCATGGCATCACCGTAGGGGGAGGATGCGAATTCTGTCTTCACTGCCACCGAATCCGGGCTGCTGCGGAGACCTATATGGGTTTGGTGGAGGTGGGTGTTGGTTTAATACCTGCCGGAGGGGGCAGCAAGGAGGTTGCCATCCGTAATCTCTCCCACATTCCCCAGGATATGCCTAAGGGTGTGGTGATAGACCCATTCCCTTACCTGAGGAGGGCCTTTGAGACCATAGGCATGGCCCGGGTGGCCACCAGCGCCCACGAGGCCCAGGATGTAGGTTTTTTAACCTCCTGCGATGGCATCTCCATCAACAAGGATTACCT
>WFSI01000089.1 GCA_015486105.1 Aquificota bacterium | reverse complement strand
CCTCTCCAAAGACCTTGTGGCAGGTAGGCTTGCCCCTCCTTAAATCATCATCATCCATGGCAGGCAGGTCGTCATGGATAAGGGAATAAGTGTGGATCATCTCTATACCGCACGCCAGAGGAAGGGCTTCATCACCTTCACCACCCACAGCCTCCCCGGCTGCCAAAGTGAGCACGGGCCTTATCCTCTTACCCCCGGCAAAAAGGCTGTATCTCATAGCCTTGTAAAGGCTGGAAGGATAGGAATCCTCAATAGGAATAAGCTTGTCCAGAAGATCCTCTACTAAGGCCATCTTCCTTTGCCAATGCCTTTGGGCCTCAGGTCTCAATGAGATCCTCCCTTTCGTAAACAAGGAAGGCCTGGGACTCTACCCTACCTACCAACTCTTTCCCCAGCCTCCTCCAGTGCTCCCATTTAGACCGATTAACTATCAGAGGAGAGAGAAAGCGTCCCCACTCTTCCTTCATCCGGATCCCTTCCTCCCTGATGGCCAACTCCTCTTCCCATTCCCTGTGCTCTACCAAAATAACTATATCGTAGGATCCCTGGAAACCTTCTTCACCCCACCAATAAACCTTCAATAGCCTAAGGCCCAATACCCCCCGAATGACAGAGAGGTAATCACTGAGATATGGAGGAATCCTCTCCATTTTCCCCTGATGGAAAAGGGACCCTTTTCAAACCTCCCCCTTCCTGGATAAGCATCTCTATCCTCTCTTCAGCAGCTTCAAGAAGGGCCTCACACCTCTTAACCAAGTCCATACCCTCCTGAAAGAGGGCAAGGGATTCATCCAAAGGAAGGTTACCCTTCTCCAAACGCGCAACCACCTCTTCCAGCCTCTTTAAGGCCTCCTCAAAAGAGATATCCATACCTTACTCCCTGAGTTTTCGACCCCTATACCACCAAGGACCTCCTTTGTCACCCCATCCCATATTAGGACTTCTCCTTACCCCTCATATAGTTTATACCAAAACCTAAAAAACAAGGGTCTTAAAAATGAAAAGAATAGGCTTCTACATAATCTTCCTTTTAATGGTCTTCACAGGGGCCATGATCACCAGTGCCCTGTGGACTTACAACCTCTCCCTTCATGCTGCCCGGGGAAACCTGAAAACAGCCGCCACTAACATGGCCATAAACCTGGACTTCACATTAAACCACCTGGGGCTCCAGAAGGACTATTTCCAGAAATTGGTGGCCTCAGGGGAGTGGGAGGCGGTAGCCTTTTTAGCCCTATATGGCAAGGGTGGGATTCTCCTTCTCCACTCCAATCCCCACCTCATAGGAAAAATGGAGCAAGACCCGTTTGTAAAACGGGTCTTGCGCATGGGCCTCCCAATAGAACACACCATGACCCTTAAAACAGGGGAAGACGTATATGTCTTGGACTTCCCAGCCCATCTTAGAAAAGGCCAAGGAATAGAGATGGCCGTCCTCCGGATAGCTCTCCACACATACCCATCCATGGGAGTAGTTAGAAAAGCTCGCTTCCACCTCACCCTCTCCTTAGGTGGAGTAGGGGTTCTATGGGTTCTCAGCTTCCTCCTTCTCTTCTACATGAGTCGGAGTTACCGGATGGAAAACGAACTCATGGAACAAAAACGCCTGGCCCTCCTGGGAGAAATGGCTGCGGTATTGGCCCACGAAATTCGCAACCCCTTAGGAAGTATCAAGGGGTTCGCCCAGTTCCTCATGGAAAAGAGAAAAGAGCAAGATCCAGAGAAAGGGTACCTTCAGACCATGGTTGAAGAATGCAAGAGGCTGGAGAAACTGGTGAACGATCTCCTGTCTTACGCCCGCCAGGAGGCCCTAAGCCCCACCTCCTTCTCCCTGACAGAGCTAATCAGGGAATGTCTCCATCAAACGGAAGACGCCTCAAAAGGAGAAAAGATCACCATTCAGTGGGAAAGTCCAGAAGAAATCTTGCTGTACGCCGACAGAGACAAACTCAAACAGGTACTTTTGAATCTTCTGCAAAACTCCATAGAGGCCGAAGAGAAAGGGGGAACCATCACAGTGAAAGCTTACAAGGAAAACGGAAAGGTATTCCTCTGGATAAAGGACACAGGAAAGGGCATGGATCAGGAAACCCTGAAAAAGATCTTCCAACCCTTCTTCACCAGCAAAAGCAAAGGCACAGGCCTGGGCATGGCCATCGTTAAAAAACTGGTAGAACAGATGGGAGGAGAACTCCACGTGAACAGCCAATTGGGAAAAGGAACCAGCATCCAGATCATCTTGCCCATCCAATTAAATAGAAAAGGAGAAACGGAGCCACTGTGAAAATCACCAAGGTTTCTATTTCCACGGCATCCCATCAAAAGATCCATCATCTCCAAGCTTAAAAATGTGGTGCGAGAGGCGGGACTCGAACCCGCACGCCACAAGGCACTGGATCCTAAGTCCAGCGCGTCTACCAGTTCCGCCACTCTCGCACCCAGCGCAAAATGCCTTTCTTTAAAATATTAATAGAGGCTGATTGGAGAAAGGTCAATCAGGGGACAGGCCGAAACCTGCCCCCCCTGATATTCAAGACCCGTTACCCTGGTTGTTCTCTTCTTTCTCCCTCTTATACATATACTTGTTGACCGCATTTATGTAAGCCTTCACTGAGGCTTCCACTATATCTGTACTGGCACCCCTTCCCAATACAGTGATGCCGTTGAACTTCACTTTTACCGTCACCTCTCCCAAGGCCTCCCTGCCGTGGGTCACAGCCCTTATTTGATAAGAGAGGAGCTTACCAGGAAAGCCTGTAATCCTATCAATGGCGTTATAGGATGCTTCCACGGGTCCATCGCCAATGGCCGAGTCCTGGAACGCTTCTTCCCCCCTCTTGAGACAAACGGTGGCCGTGGGAAGGACCTTGTTCCCCGACGTGGTCTGGATATAATCAAGCTCAAAGGACCGGGGCACAGCCATAAGCTCCTCCTCGGTAATGATGATGAGATCTTCATCGAAGACCTCCTTCTTCTTGTCCGCCAGCTTCTTAAACTTTTCAAAGATCCTACTTAGGACATCATCATCCAAATCAAAGCCCAATGCCCTAATCCTGTCCCTCAAGGCATGACGGCCAGAATGCTTCCCTAAAACCAAGGTACTACTAGGCACACCCACAGATTCGGGGGTCATGATCTCGTAGGTGAGGGGATTAGAGAGAACACCATGCTGATGGATCCCCGCCTCATGGGCAAAGGCATTTTTACCCACAACAGCCTTGTTGGGCTGGACATAGACCCCCGTCACCCGAGACACCAACTGGCTGGTGCGGTAGATCTCCTGGGCGTGTACATTTGTAATAAGACCGAAAAGATCACTCCTAGTCCTGATGGCCATGACAATCTCCTCCATAGAGGCGTTACCCGCCCTCTCACCAATGCCGTTGATGGTACACTCCACCTGCCTGGCCCCCGCCTTCACGGCAGCCAAGGAATTGGCCACAGCCAAGCCCAAGTCGTTGTGACAGTGAACGGATATAATGGCCTTGTCCACATTGGGCACCCTGTTCACAAGGGTAGCAATCCTCTCCCCAAACTCATGGGGTATGGAGTATCCCACGGTGTCAGGAATATTCACCACTGTAGCCCCCGCCTGGATAACGGCCTCCACTATCCTGCATAGGAAATCTATGTCTGACCGGGTGGCATCCTCGGCAGAAAACTCCACATCATCGGTATAACGATTGGCCAGCTTCACTGCATCAACCGCCGCCTGGAGAACATCCTCAGGCTCCATCTGAAGCTTATACTTCATGTGAATCTCCGAGGTGGCGATAAAGGTATGAATCCTCCTACGTTCAGCAGGTTCCAAGGCCTCAGCGGCCCTCTCTATGTCTGGCCTATTGGCCCGGCAAAGGCCCGCTACAACTGGGCCCTTAACCTCCTGGGCCACCTTTCTCACTGCCTGGAAATCCCCAGGGGAAGCAATGGGGAAGCCTGCCTCGACCACATCCACCCCCAAGCGAGCCAATTGGTTGGCCACAGCCATTTTCTCCTCCATGTTCATGGAAAAACCCGGGGCCTGCTCACCATCCCTGAGGGTGGTGTCAAAGATATAAACCCTCTCTCCCGCCATTATCCTTCAACCTCCTTGTCAAAATTTTGCCAAATAAAAAAGGCTACGATCCTCAAATGAACCGTAGCCCCAAAAGAAAAGGGCCACGGGCTGGCCCGCCCGTGGCCCTCAGAAAGTCCTAAACTTAGCCCCCTCCGAAGACCCCCAGGCGGGCCTCCAGCAACAGCAGACCAAGCAACAAAGCTCTATCTCTAATCATACAACCTCTCCCTACGGAGTTTGAGAAAGAATCTAACCAGCTTTTCCCACCTTGTCAACCCCAGATCAATAAAAAAGCCCGGCGGGTTATAACCACCGGGCTGGAAAACTTGGCTTGGATCTCAATCAGAAGACGAATTTCACGCCCAACTGACCGTGCCAGGCGGTGTCAGAGTTATTGTCACCGTAGAGGACATCGTTGATGTCGTCAATGCCGCTGCCGGGGAACAGAGCAGAGATGCCGCCAAACACCGTT
>WFSI01000088.1 GCA_015486105.1 Aquificota bacterium | reverse complement strand
TGGTGGTTATGGCGGAGGGGAAACACCCGTACCCATTCCGAACACGGTCCCGTTTGGGGGCCCCCGCAAAATCCTTGTGATTTTGTGGGGTGCTAGTTAAGCCCTCCAGCGCCGATGGTACTGCCACTGCGAGGTGGTGGGAGAGTAGGACGTTGCCAGGACCCCTTTTATTATATGAAGGATTGTGAAGGAAAGAACTAAATGCCAGGATCAGGGGTAAGAAGCAAGACCAAATACATCGCTTGCCATCCCCTATAACGTATTAAAAAACGCCAAAAATCAAGAAATGATAGACCCTGGGCATCTCGAGGTTCAATTCTCCCAGGGAGAGATTTAGCTTTCAGGTGTAAAAGCCGTTGGCGTGGTCTTTGAGGGTCAGGTAAATGCTCCTGTCCCTTTTCATGACTTCATAGAAGCCTTTCCAAAGGATACTGGGAAGAGATTTTTCTCGCCCCTAAAGGCCAATTGGTGAGTTCTCAGCAATTCAATCAATAAATCATGTTTGCTTTTTGCCGTCTCCATTTCCATCTACCTCTCTTTGAGTCCTCCGTGGTCCCTTATTCCATCTACCTATTTACACAATTTTTCTCCAGTCTTAAAAGGGGGACAGACCTTCTAGTTTATAGAAACGGGATGGTTGCCTTCCTATTCGACTCTCTGTTTCGGGCTGGGAAGCCTTGTGTGATGCTTTTGGGGCCCTGGCTCAGTGTAAAAGGTTCGTGGTTGGTCGGAGTGATTGACAAATTTGGTAGATACTAAGCGAGTTGGTGCCCGGAGCGAGATTCGAACTCGCACGGGGAATGCCCCAGAGGATTTTAAGTCCCCTGCGTCTACCAGTTCCGCCATCCGGGCATATGGGCTTAACATCGGATCCAAGCGGGTTTATATGCTTTTAGGGGGTATAAGTCAAGGCGGCGGAATGGGGCACCAGTGACGATATGGGACGGATTTTTCTTGGAGGCGGCACCCGGATTTGAACCGGGGAATGAGGGATTTGCAGTCCCTTTTATATGGTTTTCCTCAAGTTTTCTTACGTTTTCTTATGTTGTATTAAGTTGTATATATCAGAGGTTTACCTAAGGCAGAAGTTTTCTTATGTTTTTTCAAGGTTGACCAAATTTGAGAATTCTGTTAGAAATTTGTTAGAAATTTTTGGAGGAGGGGGAGATCGTGGCAGTGAAAAAAACCCGATTCCAGGGAGTATTTTTCAGGGAGAGTAAGAAGCGCAGGCATGAGGGTAAACCTGATAGATGTTTCTATGTAGCCTATCGAGTAGAAGACAAACAGAAGTGGGAAAGGGTAGGCTGGCTATCTGAAGGCATAACCCCAGCGATGGCTCACCATATAAGGGGGGAGAGGCTTAGGGCTTTACGCCTTGGCCAGGATCTGCCTTCTGCCAAGAGTGAGCTCACTTTTGGCCAGCTAACCCAAAAATACCTTGAATGGGCTAAACTCAACAAAAGAAGCTGGAACAAGGATGAACAAAGATACCGGCTTCATTTGGCTGGTTCTTTAGGAAACCTCAAACTAAGAAAAATAAGCCCATTCACACTTGAGAAATTGAAAATTGAGCTCTTTGAAAAAGGCCTGTCACCTGCCACTGTGAAGCATTGCCTGGTCTTAGTCCGGCAAATATTCAATAAAGGAAAAGCCTGGAATTTTTACAAGGGTGAAAATCCGGTGCCAAAAGTTAAACTTCCCACTTTAAACAATACCAGGACAAGGTTTCTCTCCTATGAAGAAGCCAACGAGTTGTTGAAGGAAGTGAAAAAGAGAAGCCAACAAGCCTATGAGATGTGTCTTTTAAGCCTCCATACGGGAATGAGGATAGGGGAGATAACAGCACTTAGATGGCGTGATATAGACCTTGAATCAGAGGTTATTGTTATTAGAGACCCCAAAAACAAGCAAACAAGATACACTCATATGAGCAAGACTGTCTGGGAAGTGTTCAAAAGAAAGGATAAGGATAAAGAAAATCCAGAAGACCTAATCTTCAAAACAAAGGATGGTAGGCCTCTTGGAAGTAATGCGCCTAAAGCGTTCAAAAGCGCTGTGAAGGCACTGGGGTTCAATGATGGGGTTTCAGATCCACGAGATAGAATCTCTTTTCATTCATTGCGCCACAGCTTTGCAAGCTGGCTGGCCATTGAGGGAACCCCGTTGCTCACCATAAAAGAGCTTCTGGGACACAAGACCCTGGCGATGGTTCAGCGGTATGCCCATTTAAGCCCGGGAGCAAAGAAAGAAGCTGTTAGGCGAATACAGGAGAAGCTTTCCCAGACTGGGGAAAGTAAAGTTGTACCCCTTGATGTTGAAGAAAAAGTCATCAAGACTTAGAGTTTGTCATGGAGGCAGGCCATATGGAGAGAAAATTTACGGCTGTTATAACCAGGGATGGTCCCTGGTGGATTGGGTGGATTAAAGAGATCCCCGGGGTTAATTGCCAGGAAAAAACCAGGGAAGAGCTTCTGGAGACACTTAAGGTAACTCTCCAGGAAGCCCTTGATCTGCTGGAGGAGGAGTCCTCCTCTATGGCAGGGCAGGAGTTCGAAGAGGAGCTCATTGCCCTGTGAAGCGCCACCAATTACTCTCCCACCTCAAAAAACATGGATGTGAGCTTTTAAGAGAAGGAAAAAGGCACTCCTGGTGGTATAATCCAGCCCTTAACAGGCGCTCCTCGGTCCCAAGGCACACTGAAATATCTAACAGGCTTGCAAAAAAGATATGCAAGGACCTGGGTATTCCTGAGATTTAGCCTCTACTGGACTCACAGGTAACAAGGCAAACAAATACCCCTTTCTTTAACAAGCTCCTCCTCACTTGGCTTTTTTTCTCTTTTTGCGCATACCATTAATTGCGGCACACCTGGGGCTGCAGTAGTATTTTGGCCGCTCTGTGAGTTTGATAAACCAATTATCACAATCAGGACGCCTGCAATTGTGAATTAAAGAAAGGCAATGGGGAATAGCGGCCAGGCTCTCAATGAAAATAACTTTAGCCATTGTTATCATATCAACGACCCCATGACTAACAAAAACCTCATCACCAGCAACCCTGACAAAAAGCTGATCCTTATTGGTAAACCCAAGCTGGGAGGATTCTTTGCCCTTGTAAGACATAATCTCATCTAAATACCCTTTTAGGGCGCTTTGAACTTCACACAGCTCTTGAGTGAGGTGATCTGGGTCTCCAAGGGGGAGTTTGCCATGTCCCCCGACTGCTACCCAGAGCTGCTGGTATAAATCCACTTTTGTTCCTAAGCTGACCGCAGTTAAATCAACAGCCATGAAATCGAAAAACCAGCTCACAAGTTTTTTATGTCTCTTCATGTATTCTTACCCCCTCATAGTTAATCTATACAGTGTATAATAAAATTTATACCTTATAAAATAAGTGTTCACATCTTTTTTCAAGGCTTACCAAGAAAAATAGTTGAGTTAGTGTTATCTCCCTTGACAAGATGAAAAATGAGAATTACCGTTAACAAAGAGCAAAGTTAATTAAGGAGGCAAAGGATGAAAAAGTTGCTGAAAACTCAAGATGTTGCGGAGATGCTTGGTGTTAGCCCGATAACGCTCGCCATCTGGAGAACAAAAGAAAGGGGTCCCGCATTCGTGCGATTGGGGAGGAAAGTAGGGTACAGGCAGGAGGACATTGAGACCTGGTTGGCTTCTTGTAGGATCCAGCCGGGCAAGAGGCCCAAGGGGAATGGGTTATGATTACCGAACACAGAATCGGTGCCTGGAGGTTTTCAAAGGCGCCCTCGGAGGTCTTGCCTGCTGAAATGGAAATTCTGGGGCGGGGAATTTACTCATCTAAAAGGGTCTTGATGGGGTTTCTAAACATCAGGGGACGTAAAAGGCTTCTTGAGTTTCTGCAGTTATGTAGTGCCCCCCCTCCAGAGTTGGACATGCATGACAAAGCTCATTCTCCCCCTATGATTTTCCATCCTGTTCCGTAAGGATTAGTGGGGCTATCAGGATTGTAAGGATTCCCTGCACCATAAGGGTTGTTGATGCTATCGGGAGAATAGGGACTGCCGTACCTACCATAGGGGTTGGAGACAGATTCGGGATCATAAGGGTTGTTGCTGAGTTTACCCCTGTAGTTGCCCTGGCTGTCGTAAAGCCTGGGGGCTTGGGTAGCGTAGGGATTGGTGGCAGAGTAAGGGCTATAAGGGCTACCGTATTTGCCGTAGGGGTTGGTGGCGCTATTGGGATTGTAAGGGCTTCCCGCCCCGTAGGGGTTGCTGGTGGAGTTGGGATTGTAGGGATTGGCGCTCAAGTTTCCCAGGTAATCCCTGGCGGGAACCGGCGATGATAGGACCAGACCCGCTATGAGCACTGCCATGGTGAAAGCAAACCTCTGCACGTCTTTTAATCCTCCAAATGCATTAGTGTAGATTCAATTTATGTAACATCTAGCACTTCTCAAGGCCATAGCTATAAAGGAAATACCGACCCCTTCATGACCCTTTGACCCCTTTGCGAGTCTTTAGACATAGGAAAGAAAAGGGGTTCCCCAAAGAGGTCGAGGGTTACTCTACCTCTTTCCATGCTTCTTCCAGCAAGTTGGTGTAGTACTCCACGTCGTATCCCTCCCCCTGGTACATGGAGATGGGCAGCACCTTCCAGCAGCCCACCTTTTCTCCGTTGTTCACCACCAGGTACTCCACGGCCTCCCCGGGATGAAGTTCTATGCCCATGTCCGCCAGCTGGCAGGAGACCAGGGCCGTGGCGGTGGCCCTGGTGTACTCTTCTGGGGCCTTGGTGATGACCTTGGTGATCTTGAGAGCCTCCATGGGGACCCTGTGGTCC
>WFSI01000087.1 GCA_015486105.1 Aquificota bacterium | reverse complement strand
TGGTTACCACTTTTGTGGGGCAGTTTTTAGGAAAGCCCAGTACTTATTACTACATTCCTGATCTTCTTAAAGTGGATCTCATGAAGGTGAGGGAGTACTACAGGGACCATGGATTCATCAGGGTGGCTGTTGGTGACCCCCAGATTAAGGTGAAGAAGAAGGGTAAGATTTTCATTCGTGTACCCATAGTAGAGGGGCCCAGATACAAGGTCTCCCGGGTGGATCTGAAGCTGGGAGAGGGTGATCCCTTTAAACCCGACGAGCTGATGAGGATAATGAAGCTTAAGCCTAAGGAGTGGTATGGGGCGGCTGCCATGAGAAAGGACGTGGATAACCTCACTGATTTGTACGGTTCCAGAGGTTATGTGAACGCCGATGTGAGGCCTTTTGTGGATGTGGACGATAAAGACCATACAGTATCCGTTGCATACAGGATAGAGAAGGGTGAGAAGTACTATGTGGGTAAAATTGAGGTCCAGGGGAACGTAAAGACCCGGGATAAGGTGATCAGGCGGGAGATAGGTTTGGCGGAAGGGGATGTAATGAACACCCTGGTTTTGAAAACGGCCAAAGAGAGTCTGAGCCGATTGGGTTACTTTTCCCAGGTGGATATTGAGACAAAACCTGGAAAGGATCATTTAGAAAACGTGGTGGTTAATGTGGAGGAGCAGCCTACGGGCTCTCTTATGTTGGGGGGCGGTTTCAGTACCCGAGAGTCTCTGGGAGGTGTGGTTCAGCTTCAGGAAAAGAACCTTTTTGGTCGGGGTCAGTCCGTTAGTCTCAGTGGAAATTTCAGCGGGAAGAGAACGGAATACGACCTTTCTTTCTTCGATCCTTACATTTTTGACAGGCCCCTCTCCTTGGGAGTGAAGTCCCATCATATCACTTATAAGTATGATACCTTCGATGAAACCTCTACGGGGCTTACCGTTACTCTGGGAAGAAGGATATGGAACTGGTACACCCATGCCTCGGTGGCCTATGATTTTGAGTGTGAGGACATTTCCAGTGTGGATAGTCACGCCCCTGGGTTTATCCATGACCAGAGGGGCAGGTCTACCTCCAGTGCTATTGTTCTCGCAGTTACTCAGGATACTAGGAATAGTACCGTGTTACCCACCAAAGGGTTTCAGAGGAGCCTTTCTATAAAGGTAGCTGGCTTGGGAGGAACCGAGTATTACTATAAGGTTATGGCTGATGTAGGATATTTCATTTCTGCAAACAAGTTCATTAAGCATTCAATTTTTCACGTGAGGGGTCGGCTGGGCTTTCTTAATTCTCTGCCCTTGGGTCACAGGGGCAGGCCGGCGTACGAGCGATTCTTTGTGGGAGGAGAGGATACGGTGAGGGGTTTTAGCCGGGATGAGGCTAGTCCCAGCTCCCATGGGCAGGCCTATGGAGGTACTAAGGAGTTGATTCTCAACTTTGAGTACCTCTTTCCCTTGGTGGGGGGCTTGAGGGGTCTGTTCTTCTATGATACAGGTGCTGCCTTTGACAATGGGCATCAGTTTAGTCTGGGTGGTTTGAGGCATGCTGTGGGTGTAGGTGTAAGGTTTGTCACTCCCTTTGGCCCTTTGAAGGTGGATTTGGGGTATAAATTGGATAAGAAAAATGACGAGAATCCCTTCAAGATCAATTTCTCTGTGGGTTCAGTTTTTTAACAACAGGAGGTAAATGATGGTGAAGAGAGGGAAAGTATGGCTGGGGGTCCTGCTGGTATGTGTTTTTACAGCGGCTTCCTTCTCCTTTGCCCTTGGATCCGAACTGAAGATAGGGGTAGTGGACCTTCAAAAGGCCCTTAACTCTTCGGAGAGGGGTAGGAAGGCTAAGGCGGAGTTAAGGGCTGAGTTTGAGAAGAAGACCAAGGAAATAGAGGTCAAAAAAGCTGAGGTAGAGGCTTTGAGGAAGGAATTAGAAAAGAAGGCTTCTCTCCTTTCCCCAAAGGCCAAGAATGCCAAAGAAGAAGAATATAGAGCCAAGCTCAGGGATTTAAAGCATTCCGTGGACGATGCCAAGGCGGAGCTTACCACTGAGGAAAACGAGCTTAGTTCTCAGATTTTAAAGGGGTTGGTGGAAATGATTCGTAAGAAGGGGAAGAGAGAGGGGTATGCCCTTATCCTTGAGGCTAATGGTGGAGTAATCTATGTTGCTCCTTCCTTGGATATTACATCCTCTGTTATTAGGGCCTACGATGCTGCCTCTGGTTTAAGATCTTTGGGGACTTCCAAGACTGGGGGTACCGGTAAGAGGAGATGAGGAAACTGACGGCGGCCCGTCTCAGGGAGATCCTGGGAGCAGGGGAGATTCTGGGAGATCCTCATCGCTTGATAACGGGGGTTGCTCCCCCTGAGGATGCAGAAGAAGGGGATTTAACCTTTATCTTCTCTAAGAGATGGCTTCAGTCCTTGTCTCAGACAAGGGCTTCTGTGGTGGTTCTTCCCTATAGGGAAGGATTGGTTTGGTCCTCATCAGCTACTTACATTCTGGTGGAGAAGATAGAAGAATCTATGCTGAAACTCCTTTCCCTCTTTCTTCCTTCTGCTGTTACTTTGGGGGAGGGAGTTTCTTCCATGGCCTTTGTTTCTCCCCTGGCTGTCTTGGAGGAAGGGGTTAGGGTTTATCCCTTTGCCTTTATAGATGAAGGGGCCTACGTAGAGAGGGATGCAGTGATTATGTCTCATGTGTTCATTGGAAAAGATTCGAGGGTTGGTAAAGGGGTTCTTCTATATCCAGGGGTAGTGGTTTATCC
Source organism: Aquificota bacterium (assembly GCA_015486105.1). GTDB lineage: Bacteria > Thermosulfidibacterota > Thermosulfidibacteria > Thermosulfidibacterales > B14-G1 > WFSI01. The sequence goes on along the minus strand of WFSI01000087.1, from coordinate 10,073 downwards.
AGGGGTAGTGGTTGGGGAGAACAGTATAGTACATTCGGGGGCTGTGTTAGGGGCCGATGGATTTGGATATGTGGAGTTTCAAGGCCAAAGGGTCAAGATCCCCCAAGTAGGGGGGGTTAGCATAGGAAAGAAGGTAGAAATAGGGGCCAACACCTGTGTAGACAGGGCTACCATGGGAATGACAGTGGTAGGGGATGGCACCAAGTTGGACAACCTTATCCAGATAGGTCACAATGTAAAAGTAGGAAGGCACTGTGCCTTTGCTGCTCAGGTGGGTATATCTGGGAGTGTGAGTATAGGTGACAGGGTGCTCATGGGAGGCCAGGCCGGGGTTGCTGATCATGGTTCTATAGGCAGCAATGCTATGATAGGGGCCAAGTCTGGCATTGCTGGCAGGGTGCCAGAGGGATCTATAGTGATAGGGTCTCCTGCCTTACCCCACAGGCTTTTTAAACGGGTCCAAGGGGCCTTGACTAAACTTCCAGATATGGTGAAGAGGATGAGGGCATTGGAAAAGGCCTTGGAAGGAATGAGAGATGGAAGAGATTGATATTAAAGGTGTTTTAGATCTTCTTCCCCATCGCTATCCTTTCCTTATGGTGGATAGGGTACTGGAGTTAGAGAAGGGTAAGAGGATCAAAGCCTTGAAAAACGTTACCTTTAATGAGCCTTATTTTACGGGCCATTTTCCCCAGGATCCCATAATGCCTGGTGTGTTGATGCTGGAGGCCTTGGCCCAGGCTGGGGGAATTCTTATCCGTCTTTCTTCCAATGTGGAAGGGGATATTGAGGTTTTCTTTGCAGGCATAGACAATGCCCGCTTCAGGAGACCTGTGAGGCCAGGGGATCAGCTCATCTTAGGAGGGGAAATAATTGGTAGGAAGGGGGCCTTTTGGAAGATGAGTTGCAGGTGCATGGTCAATGGGAAAGTGGCTGTGGAGGCGGATCTTATAGGGGTTCTTCGGGAGAAAAGGGGGTAGGAAATATGAAAAAGAAGAGCCTTATAGTTTTTCTTTTCCTATTTTTGTTTTTGTGTGCCGGTAACGTTGCCTGGGCCAGTTTTGATACAGCCTTAAAGGGATTAGCCCGGGATATTGTCCAGGATTTTCCATCCTTAGAGGGCCGTGTGGTGGCTGTAGAGGGGCATTGGGGTGTGGTAGATTTGGGAAGGGACAGGGGGGTATTTCCAGGCATGGTCTTTACCGTATTTCGCCAAGGCAAGCCTTTCTATCACCCCGTCACTGGGGCCCTTTTGGGATATACAGAAGATGACTTGGGGGTTTTGCAGGTGGTTAAAACTTATCCCCAGGCTTCTTTAGGCTTTATGAAGGTGAGAGAAAAGGTGAAACCTGGAGATGGTGTGAGGATTACTGCGGCTAAGATAAATCTTTACCTGTTTCCTCTTATAGATAAAACGGGGGAGGGCTTCAATCTCATGGCTTTTACCCAGAGGCTCAGGCGCTACCTTGGAGAGACAGATAGGTTTAACATCTTTGGGGAGGAGAAAGTGATCCTCACAATCTCTTCAGCTTCAGAGGGAGGGTATCTTGATGCCCTTAGAAAACTGGAATCCGATCCCAAGGTTTGTGGTGCTGCCCTTATGGGTTCCATAGTGAGAAAGAAGAGAGATTATTACTTCAAAGGGGATCTCATTTCCTTGGACACAGGGAAGAGGATAGATGCCTTCTATGTCATGTTGGGTCAGGGAGGGTGGCGGCCTATCATTGAGAGGGATTTGGTGTTTGCCTCTCCCAATTGGATGGATAATGGGGTAGCTATGGGTGTAGGGGATCTGGATGGGGATGGAAGGCCCGAGGTCCTCTTGGCCTTTGGGGATCGTTTGGACCTTTATAGAGTAGATATTAAGGCTTCTACTATGAAGCTCATTTCCTCTTTCCCCTTGAAGGCTAAAACCCGTCTTGTATCCTTGGATGTGGTGGATCTGAATGGTGACGGCAAGGCTGAAGTGGTCCTTTCTACAGCCGACGAGACCCTTTTTGCCCTCCGGTCGTACATTCTCTCTTTTGATCCCCGGAAGAGGGAGTGGCATTACGTGGTGAGGGGTAAGGAGATGTTTATCAGGGGCTACAACGTGGCTGGAGAGAGGCTCCTGTTGGTCCAGAACATCTCCAAGGAAAATCCCTTGGCCTATGCCCCTCGCTTAGCCCGCTTGGTGAAGGGAAAGATCAAGAAAGAAAGGGAGCTTAAGGGGCTTAGGGGAGACCTTATTTGTGGTGCTCAACTTGTGGATTTGAATAACGATGGCTCTCTGGAGGTGTTGGTGAACGAAAAGGGGAGGGTGATTCTGAAAACCCCTTTGAAGGGAGAGATGCTTTGGGACACCAGCGGTATTCATGGCAACTGGGGTATGGCCTTTTTCTTCAGGCAGCCGATAGCTAAGAGCTTTTTTGAGGGGGAGGAATTCTTGGAAGAGAAGGATTACATTCAGTATGCTGAGGATGTGTTAGCGGTGCCTGGAAGATCCCTGGTTTTTAAGGATGGAGACCATTACAAGCTGGCCCTTTTCACTAACCGGCCTAATGCTTGGGGGGTCCATTTTTCCCCCTATGATAGGTCTATGGTTAGCCTGTTCCTTTGGAGAGGTTCCTATTTTGATAGTACAGGGTGGACGAGGAGGTTCCAAGGAGGGGTAATGGATCTTCAGGCGGCGGACATGGATGGAGATGGTCATCCTGAACTTTTGGTTTTAACCAAAAGGGGCCGGAAGAGTCGGGAGGGTAAAGTTAGGTATTACACAAGGCTTTTAATCTACAGGTTGAGTAGTCCATGATTCAGGGTTTGGGTGTGGATACCGTAGAGATAGAAAGGATAGGTAGGGCTATGGCCCGTTGGCCTGGATTCTTGGAAAGGGTCCTGACGGATAGAGAAAGGATTGAGGTGGCTCACGCTGTCCATAGGGTGGCGGCTCGGTGGGCTGCAAAGGAGGCTTTTTTCAAAGCCTTGGATTTACCAGCCAGGGGGTTGGTCTTGTCATGGAGAGAAGTGGAGGTGACGAATACTTTGACAGGGAGGCCCTTTTTCAACCTTTCTGGGAAGGTTGGGAATTTGGTGAAAAGGCGTGGTTGGCGATTGCACCTTTCTCTTTCCCATGATAGGGAAAGGGCAACTGCTGTTGTGTTAGTGGAGAAGATACCTCGCTCCAGGAAGGGTATTGCCTGGGGCTATAAATCCAAGAGGAGGAGTGGCTCATGGAATTAAGATGTTATGAGTCGGTGCTGATATTTGTGCCGGAACTGGAGGAACCTCAACTGGAGGAGCAAATTCAGTGGGTGAAGGGGCTTTTAGAAGGGGGAGGCGCCCAGCTTGTGGAGATAGAAAACTGGGGCAGGAAGCGATTGGCCTATGAAATTGAGAAGAGGAAAGAGGGGAGTTATGTGCTTTTCCGCTTCAAGGCCCCAGGGACCTTGGTGGGGGATTTGGAGAGGAACTGTAGGTTAAGTGGCGAGGTTATCAGGCATCTTACAGTGAGAATTAAGGACAAGGAGTGCGGGAGAGTTCAAGAGCCTCCAGAAGAGGAGGGAGGGGAAGGAGGGGAGTAAGTGGCTATAAATATCAACAAGGTAATCTTGGCGGGAAACCTCACCCGGGATCCTGATCTCCGTTATCTACCCAGTGGTACCCCTGTTACTGCCTTTAGGGTGGCCGTGAACAGGCGCTTTAAAGGTAAGTCGGGTGATGTGGATGAGACCTGCTTTGTGGACGTGAAGGTCTATGGTAAGCAAGCTGAGAACTGCGGGGAGTATCTCTCTAAGGGCAGGAATGTTTTGGTCGAAGGGTATCTTCGCTTAGAGCAGTGGGATGCTGAGGGTGGAAAGAGGTCTAAACACGTGGTTGTTGCTGACAGGGTGCAGTTTTTGGGGTTTGGAAGGGAAAAGGGGGAGAGCGGGAAAGTGGAGAACGAGAAGGTGATTGCCCCTGATGTAAGTGATGTACCTGCTGAGGGAGAAGAAGATGATGATTTTCCCTTTTAAGGGAGATTAGGGATTTAAAAGAATTAGGGAGGTGTCGGAGATTATGGCGAGGGATGATAGAAGGAAAAGGTTTTACAGGAAAAAAGTCTGCCGCTTTTGTGCCGATGGAGTGAAGGAGATCGATTATAAAGACATTAAGAGGCTCAGGAGCTATGTTACGGAGAGGGGCAAGATAGTACCCAGAAGGATTTCTGGTACCTGTTCCCGTCATCAGCGCCAGTTGGCCAAGGCAATTAAGAGGGCAAGGACATTGGCCCTATTACCCTTTACTGTTACCCGTTAGAGAGGTCTTCCATGATCAACGCTGGTGGAGTCAAGCCCAGCATGAAACTGGAGATTGATGGTGATCCTTACTTGGTGGTTCATGTTGATCATGTGAAGCCGGGAAAGGGGCAAGCCTTTTCCCGGCTAAAGCTGAAGAATCTGAAAACGGGGTTAGTGGTAGAAAAAACTTACAAGGCAGGGGAAAAGCTTAAAAAGGCAGATTTTCTCGTTAAAAAGGCCCAGTATCTCTATAATCAGGGGGATGAGTATTACTTTATGGATTCGGAGACTTATGAGCAGGTTGCTATTCCTGGGGGTGTGTTGAGTAGGGATAAGGATTTTCTTGCCGAGAATATCGAGGTGAGGCTTCTCCTTTTTAAGGGTGACCCTGTGGGAGTGGATCTACCTACTGCTGTGGACCTTAAGGTAGTGGAAACAGAGCCAGGGGTTCGGGGAGATACGGCTTCAGGAGGCTCTAAGCCGGCTAAGCTTGAGACGGGGGCCATGGTCCAGGTCCCTTTTTTCATTAATGAGGGGGATGTGGTGAGAGTGGATACCAGGACAGGCCAGTACGTGGAGAGGGTGAAGTGATGGATACCAAGGAGCTTTTAGATCTGGTTAAGGCTCTTGCCGAGATTCCAGTAGGGGAACTAGAATTGGAAGTAGATGGGGTTAAGCTGAAGATTAAGAAGTTTAGTAGCCAGTCTGTGTCTGATAGGGTGGAGGCCCCGGCCCCTTCTGTTCCTGTTTCTCCTATGGCTCAGCAGGTGACACCTGAGGGTGGTGTTGCTCTCAGTTTCCCTCCTGATGCGGTGGTTATTCGTTCTCCCATTGTGGGAACTTTTTATAGAACTCCTTCCCCAGATTCTCCTCCTTATGTAGATATAGGAGATATTGTGGACAGGGGGCAAACCCTCTGTATCATTGAGGCCATGAAGATCATGAACGAGATAGAGTCGGAAGTGAGGGGAGAAGTCTTGGATATTTTGGTGGAGAATGCCGAGCCTGTGGAATATGGCCAGCCCCTCTTTTTGGTGAAGCCCCTGTCTTGAGATGATCAAGAGGGTCCTTATAGCCAACAGAGGGGAAATAGCCCTCCGGATTTTGAGGGCGTGTAAAGACCTATGTATAGAGGGGGTGGTAGTTTACTCGGAGGCGGACTATGACTCTCTTCCCGTTCAATTGGCTGATAGGGCTCTTTGTATAGGGCCTCCTGAGGCTGCTAATAGTTATCTCAATGTTCAAAGTATCATGAGCGCTGCTGAGGTTGCCAAGGCTGATGCGGTTCATCCTGGCTATGGTTTTTTAGCGGAAAACCCTGAGTTTGCAGAAATTTGTATGGCGTGTGACTTGGCTTTTATAGGTCCCCCTGCCCATGTTATGCGCCTCATGGGCCATAAAGCTGAGGCGAGAAGCCGGGTGTCCTCTTTGGGTATTCCTGTGATTCCCGGAAGTCAGGGGGAGGTTAATACGGAGGAAGAAGCCTTAAAAGTGGCCCAGGATATTGGTTATCCCGTTCTTATAAAGGCGGCAGCAGGGGGAGGGGGACGGGGCATGCGTTTGGCTAAGGACGACGATGAGCTTAGACAGATTTTTAATACTGCCCGTTCCGAGGCAGGCGCTGCTTTTGGTTATGCAGGTCTCTACATTGAGAAGTTTGTTCATCCTGCCCGGCATATAGAGGTTCAGATCCTGGGGGATAGCCATGGACAGGTATTGGTGTTAGGGGAAAGGGACTGTTCCCTTCAACGGCGTCACCAGAAGGTTTTGGAGGAGGCTCCTGCCCTAATCTCCTTCCAGCTGAGGGAGCGGCTTTTCAGAGATGCCCGTTTAGTGGCAGAAGAGGTGGGGTATGTAAGTGCTGGTACCGTGGAGTTTCTAGTAGATGGCCAGGAGCACCACTACTTCATCGAAATGAATACCAGAATTCAGGTGGAGCATCCCGTGACCGAGATGGCCACAGGGGTTGATCTGGTAAAGGAGCAGATCAAAATAGCTTCGGGTGATTGTTTGTCCTTTTCCCAAAAGGATGTGAAGGTGACTGGTTGGGCTATAGAGTGCAGGATCAACGCTGAGGACCCCAAGACCTTCCGTCCTTCTCCAGGCAAGGTGGAGAGGTGGATCCTACCCGGCGGTCCCGGTGTAAGGGTGGATACGGCAGTTTTTCAGGGTTACGAGATTCCGCCCTTTTATGATTCCCTTGTGGCCAAGCTTGTTGTCTATGGACGGGACAGGGAGGAGGCTATTATGAGGGGTAAGAGGGCTTTGGCAGAGTTTCAGTTGGAAGGCATTAAATCCACTATTACCCTCCATAGGGCTATCCTTGAATCTGAGGAGTTTTTTCAGGGCAGATGTTCCATAGATTGGTTGGAGAGGTTCCTTTGGTGAAGTGAGGGATACCCTGCTTGTGGTTAGGTTTTCTTCCTTGGGGGATGTGGTTCATGCCATTCCGGCGGTCCAGTATATAAAGGAGAAAAACCCAGAGGCCAGATTGGTTTGGGTAGTTAAGAGGGGTTATGAGACCCTTTTGGAGCCCCTGTCCTTTGTGAATCGGGTGATAACAATGTCCCCTGGACGGGAAGGTTTTAGATCGGCTCTTTCCCAGGTGAAGGGAGAGAAGCCCCAGGTGGCTTATGATTTTCAGGGGCTTTTGAAGAGTGGCCTTTTTGTCTTCCTTTCGGGGGCTAAAGAGAGAATTGGCTTGACGGCTTATCAGGCTCGGGAGCAGCTGGGGAGCTGGTTTCTTAATAGGAAGGTGAAGGTGGATCCCACCCTTCACATAGTGGAACAATGGATGATGCTTGCCTCCCATGGAGATGCGTTTCCTGCTCCCTCTTTTAGATTGGGGGTTACCAAGGGAGAGATGGAGCGGGCTCGGTCCCTTTTGGGTCCTTTGGGCATAAGGGGCCCTTATTTGGTTTTGCTCCCCGGAGCTGGTTGGCCTACCAAGAGGTGGCCTGTGGAGAACCTCTTGTGGTTGGCAAGTATGGTCCAGGATAGATACTCCATCCCATCTCTGATTCTCTGGGAGCCCCAGGATGAGGATCTGGTGATCCCTCTGAGGGGGGAGAGCCGGGTTCGGGTAGCCCCTTTGACTACCATCAGGGAGATGGTGGCTATTTTGAAAGGGGGGTTGGTGGTAATAGGGGGCGATACGGGCCCCTTACACCTTGCTGCTGCCTTGGGTAGACCTACCCTTGGCCTTTATGGACCTTCTTACTCTTGGAGGAACGGGCCTTATGGTAGCCGCTCTTTGATTCTGGAGGTGGCTTGCCCACGAAAAGGGTGTTACAAAAGGAAGTGCAGGGAGGAGTGTGTGGCCTCCATTTCAAAGGAGATGGTGTGGGACGCTCTTCAGGTGATGCTGGAGGAGGAGATAGATCATAAGGAATAGATGGGTCACTCTCTGAGAAAGGGAGGAGCGGTATGAGGCGGGCCCATATATGGGTTTCGGGCAAGGTCCAGGGGGTCTGGTACAGAGCTACTACCGTGGATGAGGCCCGGAAGCTTGGTTTGACAGGATGGGTGAGGAATCTTCCGGATGGTAGGGTGGAGATTGTGGCTGAAGGTCCCAAGGAGTTGCTGGACAGACTCATTGTTTGGTGTCGTGAGGGACCCCCTCTGGCCATTGTGGATGATGTGAAGGTGATTTGGGAGTCCTATAGTGGGGAGTTCTTGAGCTTTACCCTTGCCTATTGAAACCGGTGTTGGATTGAGGAAAGAGACCAGGTAGAAGGATCGCCAGGGAGATGTAGAGTTGCTTGAAAGGGCTACATCTTCTCTTTTTTCAGTATCCCGAGGATTTCCTCCATATCAGGTAGCCTGCTGATTACATATTCCAGTCGAAGTTCCTACCCATTCCTGTGGCGCGGTATACCTTTTGACGCCGAAACTGGGGAAACTCCAAATCACGACTATCCCTTGATTTATCCCGGGAGCATACTTATTATACGTATAAAGCACGTATGAATGTATGTTATGGATGAGGGGTGAGGCAATGCAAAAGAAGCTGACTATTACCATTGATGAGCAAGTCTACGAAGGGTTGCACAAAATCATAGGTCCCCGTCGTATTAGCCGATTCATCGAAGATTTGGTGCGTCCCTATGTTATCCAGCCGGCGTTGGAAGCGGCTTATCAGGAGATGGCCCGGGATGAGGAGCGTGAGGCGGAAGCGTTGGAGTGGTCAGAAGCGACCATAAAGGATGTGGCCGATGATACGCGGTGAAGTATGGTGGGTGAACTTTGATCCATCGGTGGGGGGTGAGATACGAAAGAAGCGGCCGGCAGTGATCATCAGCAATGATGCGGCGAACAAGTATCTGAACCGGGTGCAGGTGGTGCCGCTGAGCACGAAAATAGGGCGGGTATATCCGAGTGAAGCGGTGGTGATGCTGGGTGACAGGCAGAGTAAGGCGATGGCAGATCAGCTTACGACGGTGAGCAAGATGCGCCTGCTCAACTGCGGAGGGCGATTGAGCGGTGCCGATATGGGAAAGGTCGAGCGGGCGGTGCGGATTCAATTGGGTCTATCGAACACAGGGGGGGTGAGTTATCTCGTCAGTTCGCTGACACAGGGTAGGGACAAGTGGGGGAGTGGTGGTTGACACACTTGAAGGGGATGCATCTTTCCCACCTACGAAGTGGTCTTCGTGAACCTTTAGGCCCACAAGGGGAGGGAGAAGGGTGACAAAGATGTAGGCATAGATGGAGTAGAAGAGGATCTGGAACACGGAGTTGAAAGCCACCAGGGCAGCGGCATACTCTGCGTCACCCTCGGCCAGATCGTTCCACACAATCACCATGGCAATACATCTGGCCAGGCCTATCATAATGATGCCCACCATGTATGAGGGGTGGTTCCTCAGGAGGATGACGGCAAGGGCGAACATCACCACAGGGCCTATTATCCAGTTCTGGATCAAGGAGAGGAGTAAAATCTTGGTGTCTTTGAATACCCTGCCCATCTCTTCATATCGCACCTTGGCCAGAGGAGGGTATATCATCAGGATCAGTCCTATGGCGATGGGGATGTTGGTGGTGCCCACCTGGAACTTGTTCCAGAAGTTAACGATGTCTGGATAGAAGTAGCCAAGGCCTACCCCGAAGGCCATGGCAAGAAAAATCCACAGGGTAAGGAAGCGGCTCAAAGGTCCCAGCTTCTTCTTTTGCCTCATATTCTCCTCTTTCACGGAGTTTTCAGGACTATCTACAGTGTTAGGATCGACATTTCAAGATTTATTGTTGAAATATTTCAGAAAGGGGTGTAGCCTTCCTTTTGGAAAAGGCCTGGAGGAGACGGAGAGGAGGGTCATAAAGTGTACTATGTCTTTGGGTTTCACCTGCCCCCACTTCTCTGTCTAAAGATATGATCAAAAAATGATGGGGGCGTAGCATGAAGAAGGAAGCTGTACTTACGAGAGTTTTTCCGGTTTTTGCAATTCTGGTGGCTCTATTTTTACAGTGTTATCCAATCTATGCTGGGGAGATCTCCCAGGTGGTGGACCTCAAGGAGATCTATCTGGCATCGGGCACAGTCCTTGGGATCAAGATTGTGAGGAGTAACGGCCAACCGGCGGCTATACTTATCAGGGCACCCAAGGGATTTGCCGTATGTGCCCACTTCAACCTAAAGGCCATGGAAGGCCACGGAATGGCTGTTGTGATGTTTGCCGGGGTGAAGAGTATCCAGCAGGCATTAAAGGCGAAGGTGGTTTCCCTGACCAACAGGCCAGGGCCCTTGGGATAAGAGAGGGGATGACGGTGAAAGAGGCCCTGGAGAAGATGATGTAGGGAGGTGATCATGGGGAGAAAAGG
>WFSI01000086.1 GCA_015486105.1 Aquificota bacterium | reverse complement strand
TTATTAAAGAGGGGGGGGGAATGAGGCCTATAAAGTGGGTAAGTATGGTGGGACTTGTGTTGGTTATGGTCCTTGTCTTAGGGATAGGAGGTGCCAAGGGAGAGGCTAAACTGAAGGGGACCCGGTACACGGTAAAAGAGGGGGATACCCTTTGGGGTATATCACAATCCTTTTATGGGAATCCCCTGTACTGGCCTATCATTTGGGACAGTAACCAGCAAAAGGTACCTAATCCTCACTGGATTTATCCTGGGGAGGCCCTTTTTATACCCCATCCTTCCAAAGTGAAGGCCTTGGCTAAGGCCCGTGTTCCTAAGGCACCTGTAAAAAGGAGGCCCTTAGTGCCTTCCGGAGTCATTCTCTTTTCTTCCTATGTTTCCTCCAAGCCTGTTTCTTCCCCTTACACTATAGGGACCAGCGTCTATGATCCTGATAAGACCATATTCAATCAATATGAAAAGGTAGCGGTGGTGTGGAAGGCCGGGGCTGTTCCATTGCAGGTGGGCAAAAAGTATCTGATAGTGAGGAATGGTGACAAGGTGAGGATGCCCAAGAGGGGCAAAACCGTTGGCTGGCAGGTGGATTGCCTGGGTATTTTGAGGGTGGATAAGGTGGGGGATAACAAGGCCCAAGGGACTATTGAAACGGTGGCTTTCTCCATAAGCAAGGGGGATTTTCTATTTCCTCTTAGGGTACCTTCTCCTATATACCAATTTCTTCCTGGTCCTCTTGATCGGCGGGGGATTATCGTGAAGCTTCAGGGGGAGAAGAACGTGGGGGCCCTTATGGATTTCGTCTTTGTGAGTCTTGGGGCTAAGGAGGGCATCCGCCCAGGTATGGTTTTGGATGTTTATTCTCCCCAGGGGGTGGAGGAAGTGGTGGGTAAACTGGTGGTGCTTAGGGCCCAGGACCACACTTCCACTTGTTATCTCCATAACTCCCAAATGCCTTTGGAGCCTGGTATGGAGGTTAGAGGAGGTCATGTTCCTAAAAGGGTTAAGTCCTTTTCCCCTTTTCCCAATGGATCCATGCCAGTGCCTTCTGAGGGAGATGCTGGGAAGTAATAGAAGCCTTCCTTGGATCCTGTAGACCCTTGACAGTGGGGTATTGTGTTTCTATAAACTCCCTTGCCTTTAATACTTATGGATAGTGCCGAAGTGGCGGAAATGGGAGACGCGCTGGACTCAGGATCCAGTGGCTGTAATAGGCCGTGCGGGTTCGAATCCCGCCTTCGGCACCACTAAAGTGAATGGAAACATGCCTAAACTCCTCCTTTATATATCTTCCCATGCCCTTGCTGGGAGCCTTCTTCGCATGGAAGCTCTGGTGAAATCCCTTGCCCGATGGGGTTGGGACTGGGAGATCATGGTTAGGAGTCCCCTTGCCTTGCCAGAGTGGGGGTACTCCAGGGACCTTTTGTGGGACAGGGTGCCCATTCCTGAACCTCCTCTATCCCAGGATGAAGGGAGGTTGAAGAGGTGGGTAGAGGAATGGGTGAAGGGTTGGGATTTATGGGTAGAGGGAGAGGAGGAGGTAGTGAAAGGGTTTGATCCCTTAGTGATCCTTAGTGATATGGCCCCTCAACCCCTTGTGCTGGCACGGAAGTTAGGGGTACCTGGCTGGTTCATAGGTCATTTCAATTGGTTTGCCTATTTGGCCCAGTTTATACCCTTTTCTGGTGCCTTGGATGAGGTAGGTCTGGCTTATGAAGGGGCCCGGGTGGCTTTTGTACCTCCCCTCTCTTGGGGCCAAGGCATCTTTCCTCTTCTCCAGGAGATTCCCTTGATGGGAGGCACGTTGGATGATGAGGAGGTGAGATCTTTGAGGCTTAGGGCCATGAAAAAAGGTTTTCCCCTTTATATGGATTCCCTTTTGGATACTTCCAGGGAGTGGATAAAAGGGCTTCCTTCCTTGGGGCCCATAGCGTGGCTGGAAGGAAGAGTGGGTTTCCAGGCGGCCCAGTTGGCATTAGTGGAGGCCAGGTACTCCTCCTTGACTATGGCCTTGAGGGGCCAGGTTCCATGTTTAGTTTACTACCAGGAATGGGAGCCTATGGAGAGTATGGCCCGGGAAATGGGGGCCTTGGGTGTGGCTCTGGCTTTGAAGAGGGACGAGTGGCCTTTACCCGAGGAAGTGTCTACTCTCCTTAATAAGGCTCTGGATGCCTACAAGACCCTTTCCTCCCTTTACCGTCTGGAGGGAAGCCAGTTTGTGATGGAACAACTGGAATCCCTTTCCCTTTGAAACAACTGGGTTTGTCAAGATATTGTGTTTATCAGCATAAAAACTACAATATATAGTATTGACTCTCCCTTTTCCTTGTGATAAGGCACCCTTGAGATTTGGGTTTTTTCAATTTGTGGTTGGGGTGATGCATGGAGTATCTGGTTAGGAAAAGGGACGGGAAGATACTCCCCTTTAGCCGGGAGAGGATAGCCAGTGCTATTTTCAAGGCGGCAAAGGCTGTTGGAGGAAAGGACAGGGTCCGGGCCGAGGATCTTGCAAACCAGGTTTCTCTGGTTCTGTACGAGCGCTTTTTTAAGAAGGGTTCCATTCCCCATGTGGAAGAGATCCAGGATCTGGTAGAGAAGGTCCTGATAGAGAACGGCCATGCCCAAGTGGCCAAGGCCTATATCCTTTATCGAGAGCAGAGGAGGGTGGCCAGGGACCTTCAGAAAGCCCTGGTGGATGGCATGTCCTTGGTGGAGCACTATTTGGGCAGGGAGGACTGGAGGGTTCGGGAAAACTCCAATATGAACTATTCTCTCCAGGGCCTCAATTTTCACATTGCCTCTTCTGTGGTGGCCCGCTACTGGCTGAATCGCCTTTACCCCCCTGAAGTGAGAAGGGCTCATGAGGAGGGGGATTTTCATATCCATGATTTGGGAATCTTAGCGGCTTACTGTGTGGGATGGGACTTGGAGGGTTTGCTTAGGAGTGGCTTTGGTGGGGTCCAGGGTAAGGTAGAGGCTAAGCCTGCCCGGCATTTGAGGACAGCACTGGGTCAGATAGTCAACTTCTTCTATACCCTCCAGGGCGAGGCCGCTGGTGCCCAGGCCTTTAGCAATTTCGATACCCTGTTGGCCCCTTTCGTACGCTATGATGGGTTGGACTATGAAGGGGTGAAGCAGTGCCTCCAGGAGTTTCTCTTTAACTTGAATGTGCCCACCAGGGTGGGTTTCCAGACCCCTTTTACCAATATTACTATGGACTTGGTACCTCCCTCGAACTTCAGGGATAGGGGGGTGATGTGGGGGGGACAGGAGCAGGAAACTACCTACGCCCAGTTTCAGGATGAGATGGATATGGTTAACAGGGCCTTTGCGGAGCTTATGTTAGAAGGGGATGCCAAGGGGCGTATATTTACCTTCCCTATTCCTACTTATAACATCACCAGGGATTTCCCTTGGGATGGGGAAAAACTCAGGCCTCTTTGGGAGATGACAGGGAAGTATGGCATTCCTTATTTTGCAAACTTTGTAAACACCGATATGAGCCCAGAGGATACCCGGTCTATGTGTTGCAGATTGAGGCTGGACAACCGGGAGTTGCGTAGGAGGGGGGGTGGTCTTTTTGGGGCTTCGCCCCTAACGGGTTCCATTGGTGTGGTCACCCTCAATCTTCCTCGGATAGCTTACTTATCCAGGAATGAAGAGGAATTCTTCCAAAGATTGGCTCGGTTTATGGAGCTGGCTAAGGTTTCTTTGGAGATCAAGCGGAAGGTTATTGAAGACTACACGGAAAAGGGCTTATACCCTTACTCTCGGGTTTATCTGTCCCAGGTTAAGGAGTGTACCGGCCAGTACTGGCATAATCACTTTGCCACCATAGGGCTTATTGGGATGAATGAGGCATGTCTCAACTTTATGGGATTGCCTATATACGAACCTGAGTCTAAGGAATGGGCTATCAAGGTGTTGAATTTCATGAGGGAGAGGCTATCTGAATTCCAGGAGGAGACGGGGAACCTTTATAACTTGGAGGCCACCCCTGCTGAGGGTGCATCTTACAGATTGGCAAAGGGGGACGCCGAAAAGTTTCCGGGCATTGTGACTCGAGGAAAGGAGCATCCTTATTACACCAATTCTGTTCATCTTCCCGTGGATTATTCAGGAGACCCCTGGGAGATTTTAGAGCATCAGGATAGTCTTCAGGTCCTCTTCACAGGTGGGACGGTGGTCCATCTCTTTTTGGGTGAGGCTATAACCGATCCTTGGACTGTTAGGGATCTGGTGAAGGCTGTGGTCTCCAATTATAGCCTTCCCTATTTCAGTATCACCCCTACTTTTTCCGTCTGTCCTGTTCATGGTTACATATCTGGAGAACATACTATATGTCCCTATCCCCATACTCCTGAGGAGCTGGAGGCTTACGGTGAGGAGATGGAAGTGGAGTTAGACGATGTGACTGAGGCTTCTCCCGAGGCCTTTGTAAAGTTGGAAGGGGATAATTGAAGGAGGGAGAGATGGGAGAGCATGCTGTTGTTGAGAGGAGAAGGACCCACAGGGCGGCGGCTACTACCATAAAGGTGAAGGCGGTTCCTGTAGAGGTTTACTCCAGGATCGTGGGGTATTACCGCCCTGTTCAAAACTGGAATGATGGTAAGAAGGAGGAGTTCAGGGACAGGAAGTGCGTCACCTTGTAAATCATGATGCTCCTCCTACCCCCGAGGGGTGGGAAGGTGTGATGAGAGGCCCCTTGGAGGATGCCCCATTGAATTTTAGGGGATGGGGCATTCGGGGGTTTCACGGTGTTACCCTTTTGGATTTTCCAGGGAGGGTGGCCTCCATTGTGTTTTTTGGAGGATGTACCTTCCGGTGTCCCTTTTGCCATAATCCTTGGCTTGTTCTCCCCTCGTTGATTGAAGAGCAGAAGGAGCTTCCTCTTTCTATGGTCCTCCATGAAGTGGATCGTCGAAGGAACCTCGTTTCTGGGGTGGTGGTATCCGGAGGGGAGCCTACTTTACAGGACAATCTCCTTTCTTTCCTTGAGGCCTTAAAGGGTCTTGGCCTTGCCGTTAAGCTGGACACCAATGGTTCCAGGCCTCAGGTCTTGGAAGAGGCATTGAAGGCAGGGCTGGTGGATTTGGTGGCCATGGATATCAAAACTTCCCCTTCCCGGTATCCCCAGGTTACAGGGGGAGGGGATTTCGGTTCTGTGGGGGAGAGTTTGGAGGTCCTAAAGGCATGGGCCCCTCGGTATATCCTTAGGACCACTTTGGTCCCCGGATTGGTGGGAAAGGAGGAGATGGGAGGGATAGCCCATTTGGTAGAAGGAACCCAGGAGTATCATCTCCAACCCTTCAGGAACAGCTATACCCTGGACCCTTCTTTTTCTGCTTTGAGGCCCTACCCCCCTTCCATCATGGAAGAGATGGCCCGGATCCTTGAAGGGGTGGTGGAGAAGGTGGTGCGTTGCTGGTAAGGGGTTGTTTGCGTTTTCTTTTCGAGTTAAAGTGAAGGAGGGCCTTTGGCCCCCCTTATTTACCTATCCACTGCACCCTCTATTAAGGGTGATACTCAGGGGGCTGCTGGTGTGGACCTCTCCTTGGATGTGATATTCTACGGTAAAGGTATATTCCCCGTCAGGCAAACTTGAACAGTC
The DNA here is from genome assembly GCA_015486105.1 of Aquificota bacterium. GTDB lineage: Bacteria > Thermosulfidibacterota > Thermosulfidibacteria > Thermosulfidibacterales > B14-G1 > WFSI01. Next base: position 1,200 of record WFSI01000086.1, on the reverse strand, counting down.
GTATGCGCTGGATGGGGGAATCCAGCCGTCATTGATCACGGGATTATCCTTTCCGTAGAGTACAATCTCACCGTTTTTAAAGAGTCTATCCCTGTATTCGCTTCCCACGGGTGAGGGCGTAGTGCTCCAACCAGGACCTACATAGTAGTATGTGGCAGCAGGTTGAGCCATTTTTATGAAAACTTCGCCACTTTCTCCTTGTCCAAATCCTGAGGCCAACAAACTGAGCCGGAAGAAGCTGCTGGGATCCGATGCAGGACCTCCTGAGAGGGTCTGTCCTGCCTGGGGTGAGGTGAGCCAAAGGGAACTGCTCACCAATTTCAGGGTTTCGTCTTGGACAATGCCGATCCCGGGAGCATAGTACTTAAATTCTTCTGCATCAGGCTCTAAGGGGGTTGTTTCTCTTGTCTTCAAGCAATTGGAAAAGGTGCCAGCCGGGGTTTCTACCGTTTCGCTCATGGATACGTGTTCTACTCTGTCCATTGCAACATCAGGGGCCACTTCTTGATAGTATCTGGAACCAAGGAGAACGATTCCAGGCATCATCACCCCAGGCTTAGCACCCTCTTCACCAGCACGCCAGCTATCGTCAGGACTAAACACAGGTTGTCCGTTTTCGTAGGTGTAAGTGTCTTCTCCAAAATAGAAGACGCTGTTGGTTTGCCTGCATATAGCGTAGAAATTCCTTGAGACCTCCGCCAGCTCGCCATTGTGAAGCTCTCTTTCCTCTACCACCCTTGTCTCAGCACCGTCTACCATCTCGGTTTCGTTGAGAACCGTTACTTCCAAGTGGACCTGTTCCCCTTCCTCTTCCCCTTCCCCTTCAAGAACAAGTTTGTAACCTGGCTCCAAGACAAAGTAAGTGTTTCTTCCTGTTGAGCTGAAGTCGCACTTGGAAATTTCAAAAGACTGTGTGTATTCAGGTTCCTGAGCGTGTGAGGGGCTTGTTAGAAGAACAACTAAAAGCCCAAACAGCGCCGAAAATACTACCCCAGTTTTCCACAGTTTCCCCTTCATAGTGCACCTCCTTCACGGTTTCGTGCCTCCAACTCATCTTTGAAAACCTGATTAGGATAACTCACTGGTTACACCATACTTATCCAGTTTTCCACAGACGTATGCCACTATGTTTCTGGAGGGGTAGGAAGTTACACTACCTCCACCCGGCTGGGAATCCCAAAGCCCGCCTGCCTCATGAGC
>WFSI01000085.1 GCA_015486105.1 Aquificota bacterium | reverse complement strand
TCTCACAGGTAAAACCAGAGACCCAGATTCATCTTCATATGTGCTACTCTAAGTTTGAAGACATCATAGACTATTTAGAAGAGATGGACTTTGACGTGATCTCCATAGAGGCTTCCAGGAGCAAGGGAGAGGTTTTGAAAACCTTTGAGGCAAGGGGATTTGAGAAGGGGATAGGCTTAGGGGTGTGGGATGTTCACTCGGAGGTGGTACCGGAGGTAGAGGACATGGTAACCATGGTGGAGAGGGCGGAGAAGGTGATTGATTCAACAAATCTCTGGATCAATCCGGATTGTGGTCTAAAGACCAGGGCCTGGAAGGAGGTATTGCCTGGCTTGAGGAACATGGCAGAGGCAGCAAAAAGACTGAGGAGGAGTCATGGCAACCTTTGAGAAGGGATATGTGCAGGTCTATACGGGCAATGGGAAGGGCAAGACGACAGCGGCCTTAGGTCTTACCCTCAGGGCAGTGGCTCATGATATGAGGGTTTACATTGCCCAGTTTATGAAGGGCCAGGACTACGGGGAGCTCCATGTGATCAGGGATAGATTGGGGAATCTGGTGACTATAGAGCAGTTCGGCACCCCTAAGTTCGTGAGGACAGGGCAGATCAGTGATGAGGACTATGAGCTGGCTAAGGAGGGATTGGAAAAGGTAAAGGAGGCCCTCTTTAAAAAGGACTACAAGATCGTGATCATGGAGGAGGCCAACATAGCCATGTACATGGGACTTTTAGATAAAAGAGATGTACTGGAGCTCATCAGAAATAAGCCCGAGGACAAAGAGCTTATCATCACAGGCAGATATGCCCCCCAGGAGATCATAGATGCTGCTGATCTGGTGACGGAGATGGTAGAGGTGAAGCACTACTATCAAAAGGGTGTCATGGCCAGGCCGGGGATAGAGAAATGAAGAGGGCCTTTGTCTCCTGGAGTGGTGGGAAGGATTCCATGCTGGCCCTTTATAGGGCCGTGCAGAAGATAGAAGTCCCTTACCTATTGAATATGCTTTCTGAGGATGGCTCCGCTTCCCGTTCTCATGGTCTCACTGCCAGACTATTGAAGGCCCAAGCTACCGCTATGGGAAGGGAGATCGTCCAGAGACCCTCTACCTGGAAAGGGTATGAAGAGGCCTTCAAAGGAGCGGTTTCAGAGTTAAAGGAGAAAAGCGTCGTAGCAGGGGTCTTTGGTGATATTGAGCTTCAGGAGCACCGGGACTGGATAGAGAGGGTCTGCCGCGATTTAGAGATTGAGCCCGTATTCCCACTCTGGGGAGTAGAAAGGGATGAACTCATTCATGAGTTTATCTCAGCGGGCTTTAAGGCCATTGTGGTGAGCACCACGGCAGAGATGCTTGGAGAGGATTGGCTTGGTAGGGAGATCGGCTGGGAATTTGTCAAAGATCTAAAGGCCCTGGGCAATGTGGATCTCTGTGGTGAATTGGGGGAGTATCACAGCTTTGTCTATAATGGCCCCTTTTTTCTTCACCCGGTAAGGTTTAGCGTGCGGGGCATTCGAAAAGAGGAGAAACGCCTGTACCTGGAGATCAGCCATGAAGAGGGAAATTGATGTTGGATTGGAAGAAGCAAAGGGTGCCATTATCTATCATATACTCAATGGACACCCCTTGAAGACCTTCCTGGTCACCTTTGATACCAAAAGGCGGGCCCTGAGCACCCATGATGGCTTCAAAGAGGTGAGGTTCGTCGGTAACAACTATGCTTCACCAGGTCTCTGGGATTATATCCATAAGCATTTTTTCAAATACAGGAATCGTTTATGTCAGGATTTGGGAGTCACCTTTGAGGAGACATCTATGCTCTTTACCGGTGCAGATGTGGATAACATCCGCGTTGTTTGCGGCGGCTATAGGGATGTAAGGTTCTGCGCCTGTGTTACAGCCGGGGTTGAGACAAATGCCCAAAGGATTGGAGTGGATAAGGCCAGCAGTGTGGAGGTAAGCGAGGGAAAGTTTGAGAGTGAAAGTATCGGTACAGTAAACATCATCCTACTCACCAATGCAAACCTCTCCGATGGGGCCATGACCAGGAGCCTTATCACCCTCACAGAGGCAAAGACCATCGCCTTCCAGGATCTGGATATCAGGAGCTCATACAACCCAGGACTTCAGGCAACCGGTACAGGGACAGATGGTGCCATTGTTGTAAGTGGCTTTGGACCCAAGATCACCTTTGTTGGGGGTCACACAAAAGC
>WFSI01000084.1 GCA_015486105.1 Aquificota bacterium | reverse complement strand
TCGGGAAGGAGTTGGGAGAGAAGGTAGGCCCCCCCCGCCTTCTCCTCAGTGTCGTAGACAGACCCTGCCTTTACCAAGACCTTTATAATTACAAAGGGCAAAGACGGTCTATTGGCCAGCCATACGGTTGTGCCACTTTCGGTAATCCACTTTTTGGGAATAACTTTACCCTGAACTTGCAAAGTACCCGCCATCATTAGACCCCCATGCAAAAAAGGATAAACCTTTTTTTCACTTTACCTTCTCAGGAACTAAAATACCCACAGTGAGGTTTTTGTTGGTAAGATACTTCTTAGCCATCTCAACCACATCCTCCTTTTCCACCGATCCTATCTCCTCCAAGTAGGTATCCAGATAATGGAATCCTATGCTTAGAGTCTCCAAACGACCTATGATCATAGCCCTGTAAAAATTGGAATCCAGTCCATATACAAAACCAGCCTTCACCTGATTTTTGGCTTTCTTTAAATCCTCCATGGTAAACTCTCCCCTCTGAAGCCTAGCCACCTCTTCCCGCATCATCACCTCTACATCCCTGGGAGATCTCTCCGGCACCACTCCAGCATAGATGTATAATAGCCCAGGATCCTTAGACATCCTTTGATACCGAGCACTGGTGAAAACGGCAGCCTTTTCCTCATAAACCAACCGCTGGTAAAGACGGGAACTCTTACCCTCCCCCAGGATGTGGGTAAGGATCTCCAAGGCATACTCCTCTCCCGAACCGATGGAAGGAGTGTGATAAGCCAACATAACAAAAGGAAGACGGGCCTCTGTACTCTCCACAGTAACCCTCTTCTCACCTTGCTGGGTAGGCTCTTTACACTTTACCTCAGGGGGTGCCTCTCCCTGGGAAACAGAACCAAAGTGTTTCTCAGCCTGGGAGAAGATCTCTTCAGCTTTCACGTCCCCCACCACCACAAGGGTAGCGTTATCGGGGGCGTAGTATGTCTGGTAATACTTCTTAAGATCCTGCAAAGTAATGCTCTCCACATCGCTCATCCAGCCTATCACAGGCCAGTGATAAGGATGGACTTTATAGGCCGTGGCAAATACCTCTTCCACCAATAGAGAAACGGGGTCATCCTCAGTTCTCAGCCTACGTTCCTCCATCACCACCTGTTTCTCCCGATTAAACTCATGCTGATCCAGCTTAAGATGGCCCATTCTGTCCGACTCCAACTCCATGCTCACCACCCATCTGTCACTGGCCCAGTTCTCAAAGTAAGCTGTGTAATCCCTGCTGGTAAAGGCGTTCTCCACCCCTCCATTTCTGGCCACGATCTTAGAGAAATCCCCTGGACCATGCCTATGGGTACCCTTAAACATCATGTGCTCCAATAGATGGGATATACCTGTCTTCCCACTCACCTCATTTCTGGAACCCACCTTATACCAAATCTGAAAGGTGGCCGTTGGAGTGGTATGATCCTCCAAAACCAGCACCCTTAGGCCATTAGCCAATACCTTACTTTCTACATCTATATGTATGGTACCCGCCATAGAGCCTCCTCCCCAAAGTAGTAGTAACCAGACAAACAACCCTCCAAGACTTCTCATAATTTCCTCCCCTCCCGATCCCCATCCCTCTGGGCCAAAATCTACAGATCCAGAGAGGAGAGATAACGGCAAACCTCCTATAAATAGCAACCTTTATAGCCAAAACTCCCTGGGGGATAAACCCCGAAAATCCAGAAGTCAAGAAACAAGCCCGAGGACAATGAGTAACCTGGCCCACCGATGAAGGCCTTTTCACTTTCAACCTTACCAGCAGCAAAACAGAATGATATAAAAACCCAAACAAGAAATAAGGAGTGAAACCAGGAAATGGAAATAGCCGTAGCCCTCTCCGGAGGAATAGACTCAGCCGTAACCGCCTATCTCTTGAAAGAGGAAGGCCACAAGGTATGGGGGATCACCATGCTCCACCACGCCTGTATGGAAGCCTCTATGCCCCATGTCAGGAAGGTGGCAGAGGCCTTAGGCATCACCTTAGAGGTTATAGAGTTAAAAAAGGTTTTTTACAGAGAAGTGATCCTCCCTTTCGTCCAAGGGTACGCCCAAGGCAAAACCCCTAACCCATGTCCCCTCTGCAACCAAAGGGTAAAGATAGGCATCCTCATGGAAAGGGCCTTGGCCAAAGGGGCCCAGAAGATGGCCACAGGACACTACGCCCGCATAGTGGGGAAAGGAAAAAACTATAGTCTCATGAAGGGAAGGGATAGGGCAAAAGACCAGTCCTACTTCCTGGCGTTACTCTCTCAAAGACAACTGAACCACCTGAGCCTCCCTTTGGGAGACTGGCATCGCTCCAAAGTAGAAAACCTGGCCCTAAAAATAGGTTTTTTAGAAAAAGGACTCCACAGCAGTCAAGAGATCTGCTTCCTCAAAGGGCATTACACTCACCTTTTAAGGGAATTAGGGCTAAATCCAGGGCCTGGACCCATTAAGGATACCCAGGGAAACCTTTTGGGTAACCATAAAGGGTATATTTATTATACCATTGGCCAAAGAAGGGGGTTGGGAGTAGCCCAAAGAGGCCCTCTCTACGTGGTCAAGATTACACCTCAGGAAAACACCATAGTGGTTGGCCCAAAAGAAGCCATATTTTCAAGTAAAATCACCATGCTTTCTCCCCACTGGATCCATAAACCCTCAGGGAAAGGACCTTGGCGGTTAAATATCAAAATCCGCTATCGTCATAGGGAAGCCTCCGCTTTGGTAGAGGAAAGGGAAAACAAAATAAAAGCAACCTTCGATATACCTCAAAGGGCTGCCACACCAGGTCAATTGGCCGTCTTTTACAGGGATGACGAGGTGCTGGGGGGAGGATGGATAGAAAAGGCATATTAACCCTCCTGATCCTTACCTTTTGCACCTTCCCTGCAACGGCTTCCAATATAGGAAGGGAAAGAATGATAGTGAAGGAGGTAGTGCATGGGGATACCCTCATAGTCCAGTGGAGGGGAAAGACACATACCCTCCGCCTTTTAGGCATAGACTCACCCCCCTCCACCTGGGGGCCTTCCCTCTTAAGGAAGGCAAGACTCCTGAGGGTCGATCCACATCTGCTCTTAAAAATGGGACAAGAGGCCAGGGATGAGGTCAAGCGCCTCCTCCCCCCAGACAAAATAGTGTACGTAGAGTTCGACTGGATCAAAAGGGACCCCCAGGGCCGCCTCATGGGATATGCCTATGTGAGGGAAGGCATGCTTAATGCTATTCTCATAGCCCGAGGCTACGCCCGAGCGAGGCTCTCCTTCCCCTTTCCTATGAGACCCAAAAAAGAGGAAATCATCTCCCTTTTCCCCTTTCTGGAAAGAAAAGCCCAAAGGGAAAAGCTGGGACTTTGGAGATACGGTAGATTCTAAACCAAATTCTATAAGGGGTAGGGGTTTCCCCTACCCCTTATTAGGATCATCGGCAGTCCATACAGACCCTCAGGCTCTCCTCCGGCAACCCCGTCTTCTCTTTGAGGAAGCGGAGCTCATCTTCCGTCATGAAGTACTTGCCACACTTGCTACAAGCCACCAGGGGAGACTTCTTGTGCCAGCGCTCCATGACGCGATACCCATCCTCATCCTCCACTGGAATGACATCCACGGGGCAAACATAGGCACAAGCCCCACAGAGAATGCAAGGATCACTGGGCTCGTCGAAGGGGGTACACACCCTTCGGTTGAATCCCCTCCCCTCAAACCCTATAGCGTTAAGCCCTACTACCTCCCTGCAAGTCCGAACACAGAGGCCACAGAGAATGCAATCGCCGTCTCCCTTGGAGAGGCGTACCTTCTCCACCCCAAACCTCTGGGCCAACTCATGGAGCTGGGGAAGATCGGGGCACTGGGCCATGAGAAGCTCAATTATCATCTTACGACAGCGCTGCACCCTCTCCGTGTCCGTCCTTACCACCATGCCCTCTGCTACAGGGTAATCACAAGCAGTGACGAAACGGGTCCTTTTGCCCTTGGTCACCTCCACCATACATAGACGGCAGGCAGTATAAGGTTTCACCTCATGGTGGTAACAAAGGGTAGGAATGTAAATGCCCGCCTCCTGAGCAGCCTGAAGAACAGTCTGACCTTCCCTGGCCTCAACCTCTTTTCCGTCTATGGTAAGCTTTACCATGTCACACCACCTTCACAGCATCAAACTTGCAGACATCCTTACAGATGCCGCATTTTATACACTTACCCTGATCTATGACGTGAATCTCTTTGGGCTTACCAGATATGGCATCCACAGGACAGGCCTTAAAGCAAACCTGACACCCCGTACAGGCTTGAGCATCTATCTCATATCTCACCAAGGCTTTACAAACCCCCGCCCGGCATTTCCTGTCCTTGACATGCTCCACATACTCATCCCTGAAATAACGAAGGGTGGAAAGGACGGGGTTGGGTGCTGATTTACCCAGTCCACAAAGAGAAGCGTGGGCTACCACATAGCCCAACTCATCCAAGAGCTCCACATCCTCCATAGTCCCCTCACCTTGGGTAATCCTATCAAGGATCTCCAGCATGTGTCTGAGACCCTCCCGGCAGGGGACACACTTCCCGCAGGATTCCTCTGTGAGAAACTTGACGAAATAACGAGCTACATCCACCATACAGGTGTTCTCATCCATGATGATCATACCACCGGAACCCATCATGGATCCCGCAGCATCCAGGGTATCAAAGTCCACAGGCAGGTCCAACTGGGAATCAGGGAGGCATCCTCCAGAAGGACCACCAGTCTGAACCGCCTTGAAAGCCTTGCCACCCTGAATCCCCCCTCCTATATCGTAGACCACCTCCCTCAGAGTGATGCCCATGGGGACTTCTACTAAACCTGTGTTGTATATATCTCCTGCCAAGGAGAATACCTTTGTACCCTTACTCTCTTCTGTGCCAATGGAAGCAAACCAGCCTCCCCCTCTGTTCACTATAAAAGGCACATTGGCCAGTGTCTCCACGTTGTTCAAAACCGTAGGCCTTCCCCAAAGGCCGCTCTCAGTGGCATGAACGTGTTTGGATCTGGGCTCCCCTACCCTTCCCTCAACAGAAGCAATAAGGGCCGAGGACTCCCCACACACAAAGGCCCCTCCACCCCTTACCACCTGGACATCGAAGTCAAAGCCGCTACCCAGGATATCCTTTCCTAATAAACCTAGCTCTCTCAAAATACCTATGGCCTCTTGGACATTATGAGTAGCGAGGGGATACTCTTTCCTCACATAGACAAAGCCCTCATGGGCCCCTATGGCATAGGCCCCGATAATCATTCCCTCTAAGACCTCAAAGGGAAGACCTTCCAGGAGACACCTGTCCATGTAAGCCCCAGGATCCCCCTCGTCTCCGTTGCAGATTATGTACTTTATGGGAGAAGGTCTATTAGCAGCGTCTTCCCACTTCCATCCCGTCCTAAAACCGGCTCCTCCTCTTCCCCTGAGGCCTGAAGAAATCACCTCCTGAATGATCGCCTGAGGCTCCATATCCAACATGGCCTTGGCCAAGGCCGAAAATCCCCCATAACACAGATAATCATCCACAGATAGGGGTTCCGCAGACTCCATAAGACCCATTACCAACCTCATCTGCTTTTTATAAAAGGGTATGTCCTTCTCGTAAGTGAAGGTCTCCTTTGTTAAAGGATCGGTGTAAAGGAGCCTATCTACCACCTCACCCGTTTCTAAAGCAGCAAGAATGTCCGGAACGTCACTGGGTTTGACACTGTGATAGAGGAGACCCTCAGGATAAACGACCATAACAGGGGCATAACCACAGAGTCCATGATCTCCTGTGGCCTTAACATGGACACCCATTCCCCTCTTAGTCACCTCCTCCTGTAAAGCTTCGTAAACAGCCTCTGCACCATGGGCCCTGGAAGCTGTGCCCATACCCAGGGAAATAAACCTTTCAGGCCTTTTAGAAAGGGCCTCCTGCCTCATTCTCTCCAAATCTTCTCGATTCCCTAAGCGCTTCATTGTTCCCTATACTCCTTTATCAAAGAATCCACCTGAACGGGTGAAACATGACCATGGTATTTCCCGTCGATGATTACCACAGGACCCAAAGCACAACACCCAACGCAATTCACCGTCTCCAGGGTAAAGAGAAAATCATTGGTGGTGTCACCAGGCTTGACACCCAAGACATCCTCAAACCTCTCCAGTACCCTATAAGAGCCCTTCACATGGCAGGCCGTCCCGGTACATACCTGAATGGTGTACTTGCCCCTGGGCTTTAAGGTAAAGGTCTTAAAAAAGGTGGCCACGTGATATACTCGAGTCAAAGGTACTTCTGTCTGACGGCCTACCTCTTTCAAGACCTCCTCAGGTAGATAACCATAAATATCCTGGAGGTCCTGAAGGATCTCTATCATCCGGGCGGGGTTATTCCCATACCGGGCCATCACTTCTTTCACGTTTTGCTCAAGATCTTCTACCATAACCTCTGTCATGACCATCACTCCTGCGTCACTTTTTCCATTTTCTTGAGCCTCTCATACTCTGCCGTCACCCTGCTTTGGATCTGCTGAATCACCTCAGGGGTAAGATGCCTGAATCTCCTCTGCTGCCTCAGATAATCCTCCACAGGTCTCAAACTCTGGGGAAAATCTATGGTAAGCTTGTAGCGCCCGTTCTCAACCTCATAAAGGGGAAAGATACCTGTCTCTACGGCGAGCCTGCCCATCCTCACGGTAAGCTCGGGAGGGATTCCCCAACCGGTGGGACAGACAGCAAAGAGATGGATATAGGCGGGCCCTTCCAGTTCAAAGGACCTCCTCACCTTACGAATGAGATCCAAAGGATAGCTGGGACAAGCCGTAGCTACATAGGGAATATCATGGGCAGCGGCAATAGCAGCCACGTTCTTTTTCCAGTAACCTGCACCGAAACTTACCTTTCCTGCAGGGGTAGTGGTGGTACTTGCCCCAAAAGGAGTAGCTGAGGAACCCTGAACCCCCGTATTCATATAAGCCTCATTGTCATAGCAGACGTAGGTCACATTATGGCCCCTGGCCAGCATGCCCGAAAGGGCCTGAAGGCCGATATCCGCAGTGCCTCCGTCCCCTGCGATGGCCAAAATGTTAATCTTCTTTTGGAGAATCTTGCCCTTTCTCTGTAAAGCCTTTATAGCCGCATCAACCCCAGAGGCCACGGCGGCGGCATTTTCAAAGGCCACATGCAACCATGGCACAGCCCAAGAAGTATACGGATAAGGAGAGCAGATGATCTCCATACACCCCGTGGCATTCACCACGATGGTGTCCCTGCCCGCCGCCTTCATGATGTGGCGCAATCCCAGAGCGGGACCGCATCCCTGACAGGCCCTATGGCCCCGGGTAAAAAACTCTTCCTTAGGGACCATCCGATAAGCAAAAACATTAAGATATGCCTCTTTCGGTCTCTTCATCAACACACTCATTCTCTTAACCCCACTATCTTGACTAATTCCGGCTCCTCGCCGGCTTCCTTACCCGTTCTAAGACAATCCTCTCCTATCTGGAACATCTCTACGTAATTCTCTAAGGAAACATCCCTTCCTCCCAATCCAGCAACCACTCCCACTACCATGGGCCTCTGGGGTTCATGGTACAGAGCAGATCTCACCTCTGAAAGTACAGGCCCGGGCTGACCTCCAAAAGAGATGCACCTGTCCAGGACTACCACCTGCCTTATGGTGTTGCCACAAAGGGTCTCCTTCAAATCATCAAAGGGAAAAGGCCTCCACAACCTAAGTTCCACAGCCCCTACTTTCTTGCCCTGATCCCTCAAATGATCCACCGCCACCTCGGCAGCTTCTATGACGGATCCTTGGGCCAAAAGAACGATCTCTGCATCATCCGCCTTATAGGTCTCAACAGCCTTATAGCGACGGCCGTAACGCTGGGCAAACTCCTCAAAGACCCTTTCTATGACAGCCCGAGACTCTCTAATAGCCACGTCTTGCTGCTTTTTGGCCTCAGTATAAACGTCAGGTACTCCCACAGGACCCATGGTGACAGGGTAATCTGGGTGGACCCTATAAAAGGGCTCAAAGGGAGGAATAAAATCGGCAATCTCTTCGTTATCAAAGATGTAAATGGGTTCAATAACATGGGTAAGGATGAAACCATCAAAGTTGATCATCACGGGAAGCATAACCCTTTGGTCCTCACCTATGGGGAAGGCCATGAGGGTCAAATCATAGGCCTCCTGACCGTTGTTGGCAAACATGGAAATCCAACCCGTATCCCTCTCATTCATCACGTCAGAATGATCATTCCAAATGGATATGGGACCAGACAAGGCCCTGTTGGCCAAGGCCATAACCACAGGGGTCCTAAGACTGGGAGCCAGATAGACGATTTCGTTCATAAGGGCCAACCCCTGGGAACTTGTAGAAGTGAAAACCCTGGCCCCAGCTGCCGATGCCCCAACACAGGCACTCATAGCCGTGTGTTCCGACTCAACAGTAATATAATCGGCATCCAAATCCCCATCGGCCACTAACTGAGCCAAATGCTCAACAATGTGGGTCTGGGGAGTGATGGGATAGGCGGACACCACATCTACATTGGCCTGACGGGCCGCCTCGGCAATGGCAATAGATACCTCTATTCCTTCTCTCCTAGCCATTATTCCACCACCTCTTCTTCCATCTTGATACACTGGGCTGGGCACTCCCTGGAGCAGATGCCACACCCTTTACAGTAATCATTATTGGGCTCGTAGTACCCGTATTCGTCTTCCTCAAAGGCATACTCAGGACAGAAAATCCAACAGGTACCACACTTGATGCACTTCTCCTTATCCACCACAGGCCTCAGGGTCTTCCAGTCCCCCGTCTTGTAATACACGCTATTGCCTGGCTCAGGGATAACACAGGCAAAGCTTATCTCTTTCCAGTTAGGCTTTTCCTTGAGCTTCATCCTTCCACCCTCGCCTCTTTATAGGCCCTACGAAAGGCCCTAATCTCCTTACCAGCGATCCTGGGAAACCTCTGGGCAATGAACTCTTCCAGAGGCCCTATGCCCACCAAAAGCTTGGCCTTCAGCAAAGCCCCCAACATGATTACGTTGGTGATGGGTACACCCAACTCCTTCAGGGCGATAGCTGTAGCATCCACCGATGCAACCGCCACATCATCCCTGCCCAACTCCTCCTTCCAGTCACCTGGAGCCCTCTTAGAATTGAGGACCACCAGCCCTCCTTCCTTGAGCCCCCCCGTGACAGGAACAGCCTTCACTAATGACGGATCCAGGATGAGCACCACATCAGGATGGTAAACCCCTGTCCTGAGCTTGATCATCTCATCAGAGATCCGAGTGAAGGCCAGAACGGGTGCGCCTCTCCTCTCTGCACCAAAGGCGGGGAAGGCCTGGGCGTATCTGCCCTCCTCAATAGCCGCCTGGGCTAAGAGCTCAGCTGAAGTGACTGCTCCCTGTCCTCCTCTTCCGTGGAATCTGATCTCTACCATGGCCCCTCCTCTTAAGATAAACATTGCAACCTATACGCCAGGGCCCCGTAAAATGTCAATAAAGAAAAAGCTCCAAAAAGCTTTGTAAACAAAAGATTACATCTTATTTAAATTTTTAAATTTCTTTTGAGGCTAAGGACCTCACCCTCGCCATATTCCTTTTATCCCACCGAAGTGACCAGGGGGTTTCCATGATAGCCGGCAAATCCTTAAGTACAGGGTGACGCATGATACCTTTGAACCCCCTCAGCCCTATACACCCTTCTCCGATATGCCAGTGGCGATCCACCCGGGAGCCCAAGGGAGTTCTGGAGTCGTTCAAGTGAAGAAGATGGAGGCATTCTAACCCTACCCAGTAAGACACCTCATCCAAAAATTCTTCCAAACCCTCGGCGGTATGAATGGGATAACCCGCCTGAAAAGCATGGGCCGTATCGAAGCAAAGACCCAGCCTAAGATCCCTACCTGCTATGCGGATGATCTTCCCTAACTCCACCACCTGGAAACCCAATTCCGAACCCTGTCCAGCTGCGTTTTCCAAAAGTATACAGGGACCTGAGATGTCTAAAGCCTCCATTAAGGCCTGAGCTACCCGTTCTATCCCATCCTTACGGCTTTTCCCCTTGGACGTGCCCACATGGGTCACCAAATAGTCCACCCCCAAAACCTTACACCTTTCTACCTCCACTTTGAGAGATTCTAAGCTCCTTTGGTACAAAAGCTTATCATTAGAAGCCAAATTAGGTAGATATGGCATATGAACCACCAAAGGGCGAAGGTCCATCTCCCGGGCTCTAAAGTAGAAAACTTCTGCCTCTCTGGGGTCCAGAGGAGTGTATCCCCAACCTCGAGGGTTACGAGTAAAAAACTGAAGGGTGTCACATCCTAAGGCCTTGGCCCGATCTAAGGACTTGGATAAACCCCCTGCAATGGAACAGTGAAAACCGAAACGCAAGGATCAGTAAGCGTAGACCTTGCCATAGGGCCGAGCCGAAACAGGAACCAACTTAGTAAAAGGCACCTGTAAGATCCCATGGAGATCCAGAGAGTAAGAGGAAAAATCCTTGCAGTACTCCTCCAAAAGCCCCTTCAAAAGGGTCCTATCCTCATGGGTAACCTCCACCTGACCCACTTCCTTCCCCATGATGTAAGGATCTACATCCCCCCTAATATATATGACCCCACCATGCATCCCTGTAGCCAAGTAGTCTCCCACTGTGGATCTACTGTCATCGTTCCAAAGGTTAAGCAGCACCATAATGCCACCTGCCATATATTCGCCAAAGAAATCCCCCGCTCTGCCTCCCACAATAATGACCGGCACCATCTCCCTGTAAGTCTTCATGTGGATGCCCACCCTATACCCCACATCCCTCAAGATATGAAGCTTACCTCCCCGCATGCCGTAGCCACACACGTCACCGGCCATGCCATGGACCACAATTTTTCTACCCTGCATGGTATTGCCTACACAATCCTGGGCATTGCCAAAGACCTCAATAGTAGGACCGTTCATAAAGATGCCCAGATCCTGACCCGCCACCCCATAGACCTCTATAAGGATATCATCTGTGATCCCCGCACCAATGTACCGCTGACCATTCACATTCAAGAGGCGAAAGTGGGTAACCCCCTCCTTCACCTTATCCCTTATAATCTGATTCAGGTCTCTATAATACAGGCCCTGGGCATCTATAATCAAAGGCTCTGACAACCCTTCACCTCCCAGGCATCCCTGGCATCATCAAAGGGAACAATGACCGGATCTCCCGCCTTGGGGGCCCAAACCCTGGTGGGATGGGGACAAACAGCCCGAATAGCGGACTCCTCACTGGCCATGTACACCCTGTCACCATCAATAGCAGCCACTAAAGGCCTCAACTTTATTCTATCATTGAGCCCCATCATGCCTCCATTCCAGGCCACGAGAACGGCAAAGGGGCCATTGAGAAGAGCACTGCCATAAACCATGCGTAGGGCAGTAAAGAGACCATTTTCCCTGCTACCCATCCTATCTATATCTTTCCAAAAGGGCGCTGCCAAAACATCGGCGGCCAGTCTTAGGGGTAACCTGTGGCGCCGCACCAGAAGGTCCACCAAATAGGCTACCACCTCTGTATCCGTCATAAGGGTGCACTTGTAACCAAACATCTCCAAATAGCGCTTGTTGATTCCGTAGCTGGAGATCTCCCCATTGTGGACTACAGCCCAATCCAAAAGGGTAAAAGGATGGGCCCCACCCCACCACCCAGGGGTATTAGTAGGAAATCTGGTATGAGCTATCCACTGGTGGGCCTCATACTCATCTATCCTGAAGAACTCGGCGATCTCCTCCGGCCCTCCTACTCCCTTAAAAGCCCCCATGTTTTTCCCCGAAGAGATCACAAAGGCCCCATCTATCTTTTCATTAATCTCCATAACTGCGGCCATCACATAGTCATCGGGGCTGATCTCCTCTCCAGGCAATTCCACAGGCACCACAAAGTACCGGTAAAATATGGGCCTATCCATGATGGAAGGCACCCGACGGGTGGGGATACCTTCAAAGTGCTCCACAACAAAGCGGCCCTTTATATATTCCTCGGTATCCTCCCGAACATAGGGACCATCGTACATGATATGAAGAGCATAATAATCGGGGAACTGGGGATAGATACCGTAACCCGCAAAGCCCGCACCCAGCTGGTTTCCCCTTTCCTTCTGGTGAACAATGGAAGTAACAATCTCCTCTCCGGGAATGAGTTCCCTCTTGCGGCTAATAATCCCAGCAAGACCACATCCCGAAATTTCTCGAGGCCAACTCATAGGGTACATACCCCCGTATCAAAGGCGCAGATCTCCTCAATCCTGCTGGGCATAGCCGTAAACTGCTTCCTGTAGCTGAAGGGGAAAAGGGCCCAACCAAACCTTTTACGCTCTTTCATGCTTTCGAAACTCCATGGCTCTATGCCAAAGGTGGTAGGTTTACAGGCCTCAGGCATGGAAACATCCTCTACCAAATACCCCTTGAAAGCACTCACATCCATGCGAGACCACATAAGCCCCGAATACACCCCCGCCCTGCTAATATCATTAAGGATCAAGAAACCCATTACCCTGTTATTGCCCAATACCACCTTCCTGAAGGTACCCTTCTCCTCATCGACAAAAAGCAACACCTCAAAAGACTCCTCTACCCCGGGCTCCACCGTAGAGAGACCCGCCGATGCCACCTTGAAATCGAAGAAGCCCACAGAATTGATAGGAAATCCTCCCACATAGCGCTTCCTACCACCAGCCATGTTGGCCCCAGCAATAAGACCTTGGCGAAAAGCCAAAGGCCAAAGCTGAATAGGGCGCTTAGCCCCCAATATAAGGTCATAAGCCTCTACCAGATCACCAGCGGCGTAAACGTGTCCCAGATTGGTCTCCATACAATCATCCACAACCACCCCCTTGTTTATATGAAGACCCGATTGGGCCAAGGGCCCCACGTTGGGTCTCACACCCACAGCCACAATAACACCCTGAGCGGGAATCCGGATGCCGCTTTTCAGGGTGACCCCATGGACCTGCCCCTTACCGTTTCTCTCAATGGCCACTACCGAATCACCCAGGATACAGGCCACTCCCTCCCTCTCCAGCTCCTTGCGAGCCCAAAGGCTGGAGACCTCATCAAGGACAAGGGGAAG
>WFSI01000083.1 GCA_015486105.1 Aquificota bacterium | reverse complement strand
GGGAGGGACGTAGCGGAGAGTTGGGAGACGGATGAAGCAGAGGTTGGGAATTGGGAATTAGGGACTTGAGAGCAATGGTGTACTAACTTTTCTGCATATATGAATACCCTTTCCCAGCTTCCTGAGCTTCCACTAAAAGGATTTAATTCTATGAAATCCCATAACATGGGTAACGCTTGTCGGGAATAAACATCCGCTATGAGTTCTCTGGAGCTTTCCCATCGACAGAGTGTATTACAGGAAACTGCCATCATGTCTAAAGATAGCCCCAGGTAAGTCACCACCGCCTTGGCGAATTCTTCATCTTCCCCAATTCCTAATGCCCAATCCCCAATTTCCGTACTTTTGGGGGAACTCCAGGGTGGCTTTCAGGATGAGCACAGCCACGGGGTTGAGATCACCGGCATAGGTCTCGCATCCCAAACGCAGAGCCTCAAGGGGAATGGCGCCGCCACCGGCAAAGGGGTCCAGCACCTTGGGCGGCCTGCCCCTGTTGGCCTCCAGAATCTCCTTGCGAGCCCGGGAGAGAAGCTCCTCGTTCAGGGAATTCTCCCAGGCAGACAGGTTGGCTATAAACTCGGCCTTTTCTTTCCGCTCTTCTTCACTTTCTGGTGACGGGGTGAGGGCTGCATAAATGCTCGCCCTTGACGCTGCCAGGGGCCTCCTTGCCCACCAGATATGCAGGGTAGAAATATGCCCGTGGCGGATATTCTTCTCCCGCACCGAATGCTCAGACACTTTTTTGATGGGAAAGTCGGCTTCTATGAAGGAATTAGTCTGCATTGGTTAGCATCCCTTGTTGTATTGTAATTTCCCAAGAACAAACTCCTCTATGTGCTTGGCAATCTTGAAACACTCTTTAGCCTCCTCTATAGAAGGTTCTGAAAATTCATCTGGATACCTGGCCTCCACAGCGTAGTAAGTCAAATTTCCAACATCCAACTCTTTGAATTCTGGGTCTTGTTCAGAACATAGCTTTAGCAGAATCTCCAGATTGTGGGTTCTTGGAAAGTCCACACCCTGTGCAACCAAAAAAGCCTTTAGCACTTTTTCAACAAATTGTTGACAATGAAAACAGGCCGCACTTGTTACAATTTCCTTCTCCTCAAGTCGCATCTCATGCTCTGCAACTTTCAGATCCTCCAGGGCTTTAACAATCCATAAATTGGCTTTCTCAGTCATAAAAGCACACCTTCTTTCAGCGCTTCCCTGGTAACCGTTCCGAGCAAATCTTTGCAAAGCTCTACTTCGTGCTTCGACTTAAGGATTAAATCACAATCTATGTAAAGCTCAGCCAACTTCTTTCTGATGATGCGGGAAATCTCCATCTTCTCTCTTCGTGTGAGCCTTCGGTTCGTTATAACAAGGATGTCCCAATCACTATCTTTTCTATAAGACTCCCGGGCCCTGGATCCGAATAAAATAATCCTCTCAGCCCCCAAACCATGTTCCTCAAGGGTGCTGGTAATCGCACTTTTTATCTCAGCCTTCACAGATACTTCCTTCATTCTACATACCCACCTAGAAGCGTAATCTTATCATAGGCTTTTCCAATCCTTTATCACATACCTCACCGCACCCAAAATCTCTTCCGGAGAGTAGCGGGCGGCGGGGTTCTGGATGGTGTGTAGCTGGGGATTATCGGTAGCAGCATTTTCCACAACATAAAGCCAGTAGTCGTCTCCCATGCGCCGGGCCATGAACCACTCGTTGGGGGTAAGGGCAATGGCCCCCTCTCCGGCCCTGGCCTTCACCTCTATATAGCGACAGGAGCCATCAGAAGCCGTGGAGCGAATGTCATACCCCAGATTCAGGGCAGAAACATCCTCTGGCACCCTACCCCTTTCTTTTTCGTAGGCCATGGCCATTTCCATGCCTATTCTTTCTATGTCCCTGTCGCTCTTCATTGAATCCTGGATAGTCTCTTCCTTTACCACCCTCACCACGCCCAGGAGTTTGGGCTCTGATACGGACAGGTTGGTCTCGGCGCGGATCTCGTCCTCCAGCCGCTCTTTCTTTTTCAAAAGCTCCTCTTTGTTTCTCTCTTCCTTTTGGATGACCGCATCTGGGATGGGATCCCCCTTAATTTTCCTGGCAGCGTAGTCCATCAGCTTTGCTTCGGACTTGAGAATGAGGGCATCAAGGGAGCGGAGCCCGTACTTGCGCTTTATCTCGGCATCCCTCTGGCGGTCTTCCAGGAGCTCTTGCCGGTAGCTCTCCAGTCCCAGGTCAAAGAGGAAAGAGGTGATCTCGTCCATGTTCACCGGTTCCAGGGACCCCAGGTTGCCAGAGGATTGATGGGGCTTCAGGTCCCACAAAACGGAAGGGCTGAGATAGTGGAGCCCTCCCTCTTTATCCTGGTAAACGCAGAATAGCCTTCTGCCGGCTATCTCCCTCTTTCCGTCCTGAATTTCTCCCAGCAGGAACCACAAGAAACCCTCCATGGTCCCCTCGGGATCCACAAAAACGGCCCCCTTGCCCATGTCCTGGGTAAATCTTTTGAAGACGGTCTCTATAACCCCTTCCATGAGGGGATGCCCCATGGCCACAAATTCGGCGCCGCCCTTCCTGGCCTGCTCCTTGTCAAAGGAGACCTTGGTGTATTCCTGCCTAATCTCGCCAAACTTGATCTTGAAGGAGTGGGGCTGGTTTCTCACTTCCCAGGGGATGTTTCTTATTCTCCAGAAGCCATCCTGGCGCTTCTCCATCTTGATGCCTAAGTAGTCGGCAGCCTTTTTGAAGAAGGCCTCAATGTATTCGGGTACTAAGCGGTTCTCCCTGGCCTTCTGCTGCTCGGCGAAGATCCTGGACAAATCCAGGTGGCGGGTGGCCAGGGCTTCAAGGGTGGCCTCCTTCACCTTCCTGATGGCCTCCTCCTCGGGAATCCTGTCGAAGCTGGCCAGGATGTCATCTAAAGTCACTGGATTTGCTATGGCTTCCATTATGAGGTCCTTGAGGCTCTTACCAGGTAACACATCGCCAATAACATCGAACACCCTGTCTGAGCCCAGGTGTTCCTTCATCTTGGATAGTTTTTCGAAGAGCTTCTCCAAAATACGGCCTTCCCTGGTGTCCACAGCCACCATGTTGTAAACATGAACCTCGTGCTCCTGGCCGTACCTGTGAACCCTTCCCATGCGCTGCTCCAGCCTGTTGGGGTTCCAGGGGATGTCGTAGTTCACCATGAGCCAGCAGAACTGAAGATTTATACCCTCACCGGCGGCCTCGGTGGCTACCATGATCTGGGTCTGGTGTTTGAAATCCCCTTCAGCTCTAATACGGGCATCCAGGGACATACCGCCATGGATATAAGTGACAGAGTAGCCCCAACTCTTGAGCTTCTCCACCAGGTAATCCATGGTGTCCCTGAACTCGCTGAAGACCAGGAGCTTTATGTCCGAGCCCTTCAGACCCTCGGTGTCCATGAGCTTCTTCAGCTCTTTGAGCTTGGTCTCTGTCTCCAGTTTCTCCACCTCTCTGGCTAGGCTCACCAGCTCCGATAGCCTTTGAACCTCTTCCCTGAGCTCTTCCAGGGTCTCAGCCGAGGATAGCTTCTCCAGGAGTTCTTCTTCCTTTTTCCATCGCTCCTTTTCCGAGAGATCTTCAAAGGCCTCCTCGTCTATGTAGCCCTGCTCCTGTATGATCTCGCCCTTCTCCAGGAGGTCCTCCAGACGCTTTTTCCTGCGCTCTAAGGATTTTCTGACTGACCTTATGCTGGAGGCCAGCCTCCTTTGAAGCACGGTGAGGGCAAAGGCCACGTTTCGTTTATCTTTCTGAAGGGCCTTGTTGAAATGCTCCTCCACATATTTGGTCACCTCTTCGTAAAGGACCCTCTCCTCGGGGCTTAGCCGGTACTTGATGGTTTCCACCTTCCTGGGTGGAAAGAGGGGTGTACCGTCAAAGTTTTTCAGGTCTTCTTTGAGCCTCCTCAAAAAAAGGGGGATTGTCTCTATTGGCAGTGGCCTCATTTAGCATCAGAGTGTCGGCAAAGAAACCTGGTTCTAAGAGGTCTAAGAACAGGCGGAAGTTCTCTGGATCTCCCCGATGAGGAGTAGCCGTGAGGAACAGGAGACACCTGGTAGACTGGGAAAGCTGCTCTCCCAGTGCATAACGGAGGGTCTTTTTTACCTTATCCCCGTATTTATAAGCCGAGAGCTTGTGGGCCTCGTCCATGATCACCAGATCCCACTGGACCTCTTTCAGGGACTCCTTCACATCGTCCTGCCTGGCAAAGTCCAGGGAGGTGATGAGTTGGTTTCTCTCCTTCCAGATGTTCTGTCCCCAACTGGCATTGATCACGGCCCTGTCAACCACAGTGAAATTTTCCTGAAACTTCTCTTTCATTTCTCTAAGCCACTGATCTTTAAGATGGCCTGGAACCACAATAAGGATCCTGTCCACCAGACCCCTGTATTTAAGCTCTTTGATCAAGAGTCCCGCCATGATGGTTTTACCTGCCCCGGGGTCATCGGCCAGGAGGAACCTGATCCTGGGATTGCGGAGGATGTAGTGATAAACGGCTTCTATCTGGTGGGGAAGGGGATCCACCTGGGAAACGCTCACGGCGAGGAGGGGATCGAACTGATAGGCGTTTCGGATGCGGTGGGCCTCTATCGTTAGGAAATATCCCGGAGCATCTCCCGTGAA
Source organism: Aquificota bacterium (assembly GCA_015486105.1). Lineage (GTDB taxonomy): Bacteria > Thermosulfidibacterota > Thermosulfidibacteria > Thermosulfidibacterales > B14-G1 > WFSI01. The sequence goes on along the minus strand of WFSI01000083.1, from coordinate 19,068 downwards.
ATCAAAGCTAATACCCTGGACTACCTTGATCTTGGCCAGATCATCCGAGGAGAGGATTATGGGCTGATAGCGCTCGGTTGTTGTCCCTACCGTTTCCAACTTCACTTTGTTACTGCCCAGGGGAGATACAGAAAGCACCTTGACCCGCTCATCCCATAAGGTTCCCTCCAAGAAACTACCAGGCTTAATGTCTTGAATCTCTGCCAAAAGGCTTCCTCTAAGGATTTTTACCCAAAAGACCATATACAATGAGAAGGGTCAAGCCAACACAAGCACAGAACGGTTATATCTGAGATGTTCTATCCCCTGGAGAGGACTGGCAGAATCTCCACCAAGTCCTGGGACTCCATAACAGCATCTTCCGTGACCACCCGGCCATTGATGAAAACCAGGACCTCTTCCGGATTGATACCCTCCTTCTCCAAAAAGCGCAGGACATTTATCCTCCTTTCAACCTCCCACTTCCTCTCCTCCATGGTCACCTCAGCCATCTCAATACCCCAATAAAAAAAAGCCAAGGAGATAGCTGCCACAGTCCAACAGTAAAGGAAGAACCAGAAGATCAAAGAGAAGGTTGTTCCCTTTGAATCCTATGAAATGTTGAAGAAGAACCAGATGGCCTGAGCTGCTCACAGGAAGGAACTCTGTAAGCCCCTGAACAAGGCCTAAGAAAGCGGACTGGCCCCAGAGATCCACGGCTTCCTAAAGAGCATAGCCCCTGTCCAGGGCCTGAAAGTTGAGTTCCAGCTGATGTCCCTTTCCCTTCCTGGAAGCCTCCAACTCCTTCTTCACTGCATCCAAGGGCAAAACCCCCGTGCGCTTCAGGAAAGCCCCTAAAAGGACCAAATTGGCCACCTTCTCACTGCCTATCCCCTGGGCTATCTCCCCTGCAGGCACTTCCACCAGCTCCACCTCATTCCGGGTGATCTCCTCCCGATCTATAAGGGTAGAATTGACAATCAAAAGCCCCCTCTCCTTAAGACGGGAAAGGAAACGAGGCACCATACGCGAATGCATAAGGATCATAGTCTGGGGATGGGCCACCACAGGAGAGTAAATCTCATCCTCAGAAACTATAACAGTACAGGTAGCATCTCCCCCCCTCTTTTCTACCCCATACTCAGGAAGCCAAGTCACCTGAAAACTGTGATTGGCAGCGGCCTTGGCCAGCAGCTGCCCCATAAGAAGAATACCCTGCCCCCCTATACCAGCCATGAAAGAGTCCACATAGACGCCCATCTCAGATCTCCTTCTCCTTATAAACCCCCAAGGGGAAGTAACGCATCATCTCCTCCTGGATCCACTGATTGGCCTTAGAAGGGCTCATCCTCCAATTGGTAGGACAGGCAGAAAGGACCTCCACCATAGAGAAGCCCACCTGGTTCAATTGCATCTCGAAGGCTCTTCTAATGGCCTTCCGGGCTTTTTTCACATTAGCAGGGCTATTCAGGGCTACCCGGGCCAGGAAGGCTGGGGCCTCCAGGGTAGCCAGCATCTCTACCATCCTAATGGGATACCCAGAATTACTGGGATCTCTTCCATAGGGACAAGTGGAAGCTTTTTGACCCACAATAGTGGTGGGGGCCATCTGTCCTCCTGTCATCCCATAAACGGCGTTGTTGATATAAACAACAGTTATGTTTTCCCCTCTATTGGCAGCATGGATGATCTCCGCCGTTCCTATAGCCGTAATTTCCCCGTCTCCCTGGTAACAGAATACCACCTTTTCCGGTTGGGAACGCTTAATTCCCGTAGCCACAGCCGGTGCCCTACCATGAGGGGACTCGGCCACATCCAGATTAAAGTAGTCGTAAAGAAAGACGGCACACCCCACGGGAGCAATGCCTATAGTCTTCTCTCGGACCCCCAGTTGATCTATCACCTCCGCCACTAAACGATGGGCGATGCCGTGATGACATCCAGGGCAGAAGTGGAACTCCTTTTGGGTGAGACTCTCAGGTCTCTTGAAAATCGCCTTCATTAGGCTCCCCCCGTCGTCGAATTCACAGCTTTGATAAAGGTACCACTCTTATGCCCCTCTTTTCCAGTTTAGGGAGGCCCTGCCTCAAGGCCAAAAGTGTAGCCCTGCTGGGATGGCCTATAGCAATAGCATACCCCCTCTTCCGGGCCAGGTACCCTAAAGCATCCAACTGGCGAAGAATGTAAGGCACATCCCTGGAATTATCCAGAAACACGTCCCGCTTGAAACATTTCATTCCCAGGTGAAGCGCTACCTTGTAAGCCACACTCCGACTATCGGTGAGGGAATCCAAAAAATAGTAGCCCCGGGTCTTAAGCTCTTCAAGGACGATGCGCATCTTCTTTGGATCCCGAGTAAACCGAGAGCCCATATGGTTATTGGCCCCCTTGGCATATGGAACCTCCTGGATCTCTCGCATCACCAGATGCCTCAACTCCCTATCAGACATGGAGACCTGAAGCATACCAGGGGTCCGGGACTCCAACCTTTCAATGGCCTCTCCCTTACCATTGGCAGCCATAGGAATATGGAGCATCACGTCCTTACCTTTCTCCCAGGCCAGCCGAGCTATCTCCCTCTCCTTAGGGGTAAAAGGCAAAATGGAAAAAGTGATAGGCCAGGGAAGGTCCAGGAATGCCTGAGCCACATCCATCCTGTAACCCATATCATCTATGACAATGGCCACCCTAAACCTGGGTTTAGCCTTAATTTTTTCTCCCTTCTTCGCCCCTCTAACACCCTGTCCAGCAGGAACCAGCAAGAGCCTCAAAATCTCCATGGATCCCCTATAATAGGACCAACCACCTTCCTCTCTCTCAAGATGAACCCGGGGAAAGGGCTTGGACAAGGCTCGAAGGGTGCTCTGGGGAAGACTGGCCACCTTCCATGTGGTCACCGCCATAGCCCACTCATTCCTCCTCTCAATCCTATCCACCCAGGTAGTGGTGAGAAGAGTCCATCCTCTTTGGCGGACCAGAAGGGCCACAACCCTTTTAGCATCTCTTTGCGTCACAGCCCTGTGATCTCTGAGGCGCAGGATCTCCCGGGCAAAATAGAATGTCAAAACCACAACCACAAAAAGCAAGATCCATTGAAAAAGGGGGAGCAACCTCCCCCTCTTTTTCCCTTTCCTCGTCGTTCTCTTAGTTTGCCCTTTGGCCAAGGGTATCCCCTCGCATAAGCATCCATCCCTTGAGGAATTCCACAGCATACCTGAGTTGGAGGTCCTCCTTCTCTCCGGCCTTCATTCCCTCCCCTTGTGTCTGAGGCTTAGCCACGTTCCTCAAATGCCTCTTGAGAAACTCCTCTCTCACAACCGGGTGCTTCCCCTTGGCCATCTGAAGATTGGACGGGATCTCCACATCAGGTATAATGCCCTCCTCCTGAATAGAGCGTCCCTTAGGAGTATAATACTCAGCCGTTGTGAGCTTCAGAGCAGACCCATCGGAAAGGGGAAAGATGGTCTGAACCGAGCCCTTCCCAAAGGTGCGATCACCTATAATAATGGCCCTATGCCAATCCTGAAGGGCCCCAGAAACAATCTCAGAGGCACTGGCCGACCCGGCATTGACCAGTACCACCATAGGTACACTGGGAGGCAAAAGAGGAACTTCTTGACTCTCAAAACGCATCTGGTCTTCCCGGGTCCTCCCTTTGGTGTAAACGATAAGCCTCCCCTGGGGCAGGAAGATATCCGACACCCTAACAGCCTGGTTCAAAAGCCCTCCAGGGTTGTTCCGCAAATCCAGAACCAAAGCCTTCATCCCCTGGGCCTCCAAATCCTCCAAGGCCTTTTCCAAATCCCTATCTGTTCTCTCCTGAAAAGCTCGAATCCTTATGTACCCCACCTTACCTTTGGGGTCCTCCATGCGGTATCTGACACTCTTTACCTTGATAATAGCTCTGGTAATGGTGATATCCAGAGGTTTCTTCAATCCCTCCCTCATGATGGTTATGGTCACCTTAGTGCCCTTAGGCCCACGAAGCTTCTTCACCGCTTCCATGAGGGTAATGCCCTCGGTGGACTTGCCGTCTATCGCAACGATCACATCCCCCGCTTCCACCCCCGCCTTATAAGCAGGTGTGCCTTCAATGGGAGAAACCACGGTGAGCTTGTTGTCTCTGATGGTTATCTCTATCCCCAATCCCCCAAACTCCCCTTTAGTCTCCACCTGCATCTCCTTAAACATATCGGGGGTGAGGAAAATAGAATGGGGATCCAGCTCTCCCACCATGCCCTTGACCGCACCGTACACCAGCTTCTTGGAATCCACAGGCTTAACATAGGAAGATCGAATATAGTGTAAAGCCTCTCCAAAGACCTTCAGCTCCTTATAGGTAGTGCCTTCATCCCCTGTGTCTCCCCTCAAGAGAGGGGTGATACTTCCCAAGACCAAAACCAAAAGGCACACCAAGAATAACCCCTTTTTCCACCCCTTCTTCATCCATCCTCTCCTTTTTTAAGAAATCTGGGATAAGAACCCAGGACCTTCCATGCAAGGGCCCTCTCCCTGAGGCCTTCCAAGGCCCGTTTTACTCTATCTTCCTCAGTATGCCCTTCAAAGTCAACATAAAAGAGATAATCCCACGGTTTCTGCCTGGAAGGTCTTGATTCAATCTTGGTGAGATTTATGCCCTCCTGGGCAAAGAGAGAGAGGATGCCACAGAGGGCCCCCGCCTCATGGGCCGCTGAAAAAATGACAGAGGTCTTATCCCGTCCCGTGGGTGGTACCTCCTCCATCCCCAAGACCAAAAACCGCGTGTAGTTCTCCTTAACATCTTCGATACCCTCTTCGGCCACCTTCAGACCATAGAGGAGAGAAGCAGCCCTGCTGGCTATGGCCGCCGATTGGGGATCATGGGCAGCCCGGGCCGCTGCCTCAGCAGTACTGGACACGTCCACCACGGGTATCCCTGGCATTTGAAGAGAAAGCCACTTCTTACATTGGGCTGTTGCTTGAGGGTGGCTGTAAATCCTGACAACATCCCTCCTTTGACCCGAAAGGCATAATAGGTGATGAGAAACAGGCAGATATATTTCCCCTGCAATCTTTACCGGAGAAAAGAAGAAGAGATCGAGGGTGGCACTCACCACTCCCTCTGTAGAGTTTTCAAAGGGCACCACCCCATAGTGGGTCTGCCCCCTCTCTACAGCCTGAAAAATTCCTTCCACAAAGGGAGTTGAGATAAACTCCATGGAGGAACCAAAATAGTCCAGCCCCGCCTGATGAGTATAAGTCCCCTCAGGTCCCAGATAGGCCACCCTCAAAGGATGCTGCAGGGAGAGACAAGCAGAGATAACCTCCCTGAAAACCACCCTTAGAGCTTGGGAAGGAAAGGGCCCATTATTGAAGGAGAGTATCCTCTCAAGCACCTCCCTTTCCCTATGAGGAATGTAAAGGGGCAAGCCCCTTTCTTTCTTGATATTCCCAATCTCCAATGCCTTTTGGGCCCGGAGGCTCAGGAGGCGCAATAACTCCCGGTCCAGGGCGTCTATCTCTTCCCTTAAATCTTTGAGTCTGTCACTTCCCATGGGCCGGGCCGTTGCCCTTTTGGGGGGGTACCCCTGAAGGAGAAGGTCCCTGACGAGCCCCACCCTGCTTGCCAGGAACGGGTACGACCGACGGGGATTTGGGAACCTTCTTCACCGGCTGTTCCACAGCAGGGGGCTTAACGGCCTTTCCAATCAGGGAAGGCACCTCCTGACGAGAGGCAAATACGGTGAGGACCAGGGAGGTGACCATAAATATCACCGCTGCTCCCACCGTGATCTTGGATAAAAGGGGCGTGGGCCCCCGGGGACCAAACACCGCCGAAGATGAGCCCACCCCAAAGGTGGCCCCCATCTCCGCTCCCTTCCCCGTCTGCAAAAGAATCACCAAAATGAGCACTACACAGACCAAGACGTGCAAAGTAACCAACAGAGCAAGCAATTTACCCTTTCCCTCCTTCAATGATTTGAGCAAAAGAAGAAGCCTTCAAGCTGGCTCCTCCTACCAACGCACCATCTATATCATCCATGGCCATAAGCCCTCGGATGTTATCCGGCTTAACCGAACCACCATACAGAATGGGGGTTGAAGAGGCAACACCTCCACCAAAACTGTCCCCAAGCCATCCCCGGATAAAAGCATGCATATCCTGAGCCTGATAGGGGGTGGCGGTTCTACCCGTTCCAATAGCCCACACAGGCTCATAGGCAATAACTACCTTGACCATATCCTTCTGGGACAAACCCTCCAAGGAACCTTGAAGCTGACTCCCTACTACCTTTATGGTACGACCTTCCTCCCTTTCATCAAGGGTTTCTCCCACGCAGACGATGGGCGAGACACCATGGGCCAAAAGGGCCCGAGCCTTCCTGGCCACCTCATCGCTCCCTTCCCCAAAAACATGCCTCCTCTCTGAGTGGCCTACTATGCAATAGGCACAACCCACATCAGCCAGCATAGGGGGTGATATCTCCCCCGTATAAGCCCCCTCCTCCTCCCAGAAGCAATCCTGAGCCGACAGCTTTAGGTTAGAACCCTTCAACCTCTGGGCCACAGGATAAAGAGCAGTAAAAGGGGGCGCCACCACTACTTCCACTCCTTGATCCCCACCCACCAGCTCTATCAACTCATCCACCAAAGCCACCGCCTGGGATACAGTCTTGTGCATCTTCCAGTTACCTGCAATAAAGGGTCTCCTCATCCTAATCCCCCCTCCTTCTTCAATACCTCCAGGGCAGGTAGGGTACCCTTCTCTAAGAGTTCCAAGAAGGCCCCCCCTCCAGTGGAAATATAGGTTATCTGATCAGTAACCCCCGCCTCATGAATGGCCACATCCGTGTCCCCTCCTCCAGCTATAGAGAGGGCGGGAACAGTAGCTATAGCCCGAGCAACTGACAGGGTCCCTTTCTTAAACTTGTCCAACTCAAAGACCCCCATGGGCCCGTTCCAGATAATGGTTTCACTCCCCCCAACAACTTCCCCGAAAAGGGTGATAGAGGCAGGGCCAATATCCAAGCCCATCCATCCTTCTGGAATCTCCTGACAGGGTACTATTCGGCTTTCAGCCTGAGGAACCATCTTTCTGGCCACTACCAAATCCACCGGGAAATATAGCTTAACACCACCTTTCCAGGCCTTCCGGATCACCCTACCTGCTGTCTCCAGCATCTCCTCTTCCACCAAAGAGGTTCCTGTAGACCAGCCCAAATAACGATAAAAGGTGAAGGCCATAGCCCCACTCACCACCATCTTGTCCACCTTCTCCAAGAGGGCTTCCATTATACCCACCTTGGTAGAGATCTTGGCCCCTCCAATGATGGCCAAAAGGGGACGATTGGGATTGATAAAGGCCTTATTGAAGTAACCTATCTCCTTCTTCATGAGGAAACCTATGGCCGCCCTGGCTACAAACTCCACTATCCCATATGTGGAAGCATGCTTCCTATGGGCTGTACCAAAGGCATCATTAATGTAAACATCTGCCAATCGGGCAAGGGACTGGGCAAACTGGGGATCGTTCTTCGTCTCCCCTGGATGAAACCGCAGGTTCTCCAAAAGCATCACCTCCCCCGGCCGGAGACCCTGAACCCCCTTCTCTACAGCAGGTCCCACGCAATCGGAGGCAAACTTTACCTCCTTCCCCAGAAAGCGGGAGAGCCTAACAGCTGCAGGTTTCAGACTCAATCTGGGATCGGGTTTGCCCTTGGGCCTTCCCAAATGGGAGGCCAGAATTACCTTCCCACCATGATCCAAGGCATAGTTCACCGTAGGTAGGGACCGCCTTATCCTCACATCATCAGTGATATTCCCCTCCTCATCCAAAGGGACGTTATAGTCCACCCGTATAAAAACCCGTTGCCCCTCTAAAACAAAGTCCTCTATGGTCTTACAGGTGAGCATATTACAGCTTACCCCCTATGTACTTGACCAAGTCGTACACTCGGTTAGCATAACCCCACTCGTTGTCGTACCAAGATAAAACCTTTACCACATCCCCAATCACATTTGTGGAAAGGGCATCCAATATGCTGGAGTGGGCATTCCCCGTGAGATCCACCGAGACCAAAGGCTCCTCACTATATTGGAGGATGCCCTTTAATTCCCCTTCAGCAGCAGACTTCATGGCAGCGTTCACCCCTTCCTTGGTGGTCTTCCGTGAGACCTGAGCCACCAGATCCACCAAAGAGACATCAGGGGTAGGCACACGAATGGCCATGCCATCCAGCTTTCCTTTGAGATGAGGCAATACCAACCCTACGGCCACAGCAGCTCCCGTAGTAGTGGGAACCATGGACACGCCAGCCGCTCGGGCCCTCCTCAAGTCCTTATGGGGCAGATCCAACAGCCTCTGGTCGGTGGTATAGGCATGAACAGTGGTCATGAAGCCTTTAACTATACCGAATTTCTCATCCAGGACCTTGGCCACGGGGGCTAAGCAGTTGGTGGTGCAGGATGCGTTGGAGATGATGTGATGCCTGGCAGGATCGTAAGCCTCCTGGTTAACCCCCAGCACGATGGTGACATCGGGCTCTACAGCAGGAGCAGTGATAATCACCTTCTTGGCCCCTGCCCGGAGATGCTTAGAGGCATTGGCCCTGTCCCGGAAGAGCCCCGTAGACTCCACCACCACATCCACATCCTTCCACGGGAGTTGGGCGGGATCCTTGATGGCCGTTACCTTGATCTCCTTGCCATCCACCACGATACCGTCCTGGGTGTACCCCACCGAAGCGTTCAGGATGCCATGGACAGAGTCATACTTCAAAAGATGGGCCAGGGTCTTGGGATCAGTGATATCGTTGATCCCCACGAATTCCGCATCGGTATCCCCGAGGGCTGCCCTAAACACCAGCCTGCCAATCCTGCCAAAGCCGTTGATCGCCACCTTCACTGCCATATCTCCCCTCCCTTGTAGCTTTGTTAGACCCACTCTATATAAAGATCCGTACCTATCTTTGGCAACCATTATTTATGACAGGACTTCCCCAAAAATCGGCACCACCCACATTCAACTCCCTAAAACAGGAAAAATTGCCTCATCAAACATGTGAAAGGCGAGCATGTCCGGCGCTCAGAACAGTCTGCCTTCTTGTCTTACCCGGTTTTAGGGGAAGTCCTGATTCGCCTCTCCTTGACAGCCCCCCTCCCCGGTTTTATTAGGGTGCAAAACCTTGGAGAGAGAAAATGATCAAAGCAGTCAAGGGCTTCAGAGACCTTTTGCCCCATGAGACCCCCACCTGGAGAAGGGTAGAGGAGAATGCCAGGGGCCTTTTCGAAGCCTACGGCTATTCAGAACTACGGGTTCCTGTCCTTGAAAAAACGGAGCTTTTCAAGAGGAGCCTTGGGGACACGTCCGACATTGTGGAAAAGGAGATGTACACTTTCCAGGACAAGGGAGGAGAAAACCTCACCATGAGACCGGAAGCCACCGCTTCCATCGCCCGGGCCTACCTGGAACATGCCCTATACCATAGCGACCCTGTAGGGAAGTACTACTTCTTCGGTCCCATGTTCCGTCACGAAAGACCCCAAGCAGGCCGACTCCGCCAATTCCATCAGCTGGATGTGGAGGCCTTCGGCACCATGAGCCCCAGCTTAGATGCCGAGGTGATCTCTCTCCTTTACAGCCTTTACAAACACCTGGAAATAGCCCACCTCACCACATTGGAGATCAACTCCTTAGGCTGCAGAGAGTGCAGACCCATATTCAGGGACCTCCTCGTGGAATTCCTCAACAAAGTGAAAGAAGATTTGTGCCCTGACTGCCAGAGAAGGATAGAGAGAAACCCCCTACGGGTCTTGGATTGCAAGGTGAAGACCTGCCAGAGGATCCTCGAAGAAGCCCCCACCATATCCCAACACCTGTGCCCCCCATGCAAAGAATACCAGGATATGATTCTCATCCACTTGGAAGACCTGGATGTGCCCTACATCATAAACTCTCGCTTGGTAAGGGGATTAGACTATTACACCCGCACAGTTTTCGAACTCACCACATCCTCCTCGGGGGCCCAAAATGCCGTGGCTGCTGGAGGAAGATACGACGACCTCCTTCTCCAAATAGGAGGAAAGGAGATCCCCGGAATAGGCTTCGCCGTTGGCATAGAAAGAACCCTGCTTCTCCTGCATAAAGGAAAAAGCAAAAACCATTGCCTCCCCTTCCACTGCTATTTAGCTCCCTTAGGACCCAGGGCTCTGAGAGAAGGGCTCAAACTGGCCCAGAAGCTGAGAGAGAGGGGGGTGCGCTTAGAGATTACCCATGAGGAAAAGAGTCTAAAGGCCCAGCTTAGAAGAGCCAGTAAGTTGAACGTTCCTCTGGTACTCATATTGGGAGATGAAGAGCTGAAGGCAGGAGTGGTGATAGCGAAAAACATGAAAAAAGGTACCCAAGAGCCCTGTCCCTTAGATGAGGAACGGCTCTTGACCTACATAAAAAGGGAGGAAGGACCTTGAAAAGGACCTGTTACTGCGGAGAACTGGAAGCCAAGGATATCGGCAGAGAAGTGACCTTGGAGGGCTGGGTCAATAGAAGGAGGGACCATGGAGGAGTCACTTTTGTCGATATGAGGGACCGGGAAGGCCTGGTTCAAGTGGTTTTTAACCCCGAGGTAAGCGGTCCTACCCATGAAAAAGCCAAGGAGATCAAAAGCGAATATGTGATACGGATAAAAGGCCAGGTGAGCCGCCGCCCTCCAGGAACAGAAAACACCAAGATCAAAACCGGAGAGATCGAAATTGTAGCCACGGAAGTAGAGATCCTTAACCCTTGCCAGCCCCTCCCATTTCGCCTGGACAACCCCGAAGTCACCGAAGAAATACGCCTCAAGTACCGCTTCCTGGATCTACGAAGGCCAGAGATGCAAAATACCCTTCGCCTTCGCCATAGAGCCGCTATGGAAGTACGAAACTACCTGGATCAGTTAGGGTTCATCAATGTAGAAACCCCCTTCCTTACCAAATCTACTCCCGAGGGCGCCCGGGATTACTTAGTACCCAGCCGGGTGAATCCTGGAAAGTTCTACGCTCTGCCCCAGTCTCCCCAGCTCTTCAAACAGATCCTCATGGTTGCTGGTTTCGACCGGTACTACCAAATCGTCAAGTGCTTTAGAGACGAGGATCTCAGGGCAGACCGCCAGCCCGAGTTCACTCAGATAGACTTAGAGATGTCCTTTGTAGAGAGGGAGGATGTAATGGAGGTGATAGAGGGCCTGGTACGCACCCTCCTTGCCCTTATAGATGTTGAGGTTCCCCAGAAGTTTCCCGTTATGAGCTACCAAGACGCCCTGCTCAAATACGGCATAGACCGGCCAGATACACGCTTCGAGATGCTTATTCAAGACGTATCACCCCTCTTTGAAGTTTCCTCCTTCGCTGCCTTTAAAGAAACCCTGGCAAATGGGGGGGTGGTTCGGGGCTTCAAGGCCCCTGGAGGGACCCGCTTCTCCAGAAAGGAGCTGGATAGCTGGGGTAAAAGGGCCCGGGAACTGGGTGCCAAAGGGCTCATTTCCATAAAAGTAACCGAGGAAGGTCTCCAATCCAACCTTTTAAAATACCTCACTCCTGGAGAGATCGAAGGTCTGAAAGACGCCTTCCAGGTGGAACCTGGGGACACCCTCTTTCTCATAGCCGATGATGAAGCTACAGCCGCCGAGACATTAGGAAGGCTCAGGATAGAGGTGGCCCAAAACCTAAATCTCATCCCTGAAAACTCCTACGCTCCCCTATGGGTAGTGGACTTTCCCCTCCTGGAGTGGGATGAAGCGGAGAAACGCTACATCGCCGTTCATCACCCCTTCACGTCCCCTATGGATGAGGATCTCCCTCTCCTAGACTCGGACCCTCTAAAAGTAAGGGCCAAGGCCTACGATGTGGTCCTCAACGGCCAAGAGATCGGCGGAGGTTCCATAAGGATTCACCAGGGGGACGTCCAGAGAAAGATCTTCCAGCTACTCCACATCAGCGATAAGGAAGCCCAGGTAAAATTCGGATTCCTTTTGGAGGCCCTCCAGTACGGTGCCCCCCCCCACGGAGGTATTGCTTTAGGTTTCGATAGGATTCTAGCCATCCTCACCAACTCCCCATCCATCCGAGAGGTGATCCCCTTCCCCAAAACCCAGAAGGCCCAATGCCTTATGACAGGAACCCCCTCCCTGGTAAGTGAAAATCAGCTGAAGGAGTTGAAAATCCGGTTGACGGTCTCCCCTGAAGGGGATTAAATTTAGCAAAATTTACCAGGGAGGTGCAGTATGGCAACAAAAAAGCAACTGTTGTTGGCCTTATTAATCCCTATAGCCCTCCTCATAGGGGGATGCTGTCATCCTCCTGTAAAGCAGATCTCTATGGCCAAAGCCCAGCTCATGGAGGCCAAGGAAGCAGGGGCCCCTCAGTACGCCCCAGAAAAGTACAAAAAGGCCCAGTCCTTAGTTTCTCAGGCAGAGGCAGAGTCTAAAAAAACGTGCAGAGAATCGTGGAAAACGGTGAAGTTGGCCCAAAAGAAAATTATGGAGGCCAAAGAGGCAGCCTTAAAGAAGAAGGCCCAGACAAAAACCGCCGCCCAAAATGCTATCGACAAAGCCCAGGCAGCTTTACGAGAGGCCAAGGAGGCAGGTGCGCCCCGATACGCCCCCGACCTCTATCAGGCAGCCTGCAACGTCCTAAGCGGGGCCGTCAAATCCTTTAAAGAAGCGGATTATATCCAAGCCCTCCAGCAGGCCAAGAGAGCGACTCAGCTGGCTAAGAAGGCGAGAGAAGCGGCCATTAAAGTGAAAAAAGAGCTGGCCAGAAGGCAAAAAGCAAAACCCTCCACCTATGTGGTTAAAAGGGGAGAGTGCCTCTGGATCATCTCCGGATACCCCCAGATCTACAACGATTCTCTATTATGGCCCCTTATCTACTGGGCCAATAAAGCCCAGATCAAAGACCCAGATCTTATTTATCCTGGGCAGGTTTTATCCCTTCCTCGAAGTGTACCCGGGGAGGAAAAAGAAAAGGCTGCCTCCTTCGCAAAGCACAGGGGTCCCTGGTCCCTCTTTGACGGTAAATAGGTAAATAGGAGGAAGAAGGCTGAAGGCAAAGGACTAAAGATGCTAAGAGGGATAATCCCTCTTAGCATCTTTCACAGGTTAAAAACCCAAGATCTAAGTGAGCCAGGTCTTCTTTTCCCTAAACTAGAGCAAGGTGGTGTCTTCCTCACCCCAAAAGACCAAGGAGATAAGATATGCGCATAGAGATAGAGTCTTTGGCCTCAGGGGGGTATGGACTGGGGCATTGGAAAGGGAAAGTGGTCTTCGTGCCCTATGGGGCGCCCGGGGACGTGCTGGAGGTAGAGATCACTGAAGACCACAGGGACTACGCCTTTGCCCGGATTACGAGTATCAAAGAACCTTCCTCCCACAGAGTAACCCCACCCTGCCCTATCTTCGGCATCTGTGGAGGTTGCCAATGGCTCCACATAGCCTACCTCACCCAGCTAAAGGCCAAAGAAACCCTGGCAAAAAGGGAACTGCGCAAGGTCTTGGAAAACGATACGGCCTTTCAGCCCATCATCCCTTCAGAGCCCCATATAGAATACCGCATCAGGGCCAAGCTCCGGCTGTCCAAGGACCAAATAGGCTTCTACCAGGAAAAGAGCCACCAGGTAGTGGCCATGGGCCGATGCCCGGTGATGACACCCATAATGAATAGAGCCCTTTTAGTATTTTATCACCACCTAAAGGAATTAAAAGAAGTAGAAGAAATCGACCTGTTCTCCCACGGAGGAGAGAAGACCCTCCTCATCTCCATGAAAAGCCAAGGGAAACTGAGGACCATCCACCAGATCTTCCACGCCTTGAAGGAAGATTCCCACGACCAGATAGGCCTAAGGGTGCTCTGGAAAGGCAAAGCCAGTCACTTAGGCCCTAGAATCATGGAAGAAGAAATCCTGGGCCATAAGCTCCTGGTAGGCCACGACACCTTCTTCCAGAACAACCGCTTCTTGAGAGAAAGGTTGGCGGCCTTGGTCCTGGAACAGGCAACGCCCTGGCTTAATGAAGAGGTTTTGGAACTCTACGCCGGAGTAGGCACTTTTACCCTGCCCTTGGTGAAGGCAGGGGCAAGAGTAACGGCGGTAGAAGGGCACGTTCCCTCAGCCCAACTCCTCAAAGAAAACGCCCCCCAGGCTGAGGTATGGGAGACAAGCTGCGAGAAAGCCTTAGAGCAGCTTAAAGATCGCCCCTTTTCCCTCATCATCCTGGATCCACCCCGAACGGGCTGCTCCCCACATGTACGCCAGGCCATGAGGGATTTAACCCCTAAGGGTATCATCTATATATCCTGCAATCCCGCCACCATGGCCCGGGACATGGCCTTTTGGAAGGAACAAAGTTACCATATCATTTTCCTTCAACCCTTAGACATGTTCCCCCACACGGGCCACATGGAAATGCTGGGAATGATGGCAAAGGGTTAGCACAGAGGAGCATCTTTCTACTTGCTCATTAGAACGCCCAAAATACAGGCAGGTCCAGCCTCTAATTCAGAGAGCATCAGGCCCAAAGCCCTTGCAAAGTCAGCTCAAAATACAGAATATACAAGGGGAAACCAAAGGGGGCAGAAAATGCAAGCAGGGAAGACAAAAGTGCTCCTCGTAGTCCTCTGCTTGGTGATTGCAGGGGTTTTAGCTATCATGCTTTACCTTTTTCTCAGTTGCCACCCTCCTGTGAAGGAGGTCTCCAAGGCAAAGGCCCTGCTCATGGAGGCCCAGGGATCAGGGGCCCAGAAGTATGCCTCCGAAAAGTACAAGGAAGCGGAGAACCTCCTGTCCCAGGCCCAGGCAGAAGCCAAAACCGAATGCAAAAAATCCTGGAAAACCGTCAAATTAGCCCAGCAAAAGGCCCAAGAGGCTAAAGAAGCCGCCATTAAAGCCAAAGCCCAGGCAAAAATGGCAGCCCTCAAGGCGATCCAGGCGGCCCAGCAAACCCTGAAAGAGGCCCGAGAGGCTGGAGCACTCCAGTATGCCCCCGACCTCTACCAGGCAGCAGAAACCCTCCTGAGGAAGACCCAGAGAGACTTCCAGGCAGAGAACTACATCCAGAGCAAGGAAGAGGCCGACAAGGCTGCCCAACTGGCCTTTAAAGCCGAAAAGGCCACCATAAGGGTAAAAGAAGAGCTGGCCAAAAGGCAAAAAGCAAAACCCACCACCTATATGGTTAAAAGACGGGAATGCCTCTGGGTTATTTCGAGCTATCCCCAGATCTATGGAGACCCCTTCTTATGGCCCCTCATCTATTGGTCCAACAAAGCCCAGATCCACGATCCGGATCTCATCTACCCAGGACAGGCCTTCACCATTCCCCGAGACCTCAGTCCCCAGGAGAAAAACAAAGCCGTTTACTTTTCTAAGCACCGAGGACCCTGGTCCCTCTTTGATGGGAAGTAGCAGGAGAGAAAAAAGGGACCTGCCTTGAAAAGGCCCGCCCTTCACCCACTACCTCTCCGGTAAAAGGAACAAGGGAGTAGCAGAGAGTTTACCATTCTTGGCAATTTCCAAGCACCCCCCTAAACAAACAGAACTTTTGAGCTTTTATCTGGAGCAGATTTATATAACAATATTATAGATTATAGATTAATTCCTTTAGATGATCCAAGCCTAATCTATTCTATTACCCAATTCAATAAGGTATTGGATTTATACAAATAATATTTGGTTAAATCAGAATGCACTGCCCTAAAACGCTAAGATGTTGTGGCAAATTTGACACATTGACAGGGAAAATGAAGGGGCATACAGCCGCCTCGAAATTCATAGAAGGAGGTGATGCGGTAAAAGACGAACCGTGTTTATCCCTAAGAAAGGTGGTGATAAATGGAAAGAAAGAGACACATGGCAAAAAGACCAAACTTTGTATGTTAATATGCAATACAGAGAGTAATACCAAAAAAGGAGGGCTTGAAATGAGCAAGACATTGAAAAAGATAGGCGCAGTGGCTGTGGCCATAGCCTGGATTTTGTGTATCACAGGGACATCTCAGGCTCGCTACAAGAAGGAGACCATCTCCTGGGTACAACAATCTTTGCAGACCCTGAATTACTACAAAGGCAAGGTGACAGGGAACCTGGATAGGGTGACCAAGGATGCGATAAAGGCCTTTCAGAAGGACCAGCATCTCAAGGTAGACGGAAAACCCGGAAAGAAGACGAGAAAGGCCATAAAAAAGGCATTAGAAGGAAAAGCAAAGGAAGGGAAGCGGCCAAACGAATCTACTAAGTCTCCTCCTAAAGAAAAATAGTGAGGCACAAGATATGATAAGCGTAAGGTGTCCTGTCTGCGGCGAGAAAATAAGACTCCGTGAAATTCCTGATAAGGGAGATTTCATATACTGTGATGAGTGTGACAGCGAACTTATAGTCATCTCTACAGATCCCCTTAAGGTGAGGGAAGTTACAGAAAGGCATCCTGAAGAGGAAGATGAATATTGATCCGTTTGACTATCATAACCTTCGTCCTGAAGTCCCGGCGCCCCTGATGGGGCGCCCTTTATTTTAATTTTAGCCCCTATGGGATGCCTTCTATTGGGCACCCTGGGACCAGATTAGGAGGAAAAACAGATGAAGGGAAAAGGGTCGATTCCCAGGAAAAAGTCTCATTGCGATAATACTGAAGCAGAGGTGTGTGGTCCCATTCCTGACTTGTGGCCCCGCCTGCGCCCTGATTGGTGGCGCTCTTTCTTTAACAGCCTCTACCTCAAGACCGATGGAGATGTGGTACAGGATGACGGTATAACCCGGGAAGAAGTAACTCGGATCTGTGATGTTCTGCATCTTCAGCCATGGGAGGAGATACTGGATCTATGCTGTGGACAGGGTCGTCACTCCCTTGAGCTGGCAAGACGAGGATACCAAAACATCAGCGGTTTGGACCGCTCCCGGTACTTAATAAAAAAGGCAAAAACTCTAGCACTGGAAGAAAGCCTATCCGTAAATTTTCGAGAGGGAGATGCAAGAAAACTCCCTTATCCTCCCGACAACTTCGACGTCGTCCTTATTATGGGTAACAGCTTCGGGTACTTTGAAAGTCCAACAGAAGATCTCACGGTTCTGAAAGAGGTGCTACGCGTGCTTAAACCCGATGGTCGGATCTTGATAGATCTTGCTGATGGAGAATACATAAAAAACCATTATGACCCCCACTCTTGGGAATGGATAGACGATAAGATGTTTGTGTGTAGGGAAAGGCAGCTTAATTCTCAGGAAGATCGAATGATTTGCCGAGAGATAGTTACTCATGTGGGGAAGGGCGTCATAGCCGATCAGGTTTACGCAGAGCGCCTTTACTCAAAAAACGATATCCTTGAGCTTCTGAAAAGGATCGGATTTGCCGAAGTCACCATCCACGAGAACCAGATTAAGGCGGGCTCCATTAGAAATCAAGATCTCGGCATGATGGCCCAGCGGATCTTGGTAACCGGTTTTGCCCAGAAAGACTGGACACCTGTTAGGAAAAAAGCGAAAAAGAAACTCGTGCATGTGGCTGTAATCCTTGGGGATTTCAGAAAACCCGACCCGGTCAAGCCCAACCATGTTTTTGACGAGGATGACTTTTACACCGTTAATGAATTGAAGTCTGCTCTGGCTTCCATTCCAGGTAAAAAATTCGTTTTCCTTGATAACCATGACAGGCTCCTGCACGACCTTTTACGCCTGCGCAGCAGGATAGATTACGTACTTAATTTGTGCGACGAAGGCTACCATAACAACCCTTCCAAGGAACTCCATGTCCCTGCAATGCTGGAGGTGATAGACATACCCTACACAGGTTCTGACCCAAGGTGCCTTGCCACTTGTTATGACAAATCAACCATTAGAGGCATAGCCAGGGAATTAGGGATTCCTGTTCCCACAGCCTTTGTGGTACTTCCTGGCACAGGCACTCAAATCCCCCTCTCCTATCCAGCTATAGTAAAGCCCAATTTCGGCGATTCCAGTTTCGGAATCTTTTCTGACAGCGTGGTTAATGATGAAGAGGCATTGCTAACTGCCATTGACAGACTAAGGAACCAGTTTGGTTACGATAAACCTATTCTGGTGGAGGAGTTCCTTCCTGGCAAAGATTTAACCATAGGGATTATTGGGGAGCCAAACGGTTCCTGTCATGTTCTTCCCATAACTCAGGAAGACTACTCAGCACTACCCCCCAATCTACCCAGGATTTGTGGCTATGAGGCAAAATGGGACCCTGAATCTCCATACTGGAAGATCAAGACCATCCCTGCAGACCTTCCCCAAGATATTGAAGAGGAGATTGCAAACTGGAGCCTACTGCTCTCGGCGCGTATAGGGTGCAGGGACTATATCCGCCTTGACTGGCGCTTGGATGGCAATGGCAAGCCCAAATTGCTCGAGGTCAATCCCAACCCCGGCTGGTGCTGGGACGGGCACTTAGTAAAAGCCTCCGCACTGGCAGGGATGCCTTACGCAGAGATGCTTAAAGCTATTCTGGAGGCAGCTGAGGAGCGGTTGGGGATTAAGGCTCTATCTGGAAGACCCCAAAGTCACAAAGCCACACAAAGTCCTGTATTAACAAAAGTATAACGCCAGAGGAGGGATTAGAGTATCCCATAAAGATAAGACCGTAGGGATAGTGGAAGAGAAACCAAGAACCTTGCCAGGGTTAGACTCGTATGAGAGGAGTAACAAGAAGAGCTACAGGAACGGTGGGAGGTCCGGGAGATTTATGCTCTCAGCCGTAATAGAGCGGGTATGCGGAGAGTTCAGAAGACTATCCCTCATGGGAGGGGGCCCTTGAGATATTTGGTCACCCTTATATCTCTGCTTCTGCTGTGGTCCACCCAGGTGACAGCCGGCCCCCCCGCCCTTTCTCCCCTTGATCTTCACGCTCTCAAAATAGAAACAGCCCCAAAAACCATAGATGCCAAAATCCAGGAGTGCCAGGAGATGGCAAACTACCTGGCTGAGCTTCTGAAGAAAACCAAACCCAATGCCGACATCCTCTCCCAGGCTCTGGATCTGTTCCAAGGGGTGGTTTACCAACTAATAAACATAAAAGGGGAATTGAGCACCCCTCCCGTATCCCCCTCCATCGCCCTACCAAATCT
>WFSI01000082.1 GCA_015486105.1 Aquificota bacterium | reverse complement strand
GTACCTGGCAGTGCCTCGGACTCAATGTTGGGTACCTTAAGGGAGGACTCTTTCTTGGTGGAGCCCCTAAACCCTGCCCGGAGATGTACAGAGGTATCGGTGGCGGCCCATTCCCTGTACGAGAAGTCCGATCCCTATCACATTCCAGGTCCTGAAGGTGTGATGAATCTTTCTGGGACCTCTTTTCATCAAGTGGGGGAGAGGAGGGTAGAGGTGAGGGGGTCAGCCTTTGAACCTGCCCAGGAATGCTGGATAAAACTGGAAGGAGCCCGTTTTGAGGCCTATCGTTCTATTTTTATTGCTGGTGTTAGGGATCCCATTATGATTTCCCGGGTGGAGGAATGGCAGGATGCTACTAAAAGGGCTTTGGAGGATTACTTCGGTGCCGGGGATTGGGGGGTGATTTTTCACATTTATGGGAGGAATGGTGTCATGGGTCCCTTGGAGCCTGTAAAGGTCATCTCTTCTCACGAGTTGGGTTTGGTTTTTGAGGCGGTGGCATCTACCCAGGAAGAGGCCCAGACCCTATGCTCCTTTGCCCGGTCTTTCCTCATGCATTACCATTATGATGGGCGTAAGGCCACGGCAGGTAATCTGGCCCTTCCCTATTCTCCTTCGGATATCCCCCTGGGTCCCGTGTGGGTCTTTAACGTCCACCATCTCGTGAAGGTGGATGATCCCCTGGAGCCCTTTGGGATAGAGTTCATGGAGGTGGGTCCTTGAAAAAGGTGAGACTGGCAGATTTGGCCGAGGTGATCCGAAGCAAGAATGCAGGTCCCTTTGAGTTGACCTTTGATCTTATCTTTCCCGACAGGGAGACCTTTGACCTGGTGAGATCTGCAGGGGTCATCACCAGGGACTTGGTGGCCAGGATGTACGGTGTTCCTTTACATAAAGTGCTCTGTCTGGTGGATGTGCCCCAGGCCAATGCTTTTAAGGCTACTATAGCGAGGCCTGTGCCTTCGGGATGTGTTGGTGATACCGATGTCTATGGGGCCCAGCAGCACGCCCCCTGGTTGGACGTGGAGATTCCTCTACCAGAGAGCCAGGATGATGAAATAGAGGAGGAGGACCATCACAACCCGCACCCCTTGGCTGGTGAGGATGATGCTAAGGGCCAAACGGGTGGGGTACAGGGCGGCGTAGCGGGGGAGGTTGAGGCGGAGGCTCCTGAAAGGGGTGCCAACGGCATTGCCCAAGAGCATGGCGAGCACCGCCTCCTTGGGGGTGATGATTCCTCCCTGTAGTAGAACTCCGGCTACAGCGGCTCCTCCTGCTATGTGGACGGCGTGGGCTGCGCTTACGGTAAGGGCGGATGGGGGCAGACCCGGGAATAGGAGATGGCTGGCCAAGGCCCTTTGAAGCACCTGAAAGAACCCTGCGTTTACAAGATAGAATACCAGACCCATGATGGGAGCAGTGATGAGGATAATCCTAAGGGTGATGTAGGAACCCTCCTTCAGAGCCTTTTTAAAGACCTTGTAGATAGGAGGCGAAGGCCCATGGTTGTTATTTCTGTCATCTTCCCATGTTTCCGGTGGTAACTTGAGCCTACCTATGACCATGGCTGCCAGCATGAGGCCGAAGCTGGCCAGGATCTGGCAGCCTATGTAGACCAGGCCTACCCATCCCATAAGGGGGTAGACGATACCCACCAAGAGGGGGGCAAAGGAGAGGAAGAGGGGTAGGTTGAGAATCATGGAGGAGAGGATCACCTGCTGGGCTGAGAGCTCACCTTCCCTGTAGTGCAGGGATAAGAGGGCGTCTCCAGCGTATCCTGAGACTAAGGCGGTGACCAGGGCCCCTTCGCAGGAGGTAGGAAGATGAGCGGTTTTTAGTATGGGCCGGGTGAGGACCCTAAAGAACCTGATCCACCTCTTTTCCTCCATCACCTTGCCCAGGATCACCCCGCCTAAAACCATGATGGCAACTTTGATCAAAGTAGCGATGTAGAGATGGAGAGTGAGTTTCATGCCTGTGGTTTCCTCAGCTTTCCAGGGACCTTTTTACCAAGAGCCTCGCGAGGCTTTTGGTTATTTTCTCAGGATAGAGAATGGTGAGTTCGTCCTGGAATATGGCTTTGAAGGTCATGGTTTCTGCATCTTTCCCTTGGGTCTTTATTTTTTCTGCCAGCCTAAGGGCTTCTTCTCGGGATCTCTGGAAAACCTGGGGAACCTGTTCCTTCTCGAAGTAATGGAGGTGTCCCAGAACCAAGGTTGCAGGTTTTATATCTTCCATGCTATGGATGGAGTCTAAATATAGGGCTAAACTTTGGAAGAACAGAGGAAAATGTTTATTCTTAGAGGAGTAGTACCCCAAGGCGTCGGAGGTGAAGAGGATTCCTTCTTTTTCCCAAAAAAGGGCTATGGATCCAGGGCTATGGCCTGGAGTGGAGATGATGTGGATGCCTGGAGGTAAACTCTCGGGTTTCATAGGCATAGGGGGGAGGAAATCGTTCCATCCTGCTTCTTCCCCTTCACCCTGCTCTATTAACACCTTAGTGAAGAACCTGTCGGTTTCTTTATAGGATTGTATCGTTTTCTCTTTGGAGAGAAGCCGGGATGCTTTAGGAGATGCTACCGCTTCTAAGTGAGGCCACTGGGCCTTCAGGAGGGGGAGGCCCGATACATGATCGGGGTGCTCATGAAGAAGGATTACTTGCTGCGGGGGGCTTAGGGAGAGGAACTTCATCTGTTTCAGCACCAGCGGGATCACTCCTGAGACCCCTCCTTCGACTAAGATGGGGGGCTCTGTGTCCAACCAGAAAAGGGGGAAATACCTGGAACCCAACACATAACAGCGGGAAGAGAAAGGCTGGGGTGATTTTATTAACATGGACATAAACCTCCTATCTTGTTTTAGAAGGGATTCTATTGTAACTTATTTTCTAAGACAATGGAGAAGAGTAAAAGATCTTAATAGGGAGGTTGGGTATGGGGAGATTGGTAAGGTACACAGCCATGGTTATTCTGGTTTTTACCCTGGCTGCCTGTCAAGAGACCACGACCAATGTCCAGTCGGGTGGGCCTACTGTTCAGGAGGCCCTTACTTACCATGGGCCAAAGGCCAGGATTGCTGTGGCCAGCTTCAAGTGCAAAGCGGCTAAGTGCACTGGCGAAATTGGAAGTGGTCTATCCGACATGTTGGCCACGGCCCTCTTTCGCACGGGGCGTTTTGTGGTTCTCGAGAGAGGCGAGGGTTTTGAAGAGGTAAAAAAGGAGTTGGAGCTGGGCCAGTCTGGTTATGTGAATGAGAGGAAGGCTGTTCAGAAGGGCCAGGTGGAGTCAGCAGACGTGTTGGTAGTGGGGGCCGTTACGGCCTTTGAGCCCAACTACACCGGCGGTGGGGCTGGTGTTGGAGGTCTGTTTGGCAAGGTCTTGGGTGGTGTAGCAGGGCATCTAAGAAATGCCTATATAGCAGCGGACATTCGGTTGGTGGATGTGAGGACGGGCCGGGTGATCAATGCCACCACTGTGGAGGGCAAGGCCACCAGTTGGGGGGCCTTGACAGGATTAGGAGCCCGTGTGAGTCACAATGTATATCTCGGTGGTGCTCTGGGTGCTTACAAGAACACCCCTATGGAGAAGGCTGTCAGGGTTATGCTTAACAACGCCATCAATGCCATAGCCCAGATGATGCCTCAAAGGTATTATAGGTATGGTGAGTCAAACCGCTCCGTTCCGTCGGGTGAGGTTGCCAGCTACGTGAGTTTTCCCCAGGTGAGGCCTCTTCAGGTAATAAAGAGTGCCAATGTGAGAACAGGGCCAGGGACCAGTCATTCCATTCTCACAAAAATCAACCCCGGTACTCAGCTCAAGGCCATGGGGCAGCAAGGTAACTGGTATCAGGTGACTTTGCCGGATGGACGTATAGGCTGGATTTACAGTACCCTGGTTCGGTAAAGGTACTTTGTCTTAAGGGCGCCTTTTAAAAGGCGCCCTTTTTGTGTTCTTGCTGGCCTGAAGGATCCTCCTTAGTTTAGTCCTCCAGTATCTCTTTCACCTTATGGGCGATCTCTTTTAGGGTGAAGGGTTTTTGCATAATGGGGTATAGCCTTTCAATATCTTCTGTCACATGTCCTCCTCCGTAGCCGGATATGAGGAGGGCTTTGATGGAGGGGTTATGGGCCTGGGCGGTTTGGACCAGTTGGGTTCCGCTCATCTTGGGCATCACGATGTCTGAAATGATAAGGTTTATTCTCTCCCGGTGCTCCTGGAATCTCTCTAACCCTTCTTTGCCGTCAGGGGCTTCCAAGACCTCATATCCCAGCTCTCCCAAGAAGGCTGTCAGTACTTCCCGGAGTTCCCCCTGGTCTTCCACAAGGAGTATGGTGCCTTTTCCTTTGGTAATGGGGGTCTTCTTTGGGGGGATAACTTGGAGAGATCTTTGCTTATTGCTAACCTCTGGGATAAACACGTTAAAGGTAGAACCTCTTCCTACCTTGCTTCGTACTTCTATATGGCCCCCATGGTGTTTTACAATGCCGTAAACCATAGATAGACCAAGCCCTGACCCTTTGTTTATGGGTTTAGTGGTGAAGAAGGGCTCAAAGATCTTTTCTTGTACCTCTTGGCCCATGCCTATTCCCGTGTCAGACACGGAAAGGAGACCATAAGAACCTGCAGGGATGAGGGTATCGTGAGGGCTCTCCCCACTTTCTGTTTGAACCCTGGCTGTGGATATGGTGAGGGTTCCCCCTTGGGGCATGGCATCTACAGCATTAATCACAAGATTGATCAACACCTGTTCCATTTGAAGGGGATCGGCGGCTACCAAGGGGCTTTGTGGGCTTAGATCAGTGATCACCTTGATGTCTTCCCTTATGGTGTGCTGGAACACGTCCAAGACGGATTGGACCAGATCGTTTAGGTCTATCAGTTCCTTTGAGGTTGTCCGGGGTTTACTGAAGGAGAGAAGCCGTGAGATAAGTTTAGTGGCTTTTTCCGAGGATCTCTTGGCTTTCCCCAAGTAGGATTGAACAGCTTCAATGTGGTTGTTGCTCATCTGGGCCAGCTCTATATTACCTATGATAGTGGTGAGAATGTTGTTGAAATCGTGGGCTATTCCCCCTACTAATCTGGCAATGGCTTCCATCTTTTGGGACTGCCTGAGTTGGATCTCCAATTCCTTCTGCTTGGTTATATCTATGACGGTTCCGTGGTAGTAAAGGGGTTTCCCCTCCTGGTCGTAGTGAACCCTGGCGTACATCTTTACCCATACAGGGCTGCCATTCTTTCTTTTAAGCTGGATCTCGTAGCCCTCCAGTTTGCCTCTGCTTTCCAGGTGCTTTTTGAAGGCTTCCCTGCCTTCAGGGTTGTAATAGACATCCTGGGCTACCTTTGAGTGCTTAAGCTCTGTTAAGTCTCTGAATCCCAGGATCTCCAGAGATCTGGGATTCATCATAAGGATTTCTCCATCTGGGGTAGTGCGGAAGATGCCAGCGGCTGACTCTTGGAATAGCTCTCGGTATCTCTTTTCCGACTCCTTGAGTTTTTCTTCTGCCTCTTTAATCCGGGTGATGTTGATGAAGGTGCCCTGATACTTCGCAACTTTACCGGTATCGTCTCTCACTGCGATGCCTGAGGCTAACACCCAGAAGGGTTTCCCCCATCGGTCTTTGAGTTTTATCTCTATAGCGTCGACTTTCCCATCTTGGGCCATGGCCTCCTTGAACCACTGTCGCTTTTCGGGATAGAGCCAGAGCTGGGACACGTTGATGCCTTTTATTTCTCTGAAAGACATGTATCCAAAGGCCCTTACAAAAGCGGGATTGGCGTAGATAAGTCTTCCCTCTGGTGTGGTTTCGTATATGGGTACCAGGGCGTTGTCCAGAAGCGCCCTGTGCTTTTCTTTCTCTGCTTTCAAATGTCTTTCCATGTCTTTACAAGGGGTTATGTCTCTTAGGACATGGATCATTTTGGAGTTTGGCAGGGGTTTTATGTAGACTTGAAACCAGTGGTTCCCTAAGTGGGGTTCTTGGATCTCATCATAGATTCCTTCATTGCCCTTTTGAGCAGAAGAGCGGGGGCAGTTTTCGGGAGGATCGTTCTTTCCATGAAAGAGTTTAAAGCACTTTTCACCTAAAATTTCCTTCTTAGATAGACCCAGCAATTTTTCTGTTGCTTTGTTGGCTTCAAGGACCTCCAGATCTTTATTTAAGATGACGACAGATTCCCCTAATGCGTCGATTATCTTTAAGTTTAGCTTGTCTTCCCTTTCCATTGCTTTCTTCTCCCTATGCAGCATTTTATACAGATTGGGGATTGTTGCAATCCTTGTAAATCTTACTACTAATTATTTCCAATTCTGAGGGAAGGACCTTTTTGATACCCTTGACTTTGGATGATTGAATCCGTATAACGCCGCAAAAATCCCCCTTTTATGTTGGAAGTGGGTGGTGGCTGGTGCTGCCCCCGGACTTCAAATCCGGTGAGCCTCCCAAAAGGGGGCTGGTGGGTTCGATTCCCACCCACTTCCGCCAGGACTTTTTGCGAGGTCTATTTATCCAGAAATAGCTTCTATTTTAGGGTTTGGATAAATGGGGAGGATGAAACCCTCCCCATTTAAGCTTTATCCTAAGATGGCCTTGAGGTCTTCTTCAGGGGTGGAGATGGGTTTGAGCTCGAAGTTTTTCACCAACACATCCAGTACCTTGGGGCTGATAAAGGCAGGAAGAGTGGGCCCCAGTCTTATGTCCCTTATCCCTAAATAGAGTAGGGTGAGAAGGATGGCTACTGCTTTCTGCTCAAACCAGGAGAGAATTATAGAGAGGGGAAGATCGTTTACATTGCAGTTGAAGGCCTTGGCCAAGGCCAGAGCGATCTGGATGGCTGAGTAGGCGTCATTACACTGACCTACATCCAGAAGTCTGGGGATACCGTTCACAGAGCCCAAGTCTTTGTCAAAGAAACGAAACTTCCCACAGGCCAGGGTAAGGATTACCGTGTCCTTGGGGGCTTTCTCCACAAAGTCGGTATAGTAGTTACGTCCTGGCTTGGCCCCGTCACACCCGCCTACCAGGAAGAAGTGGCGGATCTTCCCCGCCTTTACCGCCTCTACCACTTTATCTGCTACGGAGAGGATAGCGTTTCTGGCAAAGCCTGTGTAAACCTTTTTGCCTTCCTTGTCTTCGGAAAATCCAGGGAGTTCTAAGGTCCGCTTTATGGCAGGGGAGAAGTCCCTGGTAGAGATATGGGCTATACCAGGCCATCCCACGGGACCCGCGGTGAAAAGGTTCTTTCTGTAAGAGTCTTTAGGGGGCATGAGGCAGTTGGTGGTCATGACTATGGCCCCGGGAAACTCAGCAAACTCCCTCTGTTGATTTTGCCAGGCAGTACCGTAGTGGCCGTAAAGGTGAGAATACTTTTTCAACTCGGGGTACCCATGGCAGGGGAGCATTTCGCCGTGGGTATAGACGTAGACACCTTTCCCTTCTGTCTGTAAACCTTTGGGGATCGAAGTTCACATTGGTGAGGGTGGAAAAGAGGGCCTCACAGGCAAAAACTTCTGCTTTAGGGCTTCTCACCCCTACCTTTTGTCCCTTTAGGGTTACCTGGGATATGCCCTCTACCACGTAAAGGAGCAGGTCTTGGAGGTAATCCACCTCGGGGGACTTGCCGCACACACCTCTTACGGTGCAGGCGTAGCCTTTGGCTGTTTGTTCACACTGGTCGCAAAACATTTGTCTACCTCCTGGGCTTTTGTATCTGTTTATATATGCCTTCTTTCCTGGGTTTCCTTGATGTAAATCAAGATCTGTTAAATTTTCTTTCGCCCTGGGCGAGGGAGAGATAGTGGGCAAAGATACTTCTAAACCCCTTCCACTCCAAAGGACTCGGAGGTATGGTGATGTAAAATAGTACCGGTGCAATATGAATGGGGAGGTGAGGGCATGAAGCACGTCCCAGAAACGCCGTTAGCCAGTAAAACATGTCTAATAGTTTTTTGCTTATTATTTTTATTATACAGCTTTCCAGCCTGGGGTAAAATCATAACAGAATTGCCCACCCATAGAAGATTGGTGGCATTGACCTTTGATGCTTGTGAGACCAAGACGCCGTCATATTTTGATTTAACTATACTGGATTTTTTGTTGAGGAACAGGATACCTTTTACTCTGTTTATAAGTGGGAAGTTTGCTAAAAGAACGGTTAATTCTATGATCATAAGATGTATTTGCAAGTATGATTTTGTGGAGGTGGAGAACCATTCTTATTCCCATCCACTTCACATGGAGCGGTTGACCCCAAAAGAGATTGAAAGAGAGGTTTTAAGAACCGAAGCTATTCTCTATTCTCTTACGAACAGAAGGACAAGGTTATTTAGGTTCCCAGGGGGTAATTATGATGAAAGATCTCTTAGAATAGTAGAGAGATTGGGTTATAAAGTCGTACATTGGACATTTCCAAGTGGGGATCCAGACAAAAGTATTGATCCTATTAGTTTGAAAAGGTGGGTGTTATCGAGAACGAGGCCGGGATCTATATTAATATTTCACATTAATGGGCGCGGATATAGTACGGGGAAGGCACTGCCTGTGATAGTAAAGGTGTTAACAAGGAGGGGATACAGCTTTGTAAAGCTGGAAGATCTTATTGATCCCAACTAAGGAAGGGCTTCATTCAAAAAGACAGCATAGCTCACAGCCAACTTATTGAAACAAGAGAGATTGCCTTATCAAGTAAGAGGCAGGCATGCTTTTCTCCTGTCTGTGCCGGGGACGCGGCAGGCAGGTGTCCATGAATTCGCTGAAGCTATTTAGCGTGATGTAGGAGAGAGTGGACCTTGATAGGTTTATGCATCACCCAATCTGTATTCTTCGAACATTTTCCTGAAGTGAAAGCCGTAGATCGAGAGGGTAACCGCTAATGGGAAAACCTTGGGACGTCTTATTAAGGACCACAAAAACACTTTCCAGAAATAGGCTCTCTCTTTACCTATGACCCCTAATGACCACATAGATTTAAGCAATGCTTTGAGATAGCTAAACTGAAAATGGAAACTCTTCTTCTGCAATGGTTCATAATCTTTCAAGAATGCCATTACTCTTTCATAATAGTATTTTGGAGAGTATATAGTATTAACCACTCTTTTATATCCATCAATGAGCACTTCTGTGGGCATCTTGGGGATAAAATTGATGGATAGATCTGTATTATTACCCGACGCTTCCTTCAACAGCCTTTCTTCTCTTGCGAGACGTTGATAGAGTTTAGTTCCCCGCGGAGCATTCAATAATCCAACCATTGCACTCACAATGCCACTCTCCTGGATAAAGGAGGTTATCTTCTCAAATATGGAAGGCGGGTCGCTATCGAAACCTATAATAAACCCTCCTTGAACCTGAAGTCCGTGTTTTTGGATTTTTTTAACGCTTGATATCAAATCTCGATTTTTGTTTTGGATCTTACCACATTCCTCTAAGCTCTCCTCATGTGGCGATTCAATGCCGATAAATACCGTATCAAACCCTGCCTGGACCATCATCTGCATAAGTTCCTCATCGTCGGATAGGTTAATGGAAGCCTCTGTTGAGAAGCTGAAGGGATAACCTTTCCCTTCCATCCATTCTATCATGGTAGGCAGGATATCCCTTTTTAATACCCTCTTATTTCCAATAAAGTTATCATCTACAATGAAAACCCCACCTCTCCAACCACCTGTGAACAGAGCCTCAAGCTCTGCTACCATTTGTTCTTTGCTCTTCGTGCGTGGTGTATGTCCATAAAGGATGGGTATATCGCAGAACTCGCAATCGAAGGGGCATCCCCTTGAGAACTGAATGTTCATAGTAGCGTATCTACGCATGTCAATAAGTTTCCATAGGGGAATGGGCGTCTCTCGTATGTCAGCCCATTGTTCCGAGGTATAGATGTGGCGAGGACACCCTTTATCCAGGTCACTCAGAAATGCAGGGAGTGTGATCTCGGCCTCATCGAGCACAAGGTGGTCTATGTCTTTCTCGAACTCTCTGTATTCCATTGTGAAAAGTGGTCCACCTGCAACAACCTTAGTCCCAAATCTCTTGCATCTTTCTATCACAGTATTTGTGGATTCTTTTTGAACAGTCATGGCACTGATAAATACATAATCGGCCCATTTTATATCATCGTCATAGAGTTCTGTTACTGCCATATCAATCAACTTTTTGTGCCACTCTTTTGGGAGCATTGCAGCCACAGTCAGCAATCCAAGTGGAGGAAGGCTTGCCCTCTTGGAGATAAATCTCAGGGCATACTTAAATCCCCAAAATGTGTTAGGGTACTCTGGATAGACCAGAAGCACTTTCATATTGCCTCTCCACGTTTCTTCTCTCAGTTTTTGTGCCTCGGTTAACTACGTTTTCACGTGGGAAAATTGCTATAGTTAATTTAACACAGATCTAACCTTTATTCAAGGAAAGAGACCTACAAGACTTTCCTCATTTTCCCTGGAAGAAGGAGGATTCCGTCCTTTCACTTACTTTCAGACGGACTTTCTTTAACTTGAATGTCTTAACTACGGTAATGATCGGTTTTTGATGGGACTTTTGAATTTTATCATCCTTGAAAAGGGTGGAGAGCCGTTCTATACACATTAGCATTCTCTTGGGAGGTGAGTGGTGGATATCAGGGAGGAAATGGAACTGCTGGCGAAGGGTGTGGAAGAGATCATAGATGAGGGAGAGCTGTTGAGGAAACTGGAACGCAGTCGAAGAGATGGGAAGCCTCTTGTTATAAAGGCGGGCTTCGATCCAACGGCTCCTGACCTTCATCTGGGTCACACGGTCCTCATCCAGAAACTTAAGCAGTTTCAAGACATAGGTCATAAAGTAGTCTTTCTTATTGGCGACTTTACTGGAATGATAGGTGATCCCACAGGCCAGTCAGAGACTAGGAAGGCCCTTACCCCCCAGGAGGTCCAGGAGAATGCCCAGACTTACAAGGAGCAGGTCTTTAAGATCCTCGATCCTGAGAAAACCGTGGTGTCCTTCAACAGCCAGTGGCTTTCCCCTTTGGGAGCGGAGGGTATGATAAAGCTGGCGGCTAAGTATACGGTGGCCAGGATGCTGGAGAGGGATGATTTCAAAGGCCGCTATAGGGAGGGTGTACCTGTTTATATCCATGAGTTTCTGTATCCTCTTCTTCAAGGCTACGATTCTGTGGCCTTGAAGGCTGATGTAGAGGTTGGGGGCACCGACCAGCGCTTCAACCTGTTGGTGGCCAGGGATATCCAGAGGGAGTACGGCCAGGAGCCTGAGGTGGTGATGATGCTACCCATTCTAGAGGGCTTGGACGGGGTCCACAAGATGTCCAAATCCCTGGGCAACTATGTGGGTATTACTGAACCTCCCCAGGAGATGTTTGGAAAGCTTATGTCCATCTCTGATGAGCTTATGTGGAAGTACTACGAACTTTTGTCGTCCCTTCCCCCCGTTGAAACTCAGGCCTTGAAGGAACGGGTGATGGAGGGTGGGCTTCATCCTAAGAGGGCCAAGATGGATCTGGCTAAGGAGATAGTGGCCTGTTTCTATAGCCAGGAGGCTGCCCAGAAGGCTGAGGAGGAGTTTGAACGGGTTTTTAAGGAGAGAAAGCTTCCCACAGAGATGCCTGAGTTCACCGTGATTTCCCAGGGGGGGAAGATTTGGCTTGCCCGGATCCTCACAGCTATTCGTTTTGCCCGTTCTACCAGCGAAGCCATAAGGGCTATTCAACAGGGAGGGGTGCGATGGGATGGAAAGAGGATAACTGATAGGGACGCGGAGATTCCCTGTGATGATAAAGAGCATGTCCTTAAGTATGGCAAGAAGCGCTTTGCCCAAGTTCGTTTTGATGTGAGGAGGGGTGGGTAAGCCCAAGAGACCTGGTCCGGCCAGACTCGTCTGCGCCTTGATGGGTTCTCCATCTGCTCCCTGGGGGAGGGTGAGGGAGGCCATGGTGGGGAAGTTTGGGCCTGTGGTCTTGGAGAGTCCTTCTTACCCTTTTACTCACACTGAGTATTATGAGCTTGAGATGGGTTCAGGCCTATTGAAGTTCTTTTGGGCCTTTGGTGGTTTCTTCCCCCAGGAGGCCTTGGCAGAGGCCAAGGGTTTTACTAATGCCTTGGAGGAAGAGCTGGCCGAGGATAGGGAAGGGGTCCTTAGGAGAGTGGTGAACCTTGATCCGGGTTATCTCACAGAGGCTCAGTTAGTGCTGGCCACCACCAAAGGTTACTCCCACAGGATCTATCTTGGGGATGGTATATACGCAGAGGTTACCATGGTGTATCACGGCGGGAGCTTTGAGCCCATGGGTTGGACTTATCCTGATTACAAAATGCCCTTGGTGCTTCGTTTTATGGAGGAAGTGAGGCAGGGACTTCTTATGGAGAAGAGGAACTATGGGCGATGAGTTGCTGGTCTGGAGCCTGAGGGCTATTGAGGAGGCCTTAAAGGCTAAGCATCCGGCCCAAAGCCTCTATCTTCTCAAGGGGGGAGGGGGACGCTTGGAAGGCTTAGCTCAGAAGGCCCGGGAGCAGGGGATCAAAGTGGTTAAGGTGCCCAAGGAGCACCTGGCCCGTTATTCCCATGAGCATCAGGGGGCCGTGCTCATTCTATCTCCTGTTGGGTTTCTTCCATGGCAGGAGCGTCTCAGGGAGGTTAGGGAAAGGGGAGAAGCACCTCTATTCCTTGCCTTGGATGGGGTGGTAGATGTGGGGAACATGGGGGCCATCCTTCGATCCTGTGAGGTCTTGGGAGTCCATGGGGTCATCTTTCCTAAGAGGAGATCAGCCCCTATAACGTCTGGTGTTGTTAGGGCTTCTGCTGGAGCCATTTTTCACTTGCCAGTAGATAGGGTTTCCAACCTTACCACTACCCTTCGGGCTATGAAGAAGGAGGGGCTCTGGATAGTTGGTACCCACCTTCAGGGGGAGCAGGTGCCCTATGGGGTGGATCTCACCCTGCCTTTGGTTCTTGTCATGGGTAGCGAAGAGAAGGGGCTTTCCCCCTTGGTGAGGGATACATGCGACTTTCTAATAAGGATTCCTATGAAGGGAAAAACGGCTTCTCTCAATGTGGCCGCTTCCACGGCGGTTTTTCTCTATGAAGTCCAGCGCCAGAGGGGTGGGTTTCCTTGATAAGCTGGCAGAAGGCTTGGAGTATGCGAGCTGTAGCTCCCCAGATAATTTCTTCTCCATAGGGGATGAGGAAGGTCTCGTAGTTCTTGTCCCGCCAGGTGAAGTTTTGGAGCTGGAAGGGGTATCTCTCCAGGATGTAGGCCAAGGGAACGGTGAACACCCTTGCAACCTCCTGGGGCGAAGGGTTAGGGGGTATGGGTTTCCTGAGAAAGGCTACGAAAGGGTAGATGATGAAGGGCGATCCCAGGGTTTTTACAGGATCCAGGGGTCCTAACACCTCCCATGACGAGGGGGGGATACCAATCTCCTCATGGGTCTCCCTTAGAGCAGTAGCTAATAGGTGGAGGTCTTCATCTTCTTTAGCACCCCCGGGAAAGGAGACTTGTCCCGAGTGGAGGGAGTTGTCTTCCACCTTTCTTATGAAGAGGAGGTGGAGCCTCCCCCTTTCATTTAGGAGGGGGACCAGCACCGCCGAGGGTATCCTCTCTGATGGTGGTTCTTCCCTTACCTCTCGGTGTTGGATGATAGTCCGAATCTTATCCAAAGGAGCCTTCATAGTAAGATATATATACCACAAAGGAACAGTGAAATACCATGGGCACCGGTGATGTGCTCCGCTTTTTATGGTAGGTAAGAGGAAAAGTCCTGGGAGGTAGAGGGTGATGAACATTAAGAGCCTAGTGGCTGTGTTCGTGGCTGTGTTTTTGGCTGAGCTGGGGGACAAGACCCAGTTGGCGGTATTGGGGTTTGCCTCTTCGGGTAGATCGCCCCTGGCCGTTTTTGTTGGGGCGTCTTTGGCCTTAACTGCTACCACCCTTTTAGCCGTTTTGGTGGGAGAGCATTTGGCTCTATGGATACCTTTGGACTTGGCGAGAAGAGGAGGGGCCCTTCTACTCATCATCTTGGGCTTTATTCTCTTCTTTCAATAGCCCTTACCCTTGCCAATCTTTGCGTTTCATGCCATCAATTATGAACATGAATGAGATTCCTTTTAGGGAACTGTTAGAGGGATTGGGGGATCCCTATCTCTTGGTGGACGATGAGGGAGGAGTGGAGTACGCCAACCCTGCTGCCCGGGAAGTCTTGTCTTTAGGCCATCTACGGGGGGTTCCCCTATCCACTGTGGTGGATGACCAGGGATTTCTCCAGGCTTGGGCCCGGGTTTTGAGGGAGGGCAGGGTGCTACGAGGGTATCCTCTCACCCTCAGAGGTGACAATAGGTATCTCATGGCCAGCTTTTTTCCAGTGGAGGTGGAAGGGAAAAGGGTAGTGGGTATCCTTTTCAGAGATGTCACCCGTATCAAGGTGTTGGAGGAGAAAGATAAGGAGGGATTGGCCATCTCCTTGGTAGAGGAGGCATTAGGTATGGCCTTTCATCAGCTTAAGGGTCCCCTTACGGGTTTGAAGGGGGCCGTTCAGCTTATGGAAGAGGAAGAGGGAGATCCTTTGGAGTATATGAGGTTTATAAAGAGGGAAGTGGTGAGGCTTCAACAGTTGGTGGAGGAGACCCTGGATTTTTCCCGACCCTTGAGTTTAGAGATGGTGAAGACCAATATCCACAGGGTGCTGGAGGAGGTACTCAATGCATACAAGCATCAGATCCAGATGCAAGATGTTCAGGTGGAGCGCCTCTATGATCCCAGTTTGCCTCCTTTGGGAGCGGATCCTTTTAGGCTTTATCAGGTCTTTTCCAACTTGGTGAAGAACGCATTGGAAGCCATGCCCCAAGGTGGAACCCTGAGGGTAAAAACGGCTCTTTCCTGGGATAGGAGGCTCCTTCCCCAGGCAGATGCCCTTTTGGTGAGGGTAGAGGATACGGGAGGTGGTGTGCCCCCTGATGTGGAGGATAGTCTGTTTTCTCCCTTTGTCACCTCTAAGGTAAAGGGTACGGGTCTGGGTTTGTCCATTGCTTATAAGATAGTGAAGTGTCACCAGGGCCATCTCCAGTACGGGAGGGAGGGAGATTGGACGGTCTTTGAAGTGCTTTTACCTTTGAGGCAGGGGCATGAAGATTCTGGTCATAGACGATGATCCCAGCGTCCAGTGGATAATCAATAAGGCCTTGGGCCGGGATTACGAGGTCTTAGAGGCTCCTACCTTGAGGGATGGTAGGGGGCTGCTGAGGGATGTCCAGTTGGTTTTTCTGGATATCTATCTTCCCGATGGATATGGTCTTCAATTTTTAGAAGAGGTCCTTGCCATGGAGGATCCCCCCTTGGTGGTGTTAATGACGGGGCGGGGAGGGCCAGAAACTGTGATTGAGGCTATGAAACGTGGGGCTATGGATTATCTTCCTAAGCCCTTTGATCTATCGAGGCTACGGGGTGTGGTGAAGGAGGGAGAGGCTCTCCTCAGGAGGGAAGAGGGAGAGGATAGATCTCATGAGTTCATGACCCAGTCTCCTGCCATGGAGGAGGTGCTGAAGCGCATGGGGCGCCTTGCCGCCACTGATCTTTCTGCCCTTATCATTGGGGAAAAAGGGAGTGGAAAGGGAGCTGCTGCCCAGTATATGCACATTCACAGTGGCCGGGGGGATGGGCCCTTGGTTTTTTTCACTCCTGCTAGACTTCCAGCTCCGCGGGTAGAGACAGAACTTTTTGGCAGAGGGGGGAAGCTGGAAAATGCCCGGGGTGGCACCTTGGTGATCCAGCATGTGGAGGATCTGGTACCAGAGGTTCAGGATAAACTGTTAACGGTCTTGGAACAGGGGGAGTATATTGGTTTGGGGGGCAGGATCTTTCAATTGGAGGCCAGGATCATGGCAACAACCAGCAAGGACTTACCCCGTCTGGTGGTGGAGGGGGTGTTTAATGAGGATCTGTTTTTGCGCCTCCAGACCCTTACCTTGGAGATTCCTCCCTTGAGGGAGAGGGTAGAAGATGTTCCCTTGTTGGCTAACTACTTTCTTCAAAGGGCGGCTGAGGCAACGAGGAGCAGGGTAAAGGGTTTCACCAGTCAAGCCATGGAGGCCCTTATGAGGTATAGATGGCCGGGCAATGTGAAAGAGCTGAAAGAGGTGGTAGAGAGGCTGGTGTCCTTATGCAGGGGGCAGCTTGTCTCTTTAGATCTTCTCCCTTTGGTGATTCGGGAGAATAGGGAGGAGCCCCCTTTCATTCTCTACCTGAGGGAGGAGGTTCAACGGATGCTCAAAGAGGGGGAGATGGATATTTATGGGAAGGTTCTTGAGCAGGTAGAGAAGGTACTTTTGGAAGAGGTCTTGGGTTTGACCCAGGGTAATCAGATTAGGGCATCAAGGATCCTGGGTGTTCACAGAAATACTATTAGGCGTAAACTCTTTCTTTTTAGGAAGGATTCGTAAGGGATCTAATCAGGCAGGTGGTTTCCCTCTCGTCTTTTGCCCCCCATTTCTTCAAATAGTCCTGCCGGTGCCTCTCCTTTTTACACGCTTTTTCACACCACTGCGTCTAAGAGGATAGAGGGATGAAAAAAGATGAGGACCTCATAGCTATGTTTTTGGAAGGATCGGCCCAGGCTTTCTCAGATCTGGTGAGGAGGTACGAAAGGATGGTATATAACGCGGCTTTTAATATGATGGGTGATAGAGAAAGTGCCAGGGACATCACCCAAGAGGCCTTTTTAAGGGCTTTGAAGGGATTGGCTTGTCTTAAAAATCCCTCCAGCTTTAGACCTTGGCTTCTCCAGATCACATCTAACCTGGTCAAAGACTCTCTGCGCCGTAAAAAAGGTGAAGCTTATGCCCTGGACTTTGAGAGGGATGGGGTTCCCCGAGAGAGTGAGGCCTTTCAGATTTTGTCTACCCTTCAGGAGAAGGAACGTATCCGTTGGGCCCTTAGTCACCTTCCACCTCGTCAGAGGATGGCTATTGTTCTCAGGGTTTATGGTGAACTCTCCTTCAAAGAGGTGGCTCTGGCCATGGGGTGTCAGCCGGCAACCGCCAGGAGTCTTTTTTGGGTGGGAGTGAAAAGATTGAGATGGATTCTGGGGGAAGGTCGTGACCTGTGAAGAGTTCGTTGAGAGATGGTATGACGAGGCCGGATTTGCCCTGGCAAGGCTTCCCCTCTTTTTCCATCTATTAAAGTGCAGAGAGTGCAGAGAAAGACTCTCTTTCATGAAGCGTCTATTCCAGGCATTGCAAGAAGGAGAAATAGCTGGAGATGGCGAGGCCTTCTTTCTTGCCATGGAGGAGAGGCTCTTGGAGGAAGCGAAGCAGGTGGTCCCATCTCTTTCCTTGTCTTCCCCTTCTTCGCCATTGAGCCTTCCTTGGGGGTGGGGGGCCTGTATAGGGGGTCTCCTTTTGGCCTTCTGTTTTCTTTTCCTTTTTATTGGCCATTCAAATATTAAATGGAGGATAACTTCGTGGGATATTATTCCTCCAGGTGGGGAAGCCGAAATTCTTTCCCAGTTGGATAGGAAAGATATGGTGGAGTTAAACAGGGCCATGGCCCTTTCTCTTCCCCATGGAGAGCCCTTTTCTACAATTACCCCTTGGGCTGATGCGTTGGAATCGGCAGGTAGCCTTTCACCTGCTGAATTAGATGCTCTTTTGAAGGGGACAAGTAAGCAAGGTCGGGAAACCATAAACCAGATAGGGGGTGTAGCATGAAGGATGTCTATAAACTGGGTTTTTCTCTTGTGGTTTTTTTGTGTTTCCTAAGTACGCCCGTTTTAAGCTTGGGAGGGGTCTCTAAGAAAGAGGAGGCCCGAACTATGGAGAAGGTGGAGACCATAAGGAATTGGAAGCTCATGGACGTGTTGAATCTATCCCAGGACAGGGCTCAGAGACTTTTTATTATACTTAGGAGGTTTGATCTCCAACGCAGAAAACTGGTTCAGGAGAGGCGGAGCCTCCGGGAGGAACTCATAAATGCCTCAAGGGGTAAGGCTGTGAAAGGAGATGTAAGGTCCATGTCTTTGAGGTACCTCAACGTAGGTGTGGAACTGGCCAGGCTAAGGGTGAAAGAACTTCGGGCCTTGGAGAAAGAGCTCTCTCCCCAAGAGGAGGCTAAGTATATCTTGTTCACAGAGCGATTCAATCGGGAGATCATGAGGATGATAATCAGAGAAAGAATGAGACGGGGTAGACCGAGGAAAGTAGGTACCCCCCGGGGAATCCCTTCGGATAGAGGAGAGTGATGTAAGCTGCAAAAAAGTCAGGGCTGGTGGAGTTAGCCAAACAGCCTGGTATATGAGAATTAGGAGTACAGCGGGTGATTCCTATGGTTTAAGGAGGCTTTTGAAGGCGTGCACTCTATAAAAGGACGGGTACTTCTCTATCCAGGATGATCTCTTTCAGGGTGACCAGGGAACGAAAGGCTGCTACCTTCACCCCTCTTTTGTAGGCCTCCTTCAGGGCCTGGGCAAAGAGAGGATCCCTTTTGGTGAAAGGAGAAAAGGCCTCAGCGTCCTTCCTTTGAATTATAAAGACCACCCAGGCCTCTCCTTTTCTTGTTTCTACCAGGTTTCTTAAGGCATTCATATGCTTAGTGCCCCGAATAGTAGGGGCATCGGGGAAAAGGGCCACTTTGTTTTCCACCAAGTTTACCGACTTGGTTTCTACCCAAACCTGGCTACCTTTGCCCTGCAGCAGAAGATCTGCCCGTCCATTGCCTAAGGATGGTTCCCTGCCAATGGGCTTGAGACCGGGCATTACCCTGCCTCGAAGCACCGCTTCCTCCAAAATGGAGGGAGGCATTCGAGAGTCCAAACCCACCAGTGTGTCCTCCTTCTTCACCAGGACCAACTCATAGTGGGTCTTACCTGGGAGTTTTCGCCTGTCCTTCAAATAGACCTGG
Source organism: Aquificota bacterium (assembly GCA_015486105.1). Classification (GTDB taxonomy): domain Bacteria; phylum Thermosulfidibacterota; class Thermosulfidibacteria; order Thermosulfidibacterales; family B14-G1; genus WFSI01. The sequence continues at coordinate 13,281 of WFSI01000082.1, read as the reverse complement.
ACCCCTTCCAGCAGAAGTTCTTCCATGCGGCCTGAATTGGGTACAAAAGTAGGGTGGGTTTTTCCTTCCACTTCTACTGTAGCCAGAAATCGATTCATGCGCTGGAGGAAGAAGCCAGGTACTAGATGAGGCAGTTTCAATATTCCACCTTTACTCCCATGCGGATATCTGCCTCCCGGGTGACATCCATAAGGGCCCTTTCAAGGCGTATTCTGGAGGTCTCTATCTCCTCTTCCTTGGTCACGTAAAGGGGTCCTCCAAAGAGGATGCCTACCCGAGCAAGGGGAAGGGGAAGTATAAACCTGTCCCAACTATGAAAGACCTTAGCGGGTTTGGCGGAAACACCCACGGGAAGTATGGGTGCCCCGGTAGCTTTAGCCAGGGCTACAGCCCCTCCCTTGGCTATGTATCGGGGACCCTTAGGTCCATCGGGGATGATGCCTACGTCTCCCCCACTTTTCACCCTTTCTACCATCTCCAAAAGGGCCTCTCTTCCCCTTCGAGAGCTGGAACCTCTGATGGTGCCAAATCCAAATCGGTGCAGCATGAGGGCCGCCATCTCTCCGTCTTTGCTCTTGCTCACTAGTACATCCACCCTTTCCTTAGGGAATCGAGAAAGATAGAAACGACGGTAGTAGGCTACCAAAGGGAAGAGCCTATTGTGCCAAAAGGTGTATATAAGGCCTTCTTTTTTCCTCTTGAGAAGATCTTCTGTTTCTATGTTCCAGACCCTGATCCTGTAAGTGGAGCCAAGGGGACCTACTAAAAGCCCCAGGAGCTTAGAAGTTAACTGCGGAGAGAGGCTTATCCTCATAGTCCTGGGAGAATTGGAGTTGGTGAAGGCGGCTGTAGAGGCCCCCTTGTTCCAAGAGCTCCTGGTGGCTACCCATCTCCTTTATTTCTCCTTTGTCCAGCACCAGGATCCTGCTGGCATTCTGGACAGTGGACAAACGATGGGCGATGACAAAGACCGTTCGGCCTTCCATAAGACGGTCCAGGGCCACCTGGACCATCCTTTCTGATTGAGTGTCCAAGGCCGATGTGGCTTCGTCCAGGATAAGGATGGGAGGATTTTTCAATACTGCCCTGGCTATAGCAACTCTCTGCTTCTGCCCCCCGGATAGGCGGGTACCCCTTTCACCAATAACAGTATCGTAGCCGTGGGGAAGATCCTCGATAAACTCATGGGCATGGGCCACTCTGGCAGCCTCTATTACCTCATCAAATGTGGCCCCAGGGCGTCCATAAAGGATATTATTAAAAATGGTATCGTTGAAAAGGATGATTTCTTGGGTCACCACTCCCGTGATGCTTCTTAGAGAGTTAAGGGTTACCTTTCTGACGTCTGTACCGTCTATGTAAAGGGCTCCTTTAGTTGCGTCATAGAAGCGTGGCACCAGATCCACCAAGGTGCTCTTCCCGGCCCCGCTTTCTCCCACTATGGCCAGCAACTCACCTTTCCTCACCTCTAAGGTTATGTCCTTGAGGGTCCAGGTCTCTGGATCGTCAGGGTAGGCAAACCACACTTGATCAAATCGGATAGAGTCTTTGAACTCCTTAATCTCGACAGCATCAGGGGCATCCTTGATGTCTGGTTCCAGGTCTAAGACCTCAAAGATCCTTTCAGCTGCTGCTGTGGCCGACTGGATGGAACTGTTCACGTTGGTGAGCTTTCTTATGGGGCTGTACATCATCATAAGGGCTGCCATGAAGGAAAAGAAGTCACCGGGGGTGAGCACCCCCGACATAACCCTGGTACCCCCCACATAGATAATGGCTGCCACGCCCAGAGAACCCAACCACTCTACCAATGGAGAAACCAGCTCTGATGCCTTCACCTTCTTCATGCTAAGAGAATAGAGCTTGTGAAGCTGTCTTCTATACCTCTTGGTCTCCTGTTTCTCCATGTTGAAGGCCTTAACGATCCTGGCCCCTGAGAGGGACTCTACTAAGAGGGTAGACAGGTCTGCCTGTTTCTCCTGGGATTCCTTGGTGAGTCTTTTAATCTTCCTCCCTAAACGATCAATAAGGATCCCAGATGGAGGAACAGTGACGCAAGCCATAAGGGCCAGTTGCCAGTCTCTTCTGAAGAGCACCACCATAAGGGCCAAAAGGGTGAAGATCTGCCGGAAAAGGTTTTTCACCAACCCCACATTGGCGTTTCTTACGGCTCCCACGTCACTGGTGATCCTGGACATAAGCTCTCCTGTAGAACGATCCTTGTAGAAGGCCAGGCTCATCCTTTGGAAGTGGCGAAAGATGTCAGTCCTGAGATCCATGATCATCCTGAGATTTGCGTATCTCATGAGGTAGTTCTGAAGGTAGCGCCCTATCCCTCTCACCGTGTAAAGGCCGATGATGGCTATGGGAATGAACTTCAGCATTGCGGCATTCTTCTCTACAAATATCCTGTCCATCATAGGTTTGACCAGCCAGGCCAGGGCACCGTCGGTGGCTGCCACTACCTGGGCCGTAATGAGAGCTATAGATATCCTGAACCAATATGGCTTGGCGTAAGAAAGGATGCGGAGGTAGTACCTCATAGTCCCCGTTCCTTTAAAAAGTTGGCCAATTGCTGGGCAGCCCGGGCGGAGGCACCAGGAGGACCAAGGATCTCCCTGAGCTTGGAAAACCCCCTTTTCATACCCTCATCTTTTTCCTTTAAAATGGCCTCAAGTTTCTGGGCCATTAGGACCCCTGTAGCCTCAGATTGGATGAGTTCAGGAATTAACCCTTTACCCAGAAGAATATTTACCAAGGAAAGCCACTTCACCTTGGCTAAACGTTTACCCACCAAATATGTAATGGGGTTGACTTTGTAAGCTAATACCTGAGGCGTGCCTAAAAGGGCTGCCTCTAAGGTGGCTGTACCCGACGCTACCAAGGCAGCCTGAGAAGCTGCCAAGGCACTATATGCACCATCTCCCATGATGAAACAATCTACCCCCTTGCTCCATGCAAGTCCAGCCCATTGGTCTTTAACCCTTTCCACGGTAAGGGTGGGGGCTACAGGAAGAAGAAAAGACACCTTTCTCCTTTGGGCTATTAAGAAAGCGGCATGGGCCATTTCCCCCATAAGATAATCCAACTCTTGCTGGCGACTGCCGGGAAGCAGGGCTATTAAGTCCCTATCCTCTGGTATAGACAACTCCCGGCACAGATCTTCTCTCTTCATTTCTGGTCTAACTACATCGAGCAAGGGATGGCCTACGTAGACCACATTGACCCCTGCCCTTCTATAAAGCTCCTCTTCAAAGGGTAGGATTACCATCATAAGATCAATGGTACCCTTGATCTTTTTTATGCGGCCAGGCCTCCATGCCCATATCTGAGGAGATACATAATAGACTACAGGCACCCCATGATCCTTTGCTACCTGGGCCAGTTTCAGATTCATTCCTGGATAGTCGATGAGGAGAAGGACGTCCACCTCCCTCCGAGCAATTGCCCTTTTCAGTCTTGAATATACCCTGTATACCTTGGGTAAACGAGATAGGCCTTCCGGTCCTCCTACTATATCTAATTCTTGGGAGCAGGCCAGCAGCTTCACTCCTTGCTTTCTTAGGGAGGAGCTTCCTATTCCTAAAAAGGTGTGGCCAGGGGAAATGGCGTGAAACTCATGGAGGAGAAGACCTCCTAATCTGTCCCCCGAGGCCTCGCCAGCAATTATAAGGACGCGAGCCATGATGCCAAAAAGGCTTCATCTACAGCCAGGAGGGAGATACCTGATTTCTTCGACCGTTTGTCTATGTCTTGTAAGTTTAGTACCAGGGTTTCGTGGGCCTCTACAGCCAGGGCCCGGGCCTTTACCCCTTCCATTACCTCTAAGGTTCTTAGCCCCACAGTGGGTACATCCAGCAGAGGGGACTGGGAGGGTCTCTTAACCTTTACCACTACTGTCCCGGGACCGGCCAACGCTCCGCCCCGCTTAATGGTCTCATCGGTACCTTCCAAGGATTCAACGGCTACCACAGATCGGTCTTTCACTACCACCGTTTGGCCTATGCCCAGTCTCCCTATCTCCAGGGCCATGGAAAAGCCAAAGGCCACATCCTCCATAGTTTTCCTGTTGGGCTCCACTCCTGCCAGCAAGCCGGAGGGGGGGATCATATCCCCCAAAACCTCCTTCTGTCCCACCAACCTTATTTTCTCTTTTTTTAACTCTTGAATTACGGCATTGAGGAGGGAATCATCGCTGAAGTCTCTCAAAGTGAGAAGGACCTTAGCCGCTCTCAGATCCACTCTTGGGTGCTTGTAGAGCACCCTCTTGTCTATCTTCCCCAGAAAAAGGACTCTATCCACGTGGGCCCTTTTCAAGGTTTTGATAATACTTCCTACTTGCCCTGCCCCGAAGGCCTTTCCCGGACAGTGAGGAAAGCGTTTTAAAACTTCTCCTCCAGTGAGGTCAATGATGTAGAATTCTTCTCTTTGCCTTTCCAGAAGATTCAAAGCCAGATCCACAATGTTTCCTTGGCCCGTGATTATGCCCAAATTTCCCATAGGCACCTATTAGAACTCAAAAAAGAAGATTTTGGCATCCACTACTTTGGCGGAAGGGGGTGGGCAGATAATATCCAACTCCAATCTCCTTATCTGGGGGTACTGAAGCCAAAGGGACCATACACCTTGATATATCTCCCGCCATTCCTCTTTTTGGGGGGTATGAACAGCCAGATCGCCGATATCTACTACTTCTGTATCTCGGATTCCCTCTTCTTTTTCGTCCCTAAAAAACCGGATTATCCATTTAAAGGGAAAAGCCTTTTTTCCCTCTCGCTCAAGGCTGATTTCCTGCTTCTCAGTTCCTTCTGCTTTTTCTTGGACCAGGACGCCCATAAGGGTGAGCCAAGGCATCCTACTGGCTACTTCTCCCAGGACAGAAGGGTACATTTTGTTCACCATCTCTTTGTTGTTGACCACGGCTACTGCTTCCGCATCCTCCTTGTGGATCACTTTGGAAGTGATAGCTTTTAGCACTAAAGGGTACCCCAAGTCTTCAGCTACCTGGTAGACCTCATCCTGGGATCTCACTACCCTGTATGGGGCCACAGGCAATCCATAGAACTCTAAGACCTCTAAGGCTTCCAGATTTACTCCTTCATCTCCTCTTTTTTTGACCCGCTCCAGGAGATCCTTCATCTTCTTCTTGCCCAATTTGAAGCTTTTGTCCCACTCCTTACCCTTAAAAAACCTTTTCCACATGTCCTCCCTCCAGTGTGATAAGCTTATAGCAAGCTGACCTTGCCCTTGACAAGGAGTGGAGGCTGGATTAGATTGCTCCAGGCTCAGCCGGGGTAGCTCAGTCGGTAGAGCAGTGGACTGAAAATCCACGTGTCCCCAGTTCAATTCTGGGCCCCGGCACCATTTTCAGAGGTGGAAATATATGGGAGGAAAAGCTTATGTCTGGTGAGAATATGGTAACTCTTACAGAGAGTAATTTTGATCAGGAAGTACTCCAGTCCGAAGTGCCTGTGCTAATCGATTTTTGGGCTGTATGGTGTGCCCCCTGCTCTATGATATCCCCCATTGTAGAGTCCATAGCCCAGGAGTATCAGGGAAAGTTGAAAGTGGGAAAGGTAAACGTGGATGAGAGTTCTCAGTTGGCTGTTCGTTACGGGATCAGAGCCATTCCCACCCTTCTTCTTTTTAAAGGGGGAGAGGTGACAGAACAGGTGATAGGAGTTCAGCCGAAAGAAGCTATTATTAATATAATCAATAAATACGTACAGCAGTAAAAAGGCCATGCCCCTTTACGAGTTTCAGTGTAAGTCTTGTGGTCAGCGCTTCCTCCAGTTGGTCCTTTCCAAGGACAGGGAGATTAAGTGTCCCCAGTGTGGGAGCAAAGAGGTAAAGAAGCTCTTCTCTTCTTTCGCCAGCTCCTCGAGGTCTACTGGGGGATGTGCCCCAACGGGGTGAAGGATTTGACTTAAGGGGCCAGGTCTGGTCCCTTTCCTATCATGAGGATCATGGGTATAGATTATGGAAGGTCAAGGATAGGTATATCTCTTTCTGATCCCACGGGCACCGTGGCCCAGCCTTTGGATGTCTTTTCCCACGGCCCCAAGACCTTAAATAGAATAGCCAAACTGGCAACAACCAATAGGGTAGGGATGATCGTGGTAGGGCTTCCCTTGAATATGGATGGAGGAGAGGGGGAAATGGCTCGAGAGGCTCGGGGCTTTGCCCAGAGAATTTACCACGCCACAGGACTTCCCGTGGAGATGTATGACGAAAGGCTCACTACTTGGGAGGCCCACGGAATTATGAAGGAGGCAGGGCTTACGAGAAAAAAGAGAAGCAGGCATGTTGATAGGCTGGCAGCAGTCCTCATTCTCCAACGATACCTGGATAAAAAGCGTCATGCTTCTGGTAATTGATATAGGTAACACCAATATCGTTATGGGAATCTTTCAGAGGGAAAACCTGAAGGCCCATTGGAGATTAGGAACGAGAAGGGATAGGACTCAGAATGAGTACGCAGTTTTGGTTAAGTCCCTGTTCGATCTTGAAGGTATTGAACTCCCGGAGATAGAAGGGGCTATCATCTCCAGCGTTGTGCCTAACCTGACCCCTATTCTCTATCAGAGCTTTAGGCTTCTCCTTCCATTGGCGCCTATAGTGGTGGGTCCTGGGACAAAAACAGGGATTCCCATCCTCGTGGACAATCCCCGAGAGGTAGGTACAGACAGGGTGGTGAATGCTGTGGCAGCCTATTCTAAATACGGGGGTCCCTTAGTAGTAGTGGACTTTGGCACGGCTACCACCTTTGATGCCATTTCTCCTAAGGGCGAGTATCTGGGCGGTGCTATTGCTCCAGGTGTAGGTATATCCATGGAGGCCTTATTCAGGGAGACGGCTCAGCTTCCCAGGGTAGAGCTTCGCAAGCCGGATAGGATTATTGGCAAAAACACGGTGGAGTCTATTCAATCAGGGGTATTCTTCGGCTATGTGGCTTTAGTGGACGGCATGGCCAGAGCGTTTAAAAGGGAACTTGGGGAGGAATCGAAGGTGATAGCTACCGGAGGCATGGCTCCTATTATAGCCAACACCAGCGGAGAAATAGAACAAGTGGATCCCTGGCTTACCTTAGAAGGACTCAGAATTCTGTTTCAAAAAAACAGGCCCAAAAGAGGCTAACTCCTCCTTTTATTCTACAGCAGTGACTTGGTTCGATCCCCCCTTGCCGTTGTCCATTTTTTTGCTGCGGTATAGAATCTCCATGGCCATGATCCTATCATCACAGGCTCTCTTCAGCATCCTCCTCATTTCCCCGGGGTTAATGTCCAAGGCATCACAGCAAGATTCGAACTTGAGGATGCTGGGCCATTCAGAGTTGAAGATCCAATGATAGGCCGTTACCCACTCCAAAGTCCTCTTTTTCTCCTCGGCTACGGGCTTTAAGAGATCTATGATAGCCCTTTCCAATATGGCTTCTGCTAATCTCTTATATCTCTTCATCAAAAACTACCCCCATTTCTGCATGCTCTTTCTTTAATAGCCCCCTGTCATAAATATGCAACCCCTTAAAAGCTATGCCTTTTCCCAGAAACCCACTTCTAAAGTCCAAAAAAGGAAAAATAATCCCGGTATTGTTAGGGATAGCTCAAAGGAGCTAATCTCTTAGGTACTGTGGTCCCTAAGAAGGAGGGAGGACCCATGTTTGGATTCCGGGTGCTAAAGAGAGATAAGGCTACTCAAGGGAGGTTGGGCCTCATAGAGACAGAGCGTTATAGGGCCCTCACTCCCATTTTCATGCCAGTAGGTACCTTGGGAGTTGTAAAAACCCTTTCTCCCCAGGATCTCAGGGACCTGGGATCTACCCTCATCCTGGCCAATACCTATCACCTCTATCTTCGGCCTGGTCACCGAGTTATAAAGGAACTGGGGGGTCTTCACCCATTTATGGGGTGGGAAAGGTTAATTTTAACTGATTCCGGAGGATTCCAGGTTTACAGCTTGAGCCCTCTGAAAAAGGTTAAGGAGGAGGGAGTAGAGTTTAAATCCCACTTGGATGGGTCCATGCACCTTCTCACTCCTGAACTGGCCATAGAAATTCAAGAGGCCTTAGGCTCTGATATCATGATGGTTTTGGACGAATGTCTGCCCTATCCCTGCAGCCAAAAAGAGGCCCAGGAATCCTTGAAACTCACCCATTGCTGGGCAGGAAGGAGCTTAGAAGCCAAAAAAGGTCGGACTGCCCTCTTTGGCATAGTCCAGGGGTCCTTCTATCCTGAGTTAAGGAGGCAGGCCATAGAAGAGTTGGGGGAGATGGGTTTTGATGGCTACGCAGTTGGTGGAGTGAGCGTGGGGGAGCCCCCTGAACTCATGTATGAGACAGTGGATCTCTGTGCTTCCCTCCTTCCCCATGACAAGCCTCGCTATCTCATGGGCGTGGGTAGGCCAGAGGACCTGGTAGAGGCGGTATCCTTAGGAATAGACATGTTCGACTGTGTCATACCCACCAGAAACGCACGCAATGGAACCCTTTTCACGTGGGAAGGCCCCATGAGTATTAAAAGGACTTGCTATACTAAGGATCCTTTGCCCATAGACCCCCAATGCCATTGTTATACTTGTCGTCACTTCAGCAGGGCCTATTTGAGGCACCTTTACATGAACAATGAAGTCCTGGGACTCCGGCTCAACACCATTCATAATCTTCATTTTTATCTGAGTTTCATGGATAATATGAGGGAGGCCATCGCCCGAGGCAGGCTATCTTCTTTCAAAAAAGAGTTTTTTGAGAGATATGGAGGAGGTCATGAAGAAATTCCTTGAAATGGTCGATAACATTGCTAATGACCGTACTCACGGTGCCCGGGAACTCTACCGCCAAGGCGTGGAGACCCTGTTGGCATGGATGGAGGAAAGGGGTGAATCCCATCCCCAGGAACTCATTACCGTCCTGGTCAGGATGGCCCAGGCTCAACCCAGTATGGCTCCCCTCCTCAATCTGGTAAACCAGGTGCTCTTGGCTTGGGAAATTAACCCTCAAAAGGCTAAGGTCTTACTAAAAGAGATCCTCGAAGGGGAAGAAGGCTCCACGATTACCTTGATGAGGGAAGGGATAAAAATCCTGAAGGGGAAGAGGATTGTCACCCTGAGCCGTAGCTCTACCCTGTTAAAGGTGATCAAAGCCCTTATGAATGAAGGAGGGAAAGTTGAGGTGCTCATATCTGAGGGACGCCCTCTCGTGGGGGGGGCGGTTACTGCCCGTCTCTTCCATGAAATGGGTATGGACGTGACCCTTTGTACCGATGGGCTCATCTTCTCTTTAGTGAAAGAGGGAGATGTAGTGGCCTTGGGGGCAGATGCCATCACCCCCAAGTTTTTAGTGAATCGGTGCGGAACGTATCCGTTGGCACTGGTAGCACGGGATAGGGGCATACCTTTCTACACCTTTACTGACACAAAAAAACTCTTGCCCCAGGGGCTGGTGCCCCTTTTCAGAATAGAAGACCATGATCACGATGAGGTGATGAAAGACGCCCCTTTCTCCATCGTAAACTTTTACTTTGACCAGACCCCTTTAGATTACATCACCGGAGCCGTAACGGAAAGGGGAATCCTCTCACCAGAAGGACTCCGCAGTCTCATGGAAGAAACCAGTATCTCTCCCAAAATCAGAGAGATACTGGAGCATTAGGAAAGTCTTAAACTTTCCCTTTGATAGCCATTATGTGTATGGTTGCACTAAAGGAGAATTCAGGAATGTGCCTTTGCTATGAAAGGCCGTGCAAATGTAAATTTCGCGATAGATAAACAAGATGAAAAGGTTTTAGGCCTTGGGGGGGGCGAGATGCGGAGATGCTGTTGGGTGTTCTTGGCGGTCTTTTTGATGGTGGGGGTTGCTTCTGCCCATAAACTGGTGAGTGGACAGAGTATGAAGCTCGTACCAGGCGACAAGGTGCTCTTTTTCCAGGATTTTGGCAAGTGTCCCATAGGGGAGTTGCCTTTAGGCTTCGACAAAACTATGGGAGCGGGAGAGTGTGTGATGTACGGAAATCAGATATGGTTCACTTCCATCATGGGGGAAGCTGGACTCATGAAAAAGGTGGGCCTGGGGGGCGATGACTTTTCTGTGGAGTACGATCTTGTATTCTTAAAAGGGGAGTGTGGGGAGCTTCCCGTGCGCTTCTATAGTGGTGCCAAGGTGGGGGAGGGTAAGATTCCCTATGAGGTAAGTGTGGGACCTGGATGTAAGGGGGAGGCTATTTACGCTAATGTTGAAAACATGGGTCGTGTCTTGAAAACCAGTTACAGTAGCCTAAGAAGGGTGCTCCATGTGGTCATCCAAGTCAGAAGAAGGCAGTTCAGATTTTTCTTAAATGGCCAAAGGATTGTGACGGTTCCCTTTAAGGGGAAGGTGACATCCGTAGGGTTTTTTCCCAGGGGAAAGTATAGCGAGCTGATATCCAACATTAGGATTGCCAAATATACCTGGTCTGAGGCAAAGCCCACACCTGAAAAACTGGGTATCAATGTAGAGAAGACCGCCACCGGCATGAAGCTTACCATTCCGAATAAGGTGCTTTTTGACTTTAACCAGTTTTTTCTCAAGCCCCAGTCGAGGGAAGCTCTTCGCATGGTAGCTCGGATCCTTAAAGAGAGTTCTGGTAGAAAGGTACTCGTCACGGGATATACAGATAATCAGGGAAGTGACTCCTACAACTTGAGACTTTCTCTCCAGCGGGCCCAGAGTGTGGCAGACTACTTAGTCTACGTGGAGGGAATAGGGAGAAACAGGATCAGGATAGAGGCAGAGGGCAAGGCTTATCCCGTAGCCGACAATGCCACGGAAGAGGGCCGAGCCAAGAACAGACGGGTTGAGATTAAAATTCTGAAGGAGTGATTCAGCATAGGGCGGGCTTCTTCAACTTGACCCAAACCTTTCATATGGGGCATCCTCTCTCCATTCATTTGGAGGAGGTCTATTGAAAAGGACTGTGCTCTACATCCAGGGAGTGACCCGATATGGAGGGGCTCCAGAGAGCCTCTTTAATCTGACGACTCACCTTACCAGGTACTGTCCTGTGATAGCCACTTCAGGGGAAGGAGAATTGACCAGGCGTCTCAGAGAATCTGGAGTCTCCTATTTCGCGGTGGGGATGGGGATGTGGCGCAAGGCCAGAACCTGGCCGTGGCTGCCTCTAACCTTTTATAACCTCTTCAGGGAATCCCGGAGGAAAGGTGTGGCCATAATCCACTGCAACACCTTATGGGATACCCCCTACGGTGTGACACTGGGGAGGCTCTTGAAGGTACCGGTGATGACCCATATACGCAACACCTTTGATAAGGACAAGGTCAAGAAGTACTGGTTGGACAAGACGTCCCTCATCATCACCGTGAGCGAGGCCGTGGCTTGTCCTTTGAAGGAAGCCGGGCTTGCTTATAGGGTTATATATAATGGAGTAGATCTGAAGGTTTTCAACAGGGAGAGGGTGTCGGGTCAGGAAGTATGCCGCGAACTGGGATTAGAAGGAGCTTCAGTTATTCTTCTGCCTGGTCGGGTGGATACCACCAAGGGTCAGAGAGAGGCTGTCCTGGCCATGGAGAGGATAGTTAAGGAGGTGGGACAGGCGGTGCTTGTCATTGTGGGAGAGACATCCCGCCAGGAAGTGGGGCTCATGGAGGAGCTGAAGGCCCTGGCCAGAAATACGGGGGTGGAGGAGAGGGTTATATTCACTGGGGTCAGAGGGGATATGCCCGCCCTGTATGCGGCTGCCGACCTTGTGATCATGCCTTCCCTGGAGTCGGCCCAGGAAGGCTTTGGAAGGGTGCTCATAGAGACCATGGCCATGGGCAAGGCCACGGTGGCCACCAGGACGGGGGGCATCCCTGAAGTAGTGGAGGATGGGGTGACGGGTTTGCTGGTGCCCCCGGGAGACAGAGAAGCCTTGGCCAAGGCTGTGATTGAGCTTTTAGAAAACGGGGAGAAGCGTCGAGAGATGGGCGAGGCAGGCTACCGAAGGGTAAAAGAACTATTTGATCTTAACGGGACAGTAGCTCAAGTGGAGAGGATTTACGATGAGATCTTCCTCTAACCTTCGCATCCTCCATCTGGTAGCTATCAGGGGAAAGGGAGGTACGGGGGCCAGCACCTTGGCCTTGGTAGAAGGGTTAGCAGATAGGGGTCATGAGGTGGCCGTGGTCTGTTTCAAGCGGGGTCTTTTATACAAGACCTTGGTAGGCAAGAATAAGGTGAGGCTCATCACAGGCATCAAGATGGCCCCGGGCTTTCGTCCCAACCATTGGTTTAAAGACTTGAGGAGACTTTATCCCTTTGTCAGGGAGTTCAAGCCCCATATCATCCACACCCATTCCTCTCCCGACTACTGGCTGGGATTCATTCTTTCCCTCATGACTGGGTCCCCCTTGGTGAGGACCCGGCACATTCCTGTGCCCCTCATACCCCATCCTTTTAATACCATGCTCTATCGTAAGACGGCGGCAGTGGTGGCTGTTTCTCACGCCGTGGGGAACGGGTATTTTAGAGGAGGAATATGGGATCCCCAAAAGGTAAGGGTGATTTACGACGGTGTGGATCTAAGACGTTTCAATTGCTCCTTAAATGGCCAAGGGGTGAGAATGGAGGTGGGTGCGGCTCCAGGCGAGGTACTCGTGGGTAGCGTGTCACGATACTCTAAGGTAAAGGGATTGCCCCATTTCTTGGAAGCCCTGGAAAAGGTTATGGTCTGGGATGAGAGGGTGAAGGGCATAGTGTTGGGACGGGTGAAGAACAAAATTCTGTATGGAAGGCTTAGGGATTGGGTAAAGTCTAGGGGCCTTGAGGAGAGAATCCATCTTTTGGGGCCCAGGGAGGATGTGGAAAGGGTATTAGCGGCCTTGGATGTGGCAGTGCTGGCCTCCGTTGGTTCCGAGGGATCCAGTCGTGTGGCCTTAGAGGCGGGAGCTACAGGTAAGCCCATGGTGGCTACCCGGGTGGGTGCCCTACCTGAGGTGGTGGTGGATGGAAAGACGGGGTTTATAGTGTCCCCCTGGGATGTGGAGGCTATGAGCCGAGCCCTCACAGAGTTATTGGACCCTAAAATAAGGAAGAAGATGGGGAGGAATGCTGAGGTTAGAACAAGGCGCCTCTTTGATGGGCGTGGGGGAGTGGAAGTAATAGAGGAGTTATACTTGAGCGTCTTGAAGGGGTCAAAGTAGGTCCTGGGCATGAAGATTCTTCAGGTGGCTACCCACAAAAGGGTGACAAGGGGAGGAGCCATTCAGATGGTGAGGCTGGCCCGGGCGTTGCAGGGCCGGGGGCATCAGGTT
>WFSI01000081.1 GCA_015486105.1 Aquificota bacterium | reverse complement strand
GCTTCACGGGTCCTCTTACTACGAATCCATGGGATAGCTCCTGGATTTTGCCTCCTATGGCAGCTATCTGGGAGACGGTGACTGCAATGCGGTCGCTCTCCTTCACCCGTAGCTCTCCTGCTCCTTCCACCCGGGTCTCTCCCTGGGCCTGGGTGCCTAGCAAAGCCAGAAGAGGCAGCTCGTCTATGGCTAAGGGAATATCTCTGGGGTCTACCTTTATACCTCTCAATACTGGAGTATAGGTTACCTCCAGGTCTCCCACAGGCTCTCCCCCCTCCTCCCATTTATTAAGCACACTTACCTCCCCTCCCATCTCCTGGACCATGTTTAAGAAGGCAGTGCGGGTTGGATTGAGCCCCACATTTTTTATGATGATGTGGCTTTTGGGGATGAGGAGGGAGGCACTGATAAGGAAGGCTGCCGAGGAAAAGTCTCCAGGCACCTTGACGTCCATGGGTTTCAGCTCTCCTGGTTTTATGACCATGCGGTTTTCTTCCTTCTCCAAGGCGGCTTCCCGGGCTACCAGCATCCTTTCCGTGTGATCCCGGGTCTGGCAGGGTTCTATTACCACTGTCTCCCCCTGAGCCGTGAGACCTGCCAGGAGTAGAGCCGACTTCACCTGGGCACTGGCTACTTCCAGGAAATGGTGGGTTCCCTCCAATTGGCCTCCAGAGATAGCCAAGGGGAGCCTTCCTCCTCCTTCTCTACCAAGGATGATGGCCCCCATCTTCTGAAGAGGTTTCACCACCCGTCCCATGGGTCGCCTCCTCAGGGAGTCGTCTCCCGTGATGACGGAGAAGAAGGGCTGGCCTGCCAGAACCCCCAGCATGAGGCGGGCTGTGGTACCTGAATTATGGGCCATGAGGACGTCTTCTGGTTCCCTCAGGCCTTCCAACCCTACGCCTTCCACCGAGTAGTTTCCATTTTCCCCTCTAATATTTACCCTTAGGGCTTGGAGGATCTCCAGAGTGGCCAGGGTATCCCTACTTTCCAACAGCCCTTCTATCCTGGATGTTCCATGGGCCAGAGCGGATAGGATAAGGGCTCGGTGGGATATAGACTTATCTCCTGGCACCCGAAAGGTACCAGCCAGGGGATTGCTCCGGGGTTTTATAAGCACTGTGTTTTTGATCAATGCATCATTTGCCCAACTGTGTTTATGTGTTTTTGTTCTCAATCCAGGCCCCTTCTGAGCCAGCGTGCCTCTTCCAGAAGACCTTCTAGCTCTTTCCACTTCCCCTTCTCCATGAGGCCTTCCATCTCTTCCAGAGTTCTGTTGAAGCGGCGGAGAAAGGACAGGATCTGGTTTCTGTTGAGGCGGAAGATCTCTCGCCACATATGGGGATTGCTGGCAGCAATGCGGGTGAAGTCTTTGAAACCTCCCCCTGAGAATCTTAGCAGGTCTCCCAGTTCCCTTTCTGCGTCCCCCATGGTTTTCACCAAGGCATAGGTAACGGCGTGGGGCAGGTGGCTGACGGCAGCGAAGACGGTGTCATGGTGTTGGGGATCCATCTCCTCAACCCGGGCTCCCAGGGCCTGCCAGAACGTTTTCAATAAATTTAGGGCCTCCGGCGGTGTATCAGTTGTGGGTGTGATGATGACCCGGGCACCTATAAAAAGGTCCTTGATGCTGTTTTCCACCCCGGATTTTTCTGTGCCTGCTATGGGATGGCTTCCCACAAAGGGTATCCCCTTTGTGGCCAGAATGGGGGTGAGTTCTTCTACTATAGGGGCCTTGACGCTGCCCACATCTGTCACCACGGTTTCTGGTGTCAAGTGAGGGAGAAGCTCTTCCACTTTTTCCCGGAAGGAGTCTAAGTGGGTGGCCAGGACTATCAGGTTCTTACCTGGGGGCATGGGCTGAGGTAAGGGACCTCCCTGGTGGGCTATACCCATGGCCAGGGCTTTCTTCACCGTTTGAAGGTCCCGGTCCATTCCTAAAAGTCTCCCGGCTGTCCCTGCTTCCCTCGCTGCCTTGAGTACAGAGCCCCCTATAAGGCCCATGCCTATAACTAAGAGGTTGTCTACCAGGGGGAATCTCATTGTGCAGCCTCCCAGAGAAAAGGAAGGATCATGCTTTTAACACCTCTTTTAGGGCTTCCAGGAAGATAGCATTCTCTTCCTGGGTGCCGATAGTGATCCGGATGTACTGGGGCAGACCGTAACCTGCCATATTGCGCACGATAATCCCTCTTTTGAGGAGTGCGTGAAAGACATTTTCCCCTTCTCCTACCTTGATTAAGAAGAAGTTAGTCTCGGAAGGCACATACTCTATCTCTAATCTGTCCAGTTCGCCGTAGAGGTATCTTTTACCTTCCCGGACCATTTGGCGGGTGCGCTCCACATGTTCCCAGTCGTCCAGGGCAGCCATAGCAGCTATCTGGGCCAATAGGTTTACATTGAAGGGCTGACGCACGCGATTCATATAACCCACCATTGCAGTGGGGGCGATGCCATAGCCGATTCTCAGGCCTGCAAGGCCATAGATCTTGGAGAAGGTGCGCATGAGCACTAAGGGACGGTTTTCATCCATGACCAGGGGGATGAGTTGGGGAAACCTCTTTTGGTCTTCTACGAATTCGATATAGGCTTCATCGAAGACCACTATTACGTTTCGAGGGATTTCTTCCAGGAATCTTATTGCCTCTTGATGACTCACCATGGTGCCCGTGGGGTTGTTGGGATTGGCTACGAAGACCATCTTGGTTTTATCATCTACCGCCTGGGCCATGGCTGAAAGATCATGGGTAAGGTTCTTTAGAGGAATGCCCACGCCTTCCACATCCATGGCCAAAGAGATGAGCTTGTACACGATGAAGGAGGGCTCACCGAATACCACTCTGTCTCCTGGTTCTAAATAGGTGCGCATGAGGAGTTCTATGAGTTCGTTGGAGCCGTTGCCAAAGAGGATGTTTGAGGTGGAGACCCCCAGCTTCTGTGCTGCTTTGTTCTTCAGATAGTAGCAACTGCCGTCAGGATAGCGATGGATATCTGGAAGGGCATTTTTCAAGGCCCCTAACGCCTTGGGAGAAGGCCCTAAGGCGTTTTCGTTAGAGGCTATCTTGATCACACGTTTCAGGCCCATCTCCCTTTGAAGTTCCTCTATGGGTTTGCCCGGATCGTAGGGCACCAGCTTCTCTATGCCTTCCTTGATATGGAGCTTCATTATGGTCTTCTCTCTTTGAGTTTTCTTCCAAGGAGCTGGTTCACCATCTGGGGGTTGGCCTTGCCCTTGGTGGCCTTCATCACCTGTCCTACAAAGAAACCCATAATCTTGGTCTTGCCGGATAGGTATTTTTCTACCTCCTTGGGATTGTCCTCCAGGACTTTATCTACTATGGTTCCTAATTCCGACTCGTCACTGAGCTGGACTAGTCCCTCCTCCTCCACAATAATATGAGGGTCTTTGCCTGTTTGGTAGGTCTTGGCGAAGACATCTTTGGCCATCTTACCACTGATGGTTCCCCCTTCTATCAGAGCCACTAATTGGGCCATCTGGCCAGGGGAGACGGGGGATTCCTGGATGCTTTTGTTATCGGCATTAAGGTGGCCCATAAGCTCTACCATGACCCAGTTTGCTATGGCTTTAGGGCTGGTATGGGCCTTCACTGCCTCCTCGAAGAAGCCTGCCATTTCCCGGGAGGAGGTGAGAACCTCGGCGTCGTAAGAGGGTAATCCGTACCGGTCCATGAAACGGGCTTTCTTTTCTTCGGGCAACTCGGGGAGAGTGGATTTCACTTCTTCCAACCATTCCTGGCTTACCTCCAGTGGGACCAGATCGGGCTCAGGGAAGTATCGGTAGTCGTGGGCCTCTTCCTTGCTCCGCATGGTCTCTGTGACCCCCAACTGGGGATTCCACAAGAGGGTTTCTTGAACAATGTGGCCCCCTTCCTCTAAGACCTTTTCTTGGCGTTTGATCTCGTATTCCAGGGCCCGTTGAACGTGACGGAATGAGTTCATGTTTTTAAGCTCTGTTTTTACTCCAAACTTTTCTTCCCCCTTTGGCCTGATGGAGATGTTGGCATCACAGCGCATCTCCCCTTTTTCCATGTCAGCATCGGAGACCTCCAAGTAGCGCATGATGGTGCGCATCTTCTGGAGATAGAGTCGGGCCTCCTCTGGGGTCCGAATGTCGGGTTCGCTGACGATCTCGATAAGGGGGACTCCTGTGCGGTTCAGGTCCACATAGGAATGGGGATTACCAAACTCGCCGTGGAGGTTCTTTCCAGCGTCTTCCTCCATATGGACTCGGGTTATGCCTATGCGCCTTTTCCCCTGGGATGTCTCGATTTCTAAGTATCCGTACTCTGCCAGAGGCAGCTCGTACTGGGAGATTTGGTATCCCTTGGGCAGGTCGGGATAGAAGTAGTTTTTTCGAGCAAATACAGAGATGGGATTGATTTTGCAGTTCAGAGCCAAGGCGGCTTTAATAGCGTACTCTACTACCTTCCTGTTGAGCACGGGGAGTACTCCAGGGAGACCTAAGCATACGGGGCAGGTGTGGGTGTTGGGAGGGGCCCCGAATTCCGTGGAACAGGAACAGAAGATCTTGGATTGGGTCCCTAACTGAACATGGACCTCTAAACCGATGACTGCTTCGTATTCCACCTTCTTCCTCCTCCTTGCTTCATCAGTAGAGTTTCTTGTCGGGGATGATTTTGATCTCCCCGTATTTATTTTCGTATTTGGCTATGTTTTCTGTAAGGGCCATGAGAATGGCCTTGGCGTGGCGTGGGCTGCTGATGATACGGGATACCAGCTTTCCTTCTTTCTCCACCACAAAGAAGAAGTCTATGATGAACTCCTCTTCAGTGTGGCGGAAGGTGGCCAGGTTGGAGTAGAAACCTTGAAACTCTTCCCTGGACACCACGAGGTTAAGTTGTTCCTTTTTCTGTGCCATGTTGTTCCCTCCTTTTCGTTTATGTGTATTATCAGATTGGGGTAAGGGGTGAAAGGGATGATAGCTGAAGGCTAAGGGGGCATAATGAAGAAAAAGCTTCTTCTCACAGGATTGCCTGGGGTGGGCAAGACTACCTTGACAAAGAAGGTTCTGGATGCCTTGGGGGAAAGGGCCTTGGGCTTTTACACCCTGGAGATCCGGGAGGGAGGAAAGCGAAGGGGTTTCCGTCTCCTCACTACCTGGGGAGATGGAGGTCTCTTGGCCCATGAGATGATGGAGTCACCTTTCCGGGTTTCCCGCTACGGGGTGGATCTTTCTTTTCTGGAGACGGTGGTGGGCCGCTTCCGGGAGGAGTGGTCCCCTGGCAAAATGTTGGTAGTAGACGAGATAGGGAAGATGGAGCTTCTTTCCCGGGTCTTTCGGGGCTGGATAGAGAAAGTGGCCTTAGACCCTGGGGTGCCTTTCTTGGCTACAATAGTCTTGAAATCCTGGGATCCTCTGGTACTGAGGCTCAAAAAGGAACTACTCCTGTGGGAGGTGACCCTGGCCAACCGTGGTGCCTTGCTCCGGGAAACAGCCCGTTTTTTCGGTTTTTGAGGGGGCTGCTGGAAGGTTCTTGCCCCCGTCATTATTGATGAGGGTCTTGCCTCAACTTTTTTATAGGCCCATTGTTTGGTGTTATAACCTTCTTACTCCTTCTCTTGGACTCTGAGAGCGATTTCCAAGGCCATGAGATAGGCCTTTACCGCTTCTTTTTGGGAAGGGTCTATTTGGAAGAGTTTGTGAAGGATCTGGATCACCTCTGGATAGTGGGTAAGTCTTTCCACTACCTCTTTTAAATCGGGGTCTGTTTTTCTAAAGGTGCCATAAGGAATGCCTTCCTCCTCTACCCCCCTAAGGTAGGGGGGGCCAGATCCGGTGATGAACCAGTTGGGGTTTACTTCGAAGTTTTCCTGCAGTAGGCGCACTACAGAGACTTTTGGCTCATTTTTGCCGCTTATGTAGCGATTAAGGGCCGATTTCGATACTTTCAAGGATCGGGCAAAAGCCTCATGGCTTAATCCTGATTCTCTGAGGATTTTCTTCAATCTGGTGCCTACTTCTCTTCTCAGTGAGTATAACTGGTTAGGGGCTGATTTGCCTTGTTTATTATCGATCCCTTTTCCTTCGTTATGGTTTATCTTGCCCCCAATATCCTCAAGGTCTCTCATTAAAAAATCCCCCAAAGGCGGTTCATTTTTGGGTTGACATACACCAAAAATGATGCTAAATGTTTGGTATTGCTGAGTTTTTATACACGTAAGGAATGAGATGGGCAATGGCGTCCTTCCCTATGATAGGGGAAGGGCGGAATAGCAAAAGGGGGGGGTTAGGCGTTCTATGGGTATGGATGAGGTTGAGTCTTCAGGAGGTGTAGGATGTGGGATAGAGTTGGTGTAGTGATAGCTGATGATGATGATGGGGTGAGGGACTTTTTGAGAGTGGTCTTCTCGGAGGTTCCTTGTCGCTTTTTGGAAGCTAAGAATGGAAGAGAGGCTATAGAGCTTGTGGAGAAGGAGGGAGACAGAGTGATTTTGGTGATGCTGGATGCAGTAATGCCTGGCATGGGAGGAATAGATGCCCTACCTGAGGTGGTGAAGAAGGTTCCAAAGGCTTGCGTAATTCTTTCTTCGGGAGACCCTGAATTCTATAGGGAGAAAGCTCTTTCCTTAGGGGCCCACTGGGTTCTATCTAAGCCCTTTGATGTCATGGCGTTGAGGAAACTTCAGGACATAGTGAGAGGGGGCTCTAAAGGCAAATCTTTCTCTTTTTGAAGTGGGAAAAAATATCCTTTAGATCAAAGAAGGCCATCCAAGGTTTGTCCCCAGTTCTGGTAATTAGCCTGTAATTGGGGGCTTTTACAGTGGCAGGGATGAGGAGAACCCTTGTATTATCTATGCCCCACCATACCTTTCATCCCAGTGGCCATTACGGGCCTGGCTCCTATGGGGTCCTTTTCTACCCACGGCCGTGGTCTTAACTTTTTTCGGTACAGGGTGGAGAGAACTGGCGGTAATGGACTGTCTTCTCTCTGATTTCCCGTCTTCTCTTCATGAAACGGGGCCCCGAGGGCAGAACTTGGTGTTCGAAATGCCAAATGACTTCTTTTTCGATCCAGCGATTGGGCGTCTTTTCCCATTCTACCCAGTGTCCTTGCCCATTTGTCCTCAGTTTACCAACAATTCCGCAATTGGGACATTTAACCCTTTCCTCATCCAGGAATAGAAGGAGGGTGTTGTGGCAATAAGGGCAGGAATAAGGGGTTTCTTCTCCCAGGTACTCTGCCTTTCCCTTAGAGAGTTGCTCCACTACGGTTTTTCCGCCTTTTCTGGCTCTCATGATAGCCTCTTCGTGGTAGACCACTTCTCCCGGTCCCTGGCCATAGACCATGAACTGATCCACAATGGTATAGCCCAGGGCTCGGAGGAAGAGGGCGTTTATGGGCAGGGCATAAGGCTCCCATCCAGGGATGCCTGCTGTGGCCATGGAAAGGGCGGGGCGACCTTCCAAGCCCCTGCCGTAGCCGTACATAAACCCCATACCCCGGTCCAAGAGGGTTTTTAGTAAACCCGTGGGCCCCAGGATGTAAGTGGGGGTACCCAGGATCAAGGCATCATAGTCCACAAGGATCCTGTATAACCTGTGGGCTTCGTCTTGTACGGGACATTCTGTCTTTTTGAATACACAGCTCATGCAGCCCCTGCAGGGCTCTATCCTGTAATCCGTGAGACGTATCATTGCTACTTCGGCTCCGGCCTCCTGAGCACCCATAAGGGCCTCCTTAACGGCGATTTCCGTGTTGCCCATTTTTCTGTAACTACATACCAAGCCCAAGACATTCATCCTCTAACCTCCCCCAAGCTTTTTATCTTGCAACTTATCGGTGGTAGGGATCTTATCCCCAGTAGCCTTCCAATGCGTTTTCAAAGAGTTCTATCTGGGGATCATTCTCGTCCCATTCTATGGCCAAAAAGTCCACAGCGTAATCTCCATGCCAACCTGATCGCTGAAGGTAGATTTCCACGGTCCTCCAGAGATGGTCTTGTTTCTTCCTGGTAAGGGCCTCCCTGGGATCTAAGAGCCCTCCTCTACTCACGGTGCGCACTTCTACCAGATGGAGGACGCCGTTTTTGCAAACCACGATGTCTATTTCCCCCCAGCGGGTGTTGAAGTTACGCTCCAAGAGCTTGTAGCCCCTCTTTTCTAAGAAGGATAGGGCCAGGTCTTCGCCCTTTCTTCCTAAGTCTCTGGTCTTACCCACCTGAAACTCCTTCTATGAATAGGGCATGGACCATAAAGCTTCAAGGCTTGGCGGTGTTGGACTGTGGCGTAACCCTTGTGGGCAGCGAAGCCGTATTGAGGGAATAGGTGATGGTAGCGTATCATAAG
>WFSI01000080.1 GCA_015486105.1 Aquificota bacterium | reverse complement strand
TGCTCAATTATGAATCTTTTCATCCCACTCACCCACCAAGTGAAGTCTTTTATTAGGTGAGTATGCCAGATATCTTATGTATTTTCAATGGGTTATGTGGCCAAAGTTGCCTCAAAACTCACGGATTGAGGCTTTTGTTTTACGCCTTTTCTTTATCTCGTCAAGCCACATAGGCTAAAGACTTCTGTTCTCCATGACCCACGCTTTATCTACCAGCCCAATCCTCGGTGGTTCTAAAAAAATACACTTTTGAGGTGGAAATTTACATGTCTGAGTAAGGGTGTCAGACATGGTAGGGACTTTGACTGGAATATGCAAAGAACGCAGTGGCAGCTGAGCAGGCGTCAAACCTCTATGGAAGCCACACTAAAATCCCAGAGAGAAGAGCTGGAGTTCATCAGAAGCCTTATAGAGAAGCCCCTGCTTCCCAAAGGGATGTTGTAGCAATTTCGGTCATTACTTTATTCCCTCCCGCCCTCTGGTCTCTTTGCCTGCTCCAGGGCTATCTCCTTCACTGTGGCCAATGCTCGGGTTCCCGAGGCCCCTTCGACCACCTTCTCAGCCAGCTCCCGTAGTTGTTTAAGGGCAGAGGCCAGATCTTCCTTAACCTCAGCTACCTTGGCCTCCTGGGCAGCAAGGGCCTTTTCCAGAAACCCGATCTTCTGCTCGTACATCTTACGTTCCCAATCTCGCTCGGTGGCAAGGAGCTTTTCCCTTTGATCCATCTCCCTCTTTACTTCACTGGCCGCTTCTTTCCTGGCCTTTTCCACCTCTTTCTTGAGTATCTCTGGAAATTGCTCTACCCGTTTGCGGAGATCGCCCAGCTCCTCTTCCCTGGCAGAAATGGCAGCCTCCCTCTCATCCAACTCCTTGATCACTCTCTCCCTACGCTCTTCCAGTTCCTTTTCAAGGGCAAATCTCTTCGCGCGGTATTCATCCTCTTCCTGTTTACGTCCTTTGTCTCTCAAGTATAGGTATTCTTCTTCCTCTCGTTTCCACTCCAAGGCCCTCTGCCGCTCTTCTTCCTCCCACGCCCTTTTAGTCTCGAATATCTCCCTTTCCAGGGCTGCCTTCTCCCCTTCGTATTTTTCTCTAAGCCCTTTAAATTTCCCCTCATATTCCTCTTCCAACTGGACCAGTTTTAACTTAAGGTTTTCCTCTGCTTCCCCAACCTGCTCTTCATAGGCTGCCATAAGCTTGTGGAAAGTGTCCGTTGCAACTTCAATGTCGTACAACTCCTTGAGTCGCTCCCCTTGAATAGCCACCGCTTGGTTTAATTCCTCCAGATGTTCAGCCTGGGATGCCAGCTTCTCTGAAAGATCGGTAAGGGTCTTGCCCAAGAGAATGCGCAAGTTCCCCACGCTATCTATCACACCTTCCACCGTAGCCTTTTTGGCCGACTCCAGGGCCGCAGCCTCTCTGTGCTTCTCTGCTTCTTTGCGCCATTTCTGAGCTTCTTCCGCTTCTTTGGCCTTTTTCTTGAACTCCTCGAGAAGCTCCAGGTATCTTTCCATAATCTCTTTCTTTGTCATTTGAGGTGTGATTTTAAACTCCCTTTCCATAGAAAACCTCCTTATGGCTTCTTATAGAAGGTACCTGTTCAGATTGCCAAGGTTTGCCAGATTTGGCAAGGTATAGCCTTTGGATCTGGGCGATGGTTAAGGGGAGAAGGGGTAAGAGAGAAAAGGATCACTCCATATCAATGGCCTTGGCCTTTTCCATGCAACTGCTGGCTTTCCCCTTGTCCCCTAAGGCTTCATAGGTCTGGGCCAGATTATAAAGGACATTGGGATCGTCCTTCCTAAGTTTCAAGCTGTGGAGATAGGCCCATTTAGCCATCTTGTAGTTACCCAGCATGAAGTAGGTGTTCCCTAAGTTGTAATAAACCCCCGCCAGGTTTTCCGAGGTGTAAATGGCCAACCTAAAATAGTATAGGGCCCTGCGCGCCTCTTTAAGCTTGTAAGCCACCAGCCCCATCTTGTAGAAGAGTTCAGGGTCCACACTCCCCAATGCAAGGCCCCTGTACCTGTCGTAACACCTGAAGGCCTCTTCAAGCCTTCCCAAATCGTAGTAAGCATCCCCTAATTTGTACCAGTAGATCGCCCCTTTTCCATTGAGCCTAACAGCTTTTCTCAAATAGTTCTCAGCCTTTTGAGGGTTCTTTAACTCTAAATACATCAGCCCTATATCATAGTATATGTCAGGGTCGTTTGGCTCCACAGAGAGGGCATCTTGAAATGCCTTAAGGGCCATTCTCTTATCACCCAACCTTGAGTACCCAATACCCAACAGGGACTTGTAATAAGAAGAGTAGGGATACATCCCATCATAAGATTGGACCCTGGCCACAAGCCCTTTCAGCTTATCCGGCTCCAGCTTCCTCACATCGAAGTCAAGGGGTATATCAGTGATTCCATAGGACTTGACAACAGACCCGAAGGGCTCCTTCCTCACAAAAAGGACGTTCTTCCTGTCAAAACAGACAAGGACCCAGTACGGGTCCTTCATCAGGTACGTAGCCAGAAAGTGCTTTTTCCTGATAAGCACAGAGGTGATCCTATACTGCCACACCAATCTCCAAAAGGTCTTTGGGTTCCTTAAAGCTCTATCGAAAAGGAGGTAATCCCTTCCCGTATGCAGTGTAGGTGTCCTGCCGTCAATAAAGACCTTGATATCAGGCCAGTTGTTCCAGATGATGAATCCTCCGTAGCCATAGAGATCCAGCATGTTTCCCCTGATCCCCGTGTGTCTGATAAAGGTGCATAAGGCATCGGGATAGTGGTTTCTGTCATAGGTAAAACCCACATTGAGCCTCTTGACAGAGCTATAGAAGCCTATGGCTACCAGTAGCAAGAGGAGGAGCATGAGAACTTTAGTCAGCTTTGCAGACTCGAATCTCTTCAAACCGTCAAACGCAAAGGGATAGGAAAGCAAGAAGAACAAAGGGATAAAACGGACATGGGAGAACATGAGATAGGCACCAGAGAGCAACAGGCAAAAGGCCTCTAACCTAAAGCTGAGCAGGGCACCCAAAAGAAATAGGAAGAACCCTACTTTCAAGACAGGGTTGACCCCGAAGTTGATCAGGGAAACAGGAGAGAACCTCTTCCACTCATTGATCAGGTAAGTGGTCTCCTTCATGGCCTGGTGCCTGAAAGGCACTTTATAAACGGCCGGTCCAAAGGGGTTGATAAAGGAAGCTAGGACAACCAGGACCACAAGGGCCGCGAGTTGGCCGAAGACCTTCCATTCTCCTCTGAAAAGAGGAGAGACTGCATAGGCTCCTATGATGAGTGGCAGCAGGATAAAGCTGCCATGGGTGTTTACCCAGAGAAGTTCTAAGGGCACAAGAGGAGCCAACCAGAGGACCAGGCCCTTTTGACGATGGAACTCCAGCAGGAGAATGGCCAGGGCTATATATACATACGAGAGGATATGGGGACGGACATAGAATCTGCCCTTAGAGGCAAAGAGTACCACCAAGGCCAGAAGGGTGAAGAACCACCAGTTACCACCCTTAATCTTGGCTATCCACCAGAGAACAAGAAAGAGGAGAGAAGCTACCACGGCCTTAAAGACTACAAGCCCGACAAAGCCAAAATAGCTGTAAATCAGGTAGATGAACCACTGAAATAGCCATGCGGTATTGTACCATTTTTCCCCATAATGGGTGAAAGAGAAGGGGTCATGGGTAGCAATAGCATGATGCTGAAACATCCACTTTCCGCTGGCCAAATGCCACCAGACATCGAAACTGGTGATCTTTTCCAGGCCAAAGAAGGCGTACAAACAGCACGCCAGGAGAACCAGGGCAAGAACTACATACCTTTGTAAATCTTTTCTATCCATATTCTGGCTTCTTTGGCCTCCTTTCTCTCCGGGGCTTCTTTGATGAGGGTTTCAAACTCCTTCAGCGAATGTAGCTTATCCCCCAGGTAGTAGTAAACCTTCCCGAGGAGCAATCGGGCCTCTATGAAGGTACCGTTTAGTTGAAGGGTCTTTTGGAGAGCTTTCCTGCTTAAGAACAGGAATTG
>WFSI01000079.1 GCA_015486105.1 Aquificota bacterium | reverse complement strand
TTAGAATCAGAGGTCTTAAGGGTCTCCAAGGTCTACTGGGATACCCAAAAGAATCTGGTTAGCAGTCCCCTTCCCTTTCAAGTAAGGGGAAGGTATGAAGTAGAAGGGAAGGGTTTTGTAGCAAAACCATCCTCTGGATGGATCCAGGTGAAAAAACTGAAGAAGGCGGTGTTCCAATGAGAAAGTTGGTTCCATTCATAATTATTGCGGTTTTCCTGGTGACGTTGGGAAGCCAGGGCTGGGCTAAAGGGGAGAAAAGAATCAAGAAGGAAGCTCCCATAACAGTCACCTCTCAAAAGATGGAGGCCCACGCCAAAGAAGGTTGGATCCTTTTCACAGGAGCTGTCAAAGCCGTCAGGGGAGACCTCACCCTTTTTGCAGACAGATTAAAGGTATTCATAGCTAAAAGGGAGAGTACTGGTAGCCACGGGGGAAAAGTGGAGCGGATCTTGGCCAAAGGCCACGTTAAGGTGGAAAAGGGCGATAGGGTGATCCTGTCAGAGGAAGCAGAGTACCGTATGAAGGACGATGTGGTGGAGTTTACGGGTCACCCTAAGGCCTGGGAAGGGAAAAACCTGGTGCTGGGAGAAAAAATGCTTTACTATCCCAAAGAGGATAGAAGTGTAGTAGTAGGGGGTAAAGGACGGGTCAACGCAGTCATTTATCCCCAAGGGGAGATGAAAAGTGAAATTAAGGGCCCAGGGCCTGGAAAAAAGCTTCAAAAATAGGAAGGTAGTGAACGGCGTCTCCTTGGAGGTGAGGCAGGGAGAGGTAGTTGGTCTATTGGGACCCAACGGTGCGGGGAAAACTACGGTCTTCTATATGATCACTGGCCTTATCAACCCCGATGCTGGGGCCATCTTTATGGCAGGGAAAAATATAACCCAGCTACCCATGTACAAAAGGGCTCGATTAGGCTTGGGGTATCTCCCTCAGGAACCCTCGGTTTTCAGGAAACTCACGGTGTGGGAGAACATTATGGGGGTCTTGGAGCTTTTGGAGGTTCCTCCAGGGGATAGAGAGACTCTAACCTGGCGTCTTCTTAGGGATATGGGCCTGGAAAAGGTGAAGGACAACCCGGCTTACACCCTGTCGGGGGGAGAGAGGAGAAGGGTAGAAATAGCCAGGGCCTTGGCTATTTCTCCCAAGTTCATCCTTTTGGATGAGCCCTTTGCTGGTATAGATCCCATTGTAGTGGGAGAACTCCAGGAGGTGATCACATCCATGAAGGATAGGGGCATAGGGGTGATTATCACTGACCACAATGTCAGGGAGACCCTCCACATTACTGACAGGGCATATGTTATAAACGAGGGGGAGATCTTAGAGGCAGGGCCGCCCCAGGTTATTGCCTCCAGCGAGAAGGCTCGAAGTATCTATTTGGGAGAGGGGTTCTCCCTGTGACACTTGAAAGCCCTGTTTTTTAGCGATAAAGCAGAGGCAGAAGGAGCTTAAAGGAGGGTGGAAATGCAGGTCAGGATCACGGGTAGAAACATCCAACTCACAGAGGCTATGAAGAATTACGTGGATAAGAAGATTAAGCGTCTGGAAAAGTATTTGGATGAGCCTATAAACATCCAGGTCATATTGAACGTGGAGAAGTTCCGTCAAATAGCAGAAGTGAACATTTCCTCCAAATCGGGGAGTTTTTACGGGTCTGAGGAATCCCATGACATTTATGCTTCCATCGATATGGTGATGGACAAGCTGGAAGAGCAGGTAAGGAGGAGAAAGGAAAAAATCCAGCAACGTCCTCGGGAGCCTCGTCCTGAGGAGGCGGTCTTGTCCTCGCCTACCGAGCCTGGGGATGATTCCCAGGTGGTGGAGGTGAAGTGCTTTGCCATAAAGCCTATGTCTTTAGATGAAGCGGTGCTCCAGATGGATATCTCAGACGATCATTTTATGGTCTTCCTAAACGCCACTACCAATAGGGTGAATGTGCTCTATAAGAGAAAGGACGGTCGATACGGCCTCATAGATCCCCAATACTGATATGAGGGTTACAGATTACTTTACTGAGGAAGATGTACTGGAGATAGAAGGGACCAGGAGGAACTCTAAGGAGGAGGTGATCGACCTAATCATTGATGCCTTGGTGGCTCGGGGGAGGCTTCCCAATAAAGAGCCCTTTCTCAGTGCCCTTATGGAAAGGGAGGCTTTGGGCACCACAGCCATCGGAGAGGGTGTAGCCATTCCCCACGCTCGGGTAAGGGGATTGGAGTCTCCAGTGGTGTCCCTTTTTCGTTTCAAACGAGGGGTACCCTTTGGGGCCTTGGACAATACTCCTGTTTATCTTATCTTCTTGGTATTGGCTCCCGAAGAGGCTACGGAGATTCATTTGCGTGCCTTGGCTCAGATCACCTCCCTTTTGAGGGACCAAAAGATGAAGGAGAGTCTTTTAGCAGCTCCAGGTCCCAAGGAAATGTATCACCTGCTGCGAGAAGAAGATGAAGGGGAAGAGTGATAATTCTCTGCCGTTTTTTCTCATAGTGACGGGGCTCTCTGGTGCTGGGAAGAGTACAGCCATAAAGATGCTGGAGGATATGGGATATTACTGCGTAGACAATCTACCCCTTTCCCTCATGGAGACATTTGCCCAACTATGTCTTACTTCTTCTCAGCCTATGAACAAAGTGGCCTTGGGTATAGACATAAGAGAAGGGGATAGCTTAAGAAACCTCCCCTTGGTAATTGACAAGATCGAAGGCCAGGGGATCCAGGTAGAAGTTCTCTTTTTAGAAGCTCAAAGGGAAGACCTCATGAAGCGGTTTAAAGAAACTCGGCGGCCCCATCCCCTTAAAAATGGAACCCTAGAAGAGAGCATGGAGAGGGAAAAGGCTATCATGGAGCCCCTAAGGTCTATGGCCCGATACGTTTTGGATACTTCTCCCATGACACCCCATACCCTCAAAGCTACTCTCCTTGACCTATTTGGAGAGAGGAGGGAAGATATGCCTGTTTTCATCTACTCCTTCGGATTCAAACATGGGCCTCCCAGCCAATTGGATCTCATGCTGGACGTCCGTTTCCTCCCTAATCCACACTTTATTAATGGGCTAAGGGAAAAGACGGGGTTGGACGAAGGAGTGAAAGACTACGTGCTCAATCAAGAGGAAACCAAGAGGTTTCTCTGTCACCTGGAAGCCTTCCTCTCTTATCTTTTGCCCCTATACAGAAAGGAGGGGAAGCCCTTTTTATCCTTAGGCGTGGGTTGTACTGGAGGGATCCACCGGTCCGTGGTGATCAGCGAATGGCTGGCCAGGCGCTTAGAGAATCAGGGACATAGGGTGAAAGTAAAACACAAGGAGCTAACTCCGTGAACCTTTCCTTCCCTTTGGCGGAGAAGTGGGATAGAAGAGGCATGCACAGACACATCTCCCACTTTCCCCAGCAGCTCTTCATTCCCCCTATGCCTGACTCTTTGAGGGATCTTTCCCCACCGTCAAGCTTTACAGTAGTAGGAGTAGGGGGATCGGCCATAGGAGGGGAGATTCTTAGAGGATACATGTCTAATATCTCCACTTGCCCTGTCAATGTGGTGAGGGGCTATACCCTTCCCCGGTGGGCCAATACCCACTCCTTGGTGGTAGCCGTGAGCTATTCAGGGAATACTAAGGAGACCCTTGTGTTAGCCAAAGAGGCCCTTGATAGAGGGATACCCCTGATAGCCATCACCCAAGGAGGGAAGTTGAATGATCTGGCCGAAAGGGAAGGAATACCTCTGTTGCTCCTTCCTCCAGGGGGACCTCCACGGACAGCCTTAGGATACATTCTATCGGCACTTTTAGGAGTGGCCCAAGCCTTGGAGTTGATTTTCCCTCAGGACATGGCTGTAAGGGAAACCCGCCATCTTTTAAAGACCATGGGCGAGAAACTCTCCCCAGTAAAGGGGGGAGGGAGGGCCTTTGAAATAGCCCTGAAGCTCCAAAGGACTATCCCCCTCCTCTATGCATCGAGCCCTCTTTTAGAACCTGTTGCCCTGCGCTGGAAGGGACAACTAAATGAGAACAGCAAGACCCCAGCCTTCCTCAACTCTTTCCCCGAGTTAGGCCACAATGAGATAATGGCCTGGGAAAACAGTTCTTATCCCTTCCATGTAGTGATTCTCAGGGACAAAGAGGAGACTGTACTTCAGACCAAAAGCATCGAAGCTGTAAAGAGCATTCTTAAGGACAGGGGCGAAACAACAGAGGTAAGAAGCCAAGGGGAAGAGTTGCTGGCCAGGCTTCTATCTCTCACTTATTTGGGGGACTGGGTTTCCTATTACCTTGCACTCCTCAAGGAGGTGGATCCCACCCCTATAGGACTCATCCAAGACTTAAAGACAAAAATAGAGGCTTAGATACGGCTTAACGGGAGCCGTTGCCCCATATCTCTGTAAACTTTTCGAATGACCTGTCGTAGGTCTTCTCCGCTTCTGAAGAGAAGAGACAAGCTGGTAACTCTCTCCGAGCCAGATGATACTGAATGCATTGACAACAGTAACCCTTCTTTGAACAGGGCTCCCACGTACAGTTACACCTTTCAAGGTTCTCTTTGAAACGGGGGCATTCCCTATTCATGCTTCTGTCCTTAAGCCGTTTCCTCTTCTTGGGATCTGTAGTGTTTGTTCACATAGGCCATGAGGCGAGATTTGCGGCGAGAGCCCTTGTTTTTATGGTACACTCCTTTAGTCGTTGCCTTGTCTATGGCTTTAATTGCCATACGTAAGCGGCTTTCCAACTCTTCCCTGGGTACTCCCTCATCCGCTCCCTGGATGACCTTTTTCACCATAGTCTTAGTAAAAGAGCGGATAGACTTGTTCCTGATGCGTCTCTTTTCTGCCTGACGGGCACGCTTCTTAGCAGACTTGATATTAGGCACCTTAACTTTCCTCCCATCCCTTGAAAAATCGGCTTGCCTCTATTGCCACAACCAAGAAAAGCTTGTCAAGGAAAATAGTAAAGAGATCTCTTCATGTTTCTTAAAGAGGGTAAGGGAAAATCCAGCATCCATTGAATACAAATTAAGTATGGCCAAAAAGGTTTTGACCTCAAAAGATTCTGGGTTTATAATATTTATATTTTAATTATGTCATTATCAGGGAGGAAACAATAATGGACTTTGAACTCCAAGAAGAGCATAAGCTTCTGGTGGAGATGGTCCGCCACTTTGCTGACAAAGAGTTGACTCCTGTGGCGCCTCAGATGGATGCCCAGGAAGAATTTCCAGTGAATAACCTGAGAAAGATGGCCGAATTGGGTCTTATGGCCATGACGGTGCCAGAAAAGTATGGCGGTTCGGGAATGGACACCGTCTCCTTCTCTTTGGCTATGATGGAAGTGGGCAGGGCCTGTGCCTCCACTGCTGTTACTATGTCTGTTACAAACATGGTGGCCGAAGGAATACACCGCTTTGGCAACGATGATCAGAAGAAGAAGTATATCCCGCCTATTGCAAGCGGTGAATTCGCTGCTGCCAGCTTTGCTCTGACGGAGCCGTGGGCAGGGTCTGACGCCGCAGCTATCAAAACCGCAGCAGTGAGGGACGGAGACTATTACGTGATCAATGGCGAGAAGGTCTTCACCACCTCTGGGGCCTATGCTGGTGTTATGATGGTAGCGGCGGTCACAGACAGGAGCAAAGGAAAACATGGTATTTCCGTGTTCTTGGTGGAACAAGGCGCTCCGGGTCTCACCATAGGCAAGGCTGAAGAGAAGATGGGTCAGAGGGGCTCCAATACTGTTTCCCTCATCTTCGAAGACTGCCGAGTACCTGCTGAAAATCTCCTGGGCCAGGAAGGGGATGGATTTAAGATCATGCTGGCTGACTTGGACGGGGGGCGCATTGGTATTGGCTCAATGGCATGTGGCGTTATGAAGGCTTGTTTGGAAGAATCTATTAAATACTCCAAAGGGAGAGTCCAGTTTGGGCGTCCCATTTCTGATTTTCAGGCCATCCAATGGATGCTGGCTGATATGGCTACAGAACTGGAAGCTGCTGAGAACATGGTTCTCCAGGCAGCCTGGCTTAAGGACCAGGGAGTGAGGTTTACCCAAGCTGCTAGTATGGCCAAGCTCTTCGCTACGGAAGCAGCTAACCAGGCTGCTTACAAGGCGGTTCAGATCCATGGAGGCTATGGATACACCCGGGAGTTTCCTGTGGAGAGGTTTTACAGAGACGTGAGGGTTACAACCCTCTATGAAGGAACCTCAGAGATTCAAAGGATCGTCATAGCAAGAAACATTCTGGGGAAACTCTGATGGCTCCTAAGAAGCTGAACGAAGGCTACATCCATATCTATACAGGAGATGGCAAGGGTAAAACCACAGCCGCACTGGGGTTGGCCTTTAGAGCTATAGGGCACAGGTTTAGGGTCTTTATGATTCAGTTTATGAAAGGGTGCATTGATTATGGGGAGTTGGAGACAGCCAAGGACTTGGCTTCTTATATAACCATAGTACAGATGGGACGGGATACCTTTGTCAACAAGGAGAATCCTGATCCTGTGGACATAGAATGGGCCCAGAAGGGTATAGCATTGGCCAATGAAGTCATGGAAGAAAACCAGGTGGATATTCTTATTTTGGACGAGATCAACGTAGCTGTGGATTACGGGTTGGTGAGTCTGGATCAGGCCATAGAACTCATGGAAATGAAACCAAAGGACATGGAACTGATTATGACGGGGCGTTATGCCCACCCCGAGTTGGTGAAGAGGGCCCACCTGGTGACAGAAATGGTAGAAATTAAGCACTATTATTCCCTCTTAGGTGTAGATGCCCGGGAAGGCATAGAAAGGTGAGGCTTGTAAGGAGTTTTCTATAAAATTAAAGTAGCCAGGAGGAATAGAAGGATGGATGTTAAGGTGAAGAAAGGGGAAGGGCTCTTCAATGAGGACAAGTTGGATGAGGTGGTAGAGGCCCAGAGGGAGTGGGAAGAGGGACCCCTCTCTCAAGAGGTTTCTAAGCACCCAGAGAGACAACCTCGGTTTAGTACTATTTCTGATTTGGAGATTAATCGCCTTTATACCCCTAGGGACATGCCAGACTTCGATTATCTGAGGGACTTAAATTTCCCCGGTTGTTATCCCTATACCCGAGGGGTTCACACCACCATGTACCGAGGACGTTTGTGGACCATGAGGCAATTCGCTGGATTTGGTACCCCGGAACAGACCAATGAGAGATACAAGTACCTCTTGTCTATTGGGCAGACTGGGCTTTCCATGGCCTTCGATTTTCCCACCCTTTACGGAAGGGACTCTGATGACCCTATGTCCCGGGGGGAAGTGGGTAAGTGCGGAGTGGCCGTGGATACCCTAAGAGACTTTGAGATTATTTTTGACGGTATCCCTATGGATAAAATCACTACCTCCATGACTATCAATCCTCCTGCTATTGTCCTTTTAGCTATGTATATAGCCACTGCTGAGAAGCAAGGGGTGTCCCAGGATAAGATAGGAGGCACGGTACAGAATGATATGCTCAAAGAGTTCATAGCCCAAAAAACCTGGATCTATCCTCCCTTTCCCAGTCTCAGATTGGTACGGGATATCGTGGTTTATTGCACCCATCATGTTCCCCTATGGAACACCATATCTATATCAGGTTACCATATTAGGGAAGCTGGAGCCACAGCGGTCCAGGAGCTGGCCTTTACCTTAGCCGATGGCATAGAGTATGTTAAAATGGGTATAGAGGCGGGACTGGATGTAGATGCCTTTGCCCCCAGGTACTCCTTTTTCTTCGACAGCCATATGGACTTTTTTGAGGAAATTGCCAAAATGAGGGCTGCTCGCCGGATGTGGGCCAAAATTATGAGGGAGCGCTTTGAGGCCAAAGCCCCAAGGTCTTGGTGGATGCGTTTTCACACCCAGACTGCAGGATGTTCCCTTACTGCCCAACAGCCCCTGAATAACGTGATACGTACAGCTATAGAGGCCTTGGCCGGCGTTTTAGGGGGTACCCAGTCCCTTCACACCAACTCCATGGATGAGACTTGGGCTTTACCCACTGAAGAGGCCGTCACTGTGGCTTTGAGAACCCAACAGGTGATAGCTTATGAATCGGGGGTGGCCAATACTATTGATCCTTTAGGGGGCTCTTATTTCATTGAGGCTCTGACCAACGAGATGGAAGAGAAGGCCTGGGAGCATATAAACAAGATCGAGGACTTAGGAGGTATTATACCAGCTATTGATGCAGG
>WFSI01000078.1 GCA_015486105.1 Aquificota bacterium | reverse complement strand
TCTCGTCACTCTCCCGGAACATAGACCTCCTTGTAAATCCAAATCCATATCTCTCAATCAACTTGGCCACCTCATCAAAACGCTCAGGATGTCGAGGTGCCAAGATGAGTCTAGCCCCCTCCACCCCAGGCTGGGATTTAACCATCCGAAAAGCATCCAATATCACCTCCTCTTCCCCTGCTCCTGTGCTTCCCACTACAATGAGCATAGGCTCATGGGAGAAGTGAAAGAGGGCATCAAGCCTCCGAGCGATGACATCCAAAGTCTCCTTTTCTACTATGTCTCTGTCGTACTTTATATTGCCAGAAACCAGCACCTTTTCTACCGGGGCACCAACAGAGATGAACCTCTCTGCATCTTCCTCCGATTTCATTACAAAGTGATCCACACTCTCCAACACAGGCTTTAGAAACCTCTTAGCCTTCAGATACCTATTATGAGCCCTTTCAGACATCCTACCATTTGCCCACAACACCTTCATGTTTCTCCTTTTGCATTCAAGGACAAAATTGGGCCAGATTTCTGTCTCAAGAACGACCACCATCTGGGGAGCCACATGATCCAACGCCCTTTTCACAGAAAAGGTAAAGTCAAAAGGGAAGTAAAAAACACCATCAAATTGGGCAAAACGCTTTTGGGCTATATACTGTCCCGTATTGGTAATGGTGGAAAACACAAGCCTGAGGGAAGGAAGCTCTTTTTTTATCCCTACTGCCAAGGGTTGAACAGCTAGAGTTTCCCCTAAGGAACAGCTGTGAAACCAAATAGTGGGAGATCCATTGCCCTTCAATGCTTCTGGTAAATAGCCCAGCCCTTGCTTTATACGGCCAACGTATTTCCCCTGAAACACGGCCTTATAAAGAAAGTAAGGGCTCATGGCCACAAAGTACAATCCCATTCCAACATCATATAGGCCCATAGGTTAAAAGCCCTTCGACAGAATCTCTTCTACCCTTCTTAAGTCTGACTCGGCATCCACCCCCACGGTATCGAAGGGGGTCTCCAAGACACAAATCGGGATGCCGTTCTCCAAGAAACGGAGCTGTTCTAACTTCTCCCACTGCTCCAAACACGAAGGCGGGAGATGGTGGAAACGGGTGAGGGCATCTCGGGTATAGGCGTAAAACCCCAAATGTTTGAAATACAGGGGAGTAGAATCTTTATCCCGGTTATAAGGTATAGGCCACCGGGAAAAATAGAGGGCCCTGCTGTAAGTATCCGTAACCACCTTAACGTTATTGGGATCCTGAGCTTCCTCAAGGCTTATAGCTGTCTTCAGGGTACTCACCCCAAAACCGAGCCCATCTTCAAAAGGCTCAATCAACCTGTGTATATGCTCCTTCCTCACCAGGGGCTCGTCACCCTGGATATTGATAAACACATCGCCTTCCACCTTCTGCATCACCTCGTATATCCTGTCGCTTCCACTGGGATGCTCAGGAGAAGTCATCACCACCTTGATCCCACACCCTCGGCAGTAAGAGTATATTTCATCCGCATCGGTGGCCACCATGAGATCATCCAGCTCCTCGGCCACGGAGGCCCTGGCGTAGACATGATGAATGAGGGACTTGCCATGGATCAAACGCAAGGCCTTTCCTGGTAGCCTTTTTGAAGCCATACGAGCAGGTATCACGCCTATATATTTCATAGTATCCTTAGTAATTCCCCCTTAACCGCCAGTCAAGCTTCTAAATAGAGCAACCATCACTAAAAAAGACCCCTCAGGAAAGTGATCCACGAACCCTCCCTGCCCAATAAGCAAGAGAAAAAAAGCCCCTTATAGGACCACCTTCTCCTGATACTCCCCAAAAACCTCCCTCATAGCCCCAGCAATCTCCCCCAAGGTAGCATAGGTCTTAACGGCTTCAAGTATGGGGAACATGATGTTTCCACCATCCAGGGCTGTTCTCTTAATCTCCGCTAAGGCATAATTCACCTTGGTATTATCTCGGCTCTGACGAAGCTCTCTCAAATGGTCAACCTGCTTAACCTCCACGGTAGGATCGATCTTTAGGATCTCCCTTTCCCCTTCTTCCTCATCTGTCTGAAAGGCATTGACCCCCACAATGATTTGATCCTTCTTATCCACAGCCAGTTGATAAATATAAGCGGCATCCTGGATCTCTTTCTGGACAAACCCCTCCTCTATAGCCACCATCACACCACCCATCTCGTCTATCCGATGAAGGTATTCCCACACCTTCTCCTCAATAGCATTGGTCATAGCCTCTACAGCATAGGAACCCGCCATGAGATCCACGGTGTCCGCCACCCCTGACTCGTAAGCGATAATCTGCTGGGTCCTCAAAGCGATCATGGCGGACTTTGCCGTGGGGAGGGCCAGTGCCTCGTCTAAGGCATTGGTATGGAGGGACTGGGTTCCCCCTAACACCGCCGCCAAAGCTTGAACAGCCACCCTCACCACATTGTTCTCAGGCTGTTGGGCCGTCAGGGTACAACCCGCCGTCTGGGTATGGAAACGAAGCTTCCAAGACCGGGGTTTTTTAGCTCCAAAGCGATCTTTCATGATCCGGGCCCATATTCTCCTGGCAGCCCTGAACTTGGCTACCTCCTCTAAAAGGTTGTTGTGGGCATTGAAAAAGAAGGAGAGCCGAGGAGCGAACTCATCCACGTGAAGGCCTGCTTTGATAGCAGCCTCAACATAGGAAATGCCATCTGCCAGGGTGAATGCCACCTCCTGGACAGCCGTAGAACCTGCCTCCCGAATATGATAGCCCGAGATGGAGATAGGGTTCCACTTGGGCACATGGTCCTTACAATAAGCAAAGATATCAGTAATGACCCGCATGGAAGGTCCCGGAGGGAAAATATAGGTACCCCGGGCTACATACTCCTTCAGGATATCATTCTGAATGGTACCCCTCAGTTTCCATGATGAGACCCCCTGTTTCTCTGCTACAGCCATGTACATAGCCAACAGTATGGAAGCCGTAGCATTAATGGTCATAGAGGTAGAAAC
>WFSI01000077.1 GCA_015486105.1 Aquificota bacterium | reverse complement strand
TAGCTTATGAATCGGGGGTGGCCAATACTATTGATCCTTTAGGGGGCTCTTATTTCATTGAGGCTCTGACCAACGAGATGGAAGAGAAGGCCTGGGAGCATATAAACAAGATCGAGGACTTAGGAGGTATTATACCAGCTATTGATGCAGGATATCCTCAAAAAGCCCTCACTGAATCTGCCTTTCGATACCAGCAACAGTTGGAGGCCAAGGAAAAGATTATTGTGGGGGTCAACGAGTTCATCATGCCGGGAGAAGAGCTGCCCATTGAGATCTTAAAGGTGGACCCTGAAGTGGAGAGGGTTCAGCTTCAACGTCTGGATGAGGTGAAAAAAAGGAGGGACAATGCTAAGGTAAAAGGTCTCATTGGCGACCTCAAAGATGCTGCTGCCGATGAGAAAGAAAACCTTATGCCCATTATCATCGACTTGGTCAGGGAATACGCGACTATTGGGGAGATCATGGGCGCTATGAAAGAGATTTTCGGGGAGTACAGGGACCCCGGTTACTTCTAGGTTACTTCTAAAGGAGAGGAGCCATGGAAGAGAAGCTCTTAAGCTTACAAGAAGCCGTCTCCCAATATATTCACGAAGGGGACGTGGTGGCTGTTGGGGGAGTGGGGAGAAACAGATCTCCCATGGCCTTGGTAAGGGAGATTATTCGCCAGGGTAAGAAGAACCTCCACATTGTGGGGAGGGAAAAGGGCATGGACTTCGATATGCTTATTGGGGCAGGGTGTGTCCGAAAAGCCTCTTTTGCCTTGGTGAGCATGGAGGAATTTGGTTTGGCCATGAACTTCAGGCGAAAGGCCCAAGAGGGAGAGATAGAATTAGACGAGCACGCCTGTAACTCTGTAATCACCTCCATCAGAGCCGCTGCTATGGGACTACCGTATCTGCCTTTAAGAGGGATGTTAGGTTCGGATGTACTTAAGGTGAGCAAGAGTCTTAAAGAGATTGAGTGCCCCTTTACTGGGGAGAAGCTGGTAGCAGTCAAGGCCATAAAGCCTGATGTAACCATTATCCACGCTCATCAAGCCGACAAATACGGTAATATAAGACTTCAAGGTTCACCCTTTGAGGATATCTTGAAAGCTTGGGCTGCCGATAGGGCCATAGTGACCGTAGAGGAGATCATAGATAACGAGGAGATTAGGTCTCAGCCCCATCTTACTTCCATACCGTACATTTATGTCACCGCCGTGGTCCATGTGCCCCAAGGTGCCTGGCCTACCTCCTGTGACAGCTATTATGACAGCGACAGGGATCACGTGATGGAGTATGCCCAAGCGATTAAAAACCCAGAGGGTTTTCAGGCGTATTTGGAAAAGTATGTATTTAGTGGGAGGAGTTAAAAAATGGGAGACTATACCATTGCGGAACTTATGGCCGTATGTCTATCAAGGGAGATACGGGACGGGGACCGGGTCCTTCAGGGACTTTACTCTCCTCTGCCCATGATAGCGTGCCTCTTGGCCAAGAGTTTTCACGCCCCTAATATGGTCTACTTCAACACAGCAGACGTGATAGATCCCCAGCCCAGAGAAGTCCCCTTCTCCACAGCAGAGCCAGCCTTACAAGAACGGGCTGTAGCCTATATGCCCTTATGGCAGACCTTTGACCTTGCCCAACAGGGGAAGCTGGATCTCATCTTCCTGGGGGGTGCCCAAGTAGACAAGTACGGGAACACGA
This sequence comes from Aquificota bacterium, assembly GCA_015486105.1. Classification (GTDB taxonomy): domain Bacteria; phylum Thermosulfidibacterota; class Thermosulfidibacteria; order Thermosulfidibacterales; family B14-G1; genus WFSI01. The sequence continues at coordinate 5,749 of WFSI01000077.1, read as the reverse complement.
ATTTGAGCGCTATAGGTCCCTATGAGAAACCCAAGGTGAGACTACCTGCAGGGGCCGCTTCTGCCCATTTGTGTGCCATCATGGATACAGTTATCTGGGTTCCCAGGCATAACGCCCGGGTATTGGTAGAAAGGGTGGATTTTATTACGGGTCAAGGGTATCTCACCGGCGGGAATGCTCGGGGAAGGGCTGGCATACCTAAAGGAGGCCCCCAAAAGGTGGTTACCAACCTTGGTGTTCTGGACTTTGAACCTGAGTCCAAAGCCATGAGGCTGGTTTCTATCCATCCAGGGGTTACCGTTAAAGAGGTCAAAGAGAACACGGGATTCGACCTGCTGATCCCCGAAACTGTGGGGGAAACCCCACCTCCAAGTGCAGAGGAATTAGAGTTCATTAGGACCATTGATCCCCACGGGGTCAGGGAATTGGAGTTCCATTGATTGCCCAAGAGAACTCTATGAGATAAATATAACCGAGCAAGGAACCTAGAGGGGGGAGGCATGGAAGAAAAAGAGAGGAAGATAAAGATCCTGGTGGCCAAGCCTGGCTTGGATGGACATGACAGAGGGGCCAAGGTGGTGGCCAGGGCCCTGAGGGATGCCGGGTTCGAGGTGATATATACAGGATTGCATCAATCCTTAGATCAAATTGTTCACGCAGCTATAGAGGAAGACGTTGATGCTATAGGCCTCAGCATTCTCTCTGGTGCCCATATGTATATTTTCCCCAGCCTTGTTAAGATGCTGAAAGAACAAGGCTTAGAAGATATAGTAGTATTTGGGGGGGGAATCATCCCCACCGATGATATACCAGAGCTGGAAAATGCTGGAGTGAAGCAGATATTTCTGCCTGGTACACCCTTGGAGGAGATCATAGAGTGGGTGAGGGAAAACGTGAAACCCAGAACAGTGAGCCTGTAGCCCTTTCACACAGCTTTTTGAAAAGGGAAGGGCCTGGTTGGGCCCTATTCCTCAGTTGGCAGGTCTCTCTAACTGGGCATTCAAAGTGCAGAGGCCCTGAAGGAGGCATACCTAAAAGGGGGGAACTTGGGACTCCCTTGAGTTGGGCTTAAATCCTAAGTCAAGTAAGGCATCACCGGGGAGAGGTGGAATTTATGGGTTTGATAGACCAGGTCCTTAAAGGAGACAAAAGAGCAGCAGCCAGGGTCATGAGGCTGGTGGAGGACGATGTCCCTGAAGCAAGAGAGGTCTTAAAAAGGCTCTATCCATACACAGGAAGGGCTTACATTATTGGGATAACTGGGCCTCCAGGGGCAGGGAAAAGCTCCTTGGTGGATAAGATGGTGGAAGAGTTTCGTAATGAAGGCAAAAGCGTTGGGGTAATAGCTGTGGATCCCACCAGTCCATTCTCTGGGGGTGCCATCTTGGGGGATCGCATAAGGATGCAGCGTCATAGTACAGATCCTAATGTCTTCATCAAGAGTCTGGCTACCAGGGGTCATTTGGGAGGTTTATCCAAGGCTACAGATGACGTGATCCAAGTGATGGATGCCATGGGCAAGGATGTTATCATGGTGGAAACGGTTGGGGTGGGCCAGGATGAGGTAGATATCGTCAAAACAGCGGATACCACCATGGTGGTTACTGTTCCAGGCTTAGGGGATGACATTCAGGCTATCAAGGCGGGCATTCTGGAGATCGCCGACGTCTTTGTGGTAAATAAGGGAGACAAACCTGAAGCTGACAAAACTATTAGAGAACTGGAGATGATGTTGGAAATGGGCGCTTCCCGAAAGGATGGCTGGAAGCCCCCCATTCTTAAGGTGAGCGCAACTCAGGGTGAAGGTGTCAAAGAACTTATAAATGCCTTAAGGGAACACCGGATTTTCTTGGAAACTTCGGGAAGGTTTGAGAGCTATCGTAGGGACCGGGTGGCTCATACCTTTGAAAATCTCTTGAAGGACAAGCTCTTCCATACGGCCATGACCAGGTTGAAGGGGAATGGGACTTACGGGAAACTCATAAATGAAATGTTTAACAAAAGAAAAGACCCTTATTCAGTTATCGAAAAACTCTCCTGCCAGTGTAGCTTAGAGGCTAAAGAGAGCTGAGTCCTTTGCCACCCTTTGCCTATAGGAGTATTTAATTTTAATAGTTAACAAATGGATGATAAGCTGGGTATTGAACTTCTACAAAGGAGGCTTTGTTATGGAAAAAATAGGTACGATTATCTTTACTTGTAACATCTGTGGGGAGAAGCACAGAGAAGAGATAGATGCTGGAAAACTTTCTACTTGGGCCAAGGGTTCTGTCAATCCGCTTTTTGTTTGTCCTAACTGTGGAGAGGACGGTCTTATACATATAAATAATGCCCACATTAAGATACTTGCCAAATATATCGACCTCTACAATACCTTGGTGGACACCATCAACATTGAGCTGGAAAAGCTCAATCGCCATGGGGTATGGGTCGATCTGGATTTAGGATAACAGGGGTATCACTTCATCGAGCACCACCCTTGCCACTTCATCCTTAGACATTGTGGGAAGTTCACAGGTGGTTCCATCCCTTCTAAGAATGGCTACCTTACTAGTGTCCTTGCCGAAGCCTTCTGAGATCTTATTGGCAACGATGAGATCCAGGTTTTTACCTTCTAATTTTTCTTGAGCATTCTTTAAGAGCTCGTGGCTCTCAGCGGCGAACCCCACCAGGATTTGACCTTTCTTTTTCTTACCCAACTGGGCCAGAATGTCGGGATTGGCCTTCAATTCCAAGGTGAGGGAGTCCTTCTTACCCTTTTTAAACTTTCCTTTATCTACTAGGGGTAAAGGATGAAAGTCCGCTACGGCGGCAGCTTTTATCACTACATCAACATGGGGAAACAGGGCTAATACCCGCTTGTGCATTTCCCGAGCGGAGGTGACGGGTATGTGCTCCACTCCCCAAGGGGGGGTAAGGTATGTAGGGCCTGATACCAAATAAACCTTTCCTCCCCTCCTCCTGGCTTCTTGGGCAATAGCGAAACCCATCTTGCCGGAAGAAGGATTGCTTATGAACCTAATCTCATCGAAAAACTCCCTGGTGGGGCCTGCTGTTACCAGAAGGCTTTTTCCTTCCAGGTCCTTTTTATAGAGGAGGTCTAATATCCTTTCCATGATGTAAGGAGGATCGGGAAATCGCCCTGGCCCATAGTCTCCACACGCCAGCTCTCCTTCCCCAGGATTCAGCACTATCGCCCCCCTGTCTTTCAGTATCCTAAGATTATCTTGAGTGGCCGGATGAAGGTACATCTGAGTATTCATAGCTGGAGCTAACAAGGTAGTCCCGGCATAGGCGAGATAAAGGGTGGAAAGCATATCATCGGCTATACCTCGGGCCATTTTGGCTAAGATATTAGCCGTTGCTGGGGCTACTACTAAAAGATCCGTCTCCTGGGCTAGAATAACGTGCTCTACCCTTTCAGGGGATGCTGTTTCGAAGGTATCCAGCCTCACCTGAGACTGGGAAAGGGTCTGAAAGGTTAAGGGGGTTACAAACCGGGTAGCGTTAACTGTCATAATCACCCTCACACGCAACTCATCTTTCACCATGAGCCTTACCAGCTCAGCGGCCTTGTAAGCGGCTATCCCCCCAGTAATCCCCAAAGTAACTCTATTGCCCTGAAGTATCACCCTTCCATCTCCTAAAAAGGGTATGTTCCACCCTCAACCGGTCCAGGATTTTCCCCAAGATAAAGTCTTCCATGTCTTTTATGCAATGGGGGCGATGATAATATGTTAAAATGGGGGGTAAAATCACTCCACCAGCTCGGGACAAGGCGGCCATATTTTCCAAATGGATGGTATTGAAGGGGGTTTCTCTGGGCACCAAAATAAGGGGCCATCCCTCTTTCAAGGCCACATCGGCAGCCCGTTCTATGAGATTAGAAGAGATCCCCATGGCTATCCTTCCCATGGTTCCCATGGAGCAAGGAATTATTACCGATCCTTTTAGCCTGTAGGAGCCGGAACCCACAGGGGCATGAATAGCCTCTGGGGGCCATAAAGCCACCTCTTGAGGAAAGGTAAGTTCAACTGTTTCCTGAGCTGCCACGGAGCGGGCGTTGGAGCTTACGCAGAGATGTACCTTGTCTATAGGTACCAAGGTCTCTACCAATCGGACACCAAGCTTTATGCCACTTGCCCCTGTTATTCCCACAAAAAAAGGCATAACAGTCCCATAAGTTATAAGAAAAGGGGATACATAACCAGACCTGTTATGAGTTTGGGATAAAAAAAAGTGCTTTTCTGAGGCATAGTTTCTCCCACCCGAGCCACCTTTTCAATTTCAGACACAGTAGGGGCTTTGAGGAATACAGCTAAACTCCCCTCTCCCTCATCCACATCTTGAAAGGCTGAGCGAGGGTCTTTGTAGTATCCCAGCCTGCCTCTATCTTTTACTTCCTGGGGGGTAATACCCAAAATCCCTTCTATCAAGAGGGAGTGCAGAATAACGACATCCGACTCCTTCAGAGCGGATGGAATGGGGGGGAGGGCCTTATCCAAATCCACTTCCCGCCTCAAAGTTATAAGATGAAAAGGTTTTCCCTTGAGGAAAAGGCCGAAGGTATGGGTAGGGGCTTCATACAAGGCTTTTAAAGTCTTATCCAGGTCCTTAAACTCACCCTTCTGCTCAAAGTACCTGTCTATTCTTTTCCAAAAATCCTCAATCGAAATTCCCAATGCCCCCTTCACAACCCTATGATTTGGGAACACCAGGAGGCCAGGATCTTCCATGCTTACTAAAGCCATCATAACAAAATTATAAGGTTTCTCAGGGCTAAAGTCAGGATCGGATATGGCCTTTTCCCTTTTATATTGAAGTGCTGTTTCGTATCTGTGATGACCATCGGCTATGAGGATAGAGCGGTTAATGAAGGCCTCGGTAACAGCTCTGTTCCTATCTTCCCCTTCCAAAAGCCAAAAAGTGTGCTCTATGCCTTTATCATCAGTAAAACGGAAAATTGGTGAATGGTGGATGGATTCTATAAAGAATCTATGTACCTCTCCATACTTATCGGTAAAGAGCCCAAAAATAGGGCTGAAATTAACATTGCATTCTTTCATAAGCTGGAGTCTATCTTCCTTGGGAGCAGACAGGGTTTTCTCGTGGGGTAAGATTATCCCTTCGCTAAATTCCTTGAGTCTTACTCTTCCAAAAAGGGCTATCCTTTCCCATCTCTTTCCCAAAGCTGAGAATACCTGTTTATAAAGATAAAACCTTTCGCAGGGATCCCTTTTTAAGACCTCTTTGGACATCCAATTATGTAAATATTCCCTGGCCCGGGTATATTTGTTGTTTCTTTGGGTATCCCGAGGATATTCTTTTCCTAGAATGAGCCTCACCACATTGTATGGATTCTTCTTATATAGCCTTTCCTGTTCCTGAGGAGTGATGACGTCATAGGGAGGTGCTACCACCTCCTCTATCCTCACTATATTTTTATTATACAAAAAGCCTTTAAAAGGTAAAACCTCAGCCATTCCATTCTCCGAATCCCTTGTAGTAGGGCAAGGGATACCACAGGTTTTCTTCTCAATGCAATGAAAAAAAAGGGGCAGATCAGTGACACCCGCCCCTGTCATTTAAGGTTATTCTTACTATGCCTCTGGTCCTATCACAGGTTCCTCTTTTTTTCTCCTACGAGGAGTGGTACCTGCCAACTCCATAAGATCACTGACCTGTTTGCCCTTAATAGCTTCTGCTACTAGGGCCCTTATAACACGCCCAATCTTTCTCTGATCTCCTC
>WFSI01000076.1 GCA_015486105.1 Aquificota bacterium | reverse complement strand
TGTGTATAAGAGACAGGACCCTGTGTCATGGGTTTTTTGACCTCTGCGGTTCTTCTCTCTAAGCTTGCTCGGGGTTTTCTGGACGGTAGGGGGCCCCTTCCTGAAAAGGAGCTGGTGATCGGGGTTGGCCTTGACGCCGCGAGGGCTATACTAAGAATTTTGGAGGATGCTGGGCTGGTGGTGGAGACGGAGAAGGGATACATACTGGCCAAGCCTCCTGAGAGAGTGTTTCTCAAGGAGTTAGTAAGTCTATTTGTTCCTCCAGGCCAGGAGAATTTAGAGGGCCTTATCTCCCGGATTGAGATTTCTTTGGGTGAAACCTCCCTTATGAATATTGCGAATGAGACTTCTTCCTTCCCCTCTCCAACTCCTTGAACATGGTTATTCTCTGTGGCTTGCCGCAGGGTTGTTCATTGTGGATTGACACCTTGTGAAGAAGACCGTAACTTTCTGAAAAAGCTGAGGAGGTGGTTTCATGCATTACAATCCCAGTTTCTTCGATGTTTTTTGGCTGTTGCTTATTCTGCTCTCTTTCAGCCCTTGGATGAAGCAGCGCATGTTAGAGGCAGCCCGCCTCAAATTGATGAAGAAGATAGAGGGAAAGCGGGGATCCAGAGTGATTACCATGATTCACCGCCAAGAGGGCTTCTCCTTTTTGGGGATACCTTTTATGAAGTATATCAATATTGAGGATTCGGAGAGGGTTCTCAGGGCAGTAAGACTTACGCCTGGTGACATGCCCATAGATCTTGTTATGCATACTCCCGGGGGATTGGTTTTGGCGGCTGAGCAGATTGCCGCGGCATTGGTGAGGCATAAGGGGAAGGTTACGGTAGTTGTGCCTCACTTTGCCATGTCTGGTGGCACCTTCATTGCTTTGGCCGCCGATGAAATTATCATGGACCCTAACGCTGTACTGGGTCCTGTGGATCCCCAGTTGGGCGGCTTTCCTGCCGCATCCATTGTCAAAGCGATGAGGGAAAAGCCTTTAGATAAGGTGGAGGATAAGACCCTGATCATGGCCGATGTTTCGGAGAAGGCATTGGAGCAGGTGAGGAAGAAGGTGGCCCAGATTCTTACTGAGAAGGGCATGGATGAGGGGAAGACAGGGGAAATTGCCCAGGAACTTTCCCAAGGGAGATGGACCCATGATTATCCCCTTTTCAAGGAGGATTTGGAGGCTTTGGGGCTTAGGGTGAGCACTGATGTACCATTAGAAGTGTATGCTTTAATGGACCTATACGAACAGCCTGCTCAGGCCAGACCTTCTGTCCAGTATATTCCCGTGCCTTACAAGGATGGTGGTAAAGAGGGGAATGCAAATAAAGGGTAATGTGGTGATATAAAAAGTTGAGGGGACAGCGGGACGTCCCCTCAACTTGAACCACCTGTTTTTACTTTATTGGTGTTCCTCTGGTTCTTCTTCCCACCCAGTGATCATGGCCTTATAGTCAGAAAGGGGTGTATGCCCTAGAGTGCCAAGATAGATGTGGGCAATAATGAAGGCTACAAAGAAGAAAAAGAGCAGCACATGGACAGTATCTATAGTTTTTATCCCGCCGAGAAAGTCTACGATGTTCTTTAATTCCTCCACTTTCCATAGCAGTAAACCTGTCAATAGTTGTATGGGAACAAGTATAAACATAATAGCTAAATAAGCCAATTTTTGCAGTGGATTGAATTTATTCTCTGCGGTAACAGGATAAGGTCTGGGAGCCCCCTTAAAGATTTTATAACCGTAGAAGATAGCTTGGCGAATTGTGCCCTTGATCATCTCTTCCATTGAGGGAAAGTATACCCTGATCTTACCAGTGAAGGTGTAGAAAAGGAACCACAAGGCGAAATCTATGATCACAATGATGCCAATCCAGTTATGCACAGTGGTTGCGGTGGATAAATCCATCAAGTGGATGTGCTGGGCGAAGCGGATTTGGAATCCGGTGATCACCAAAAGCACTATGCCTATAGCATGAATCCAATGCCATATCCTTACAGGGACAGGATGAATGTATATTCTTTTCATTTTACTTATCCCTCCCTCTTTCTTCTGATGGGTATTGTTATGATCCTAATAAAGAAGTGCCCTCCAGCGAAGCAGACTCCTCCCAAAATCAAGATAAATCCTATTATGTCAACCCACTTGACTTTTGTAGCATTAAGAAGGTAAAATTTTGAGGTGGTGAAGCTGCTTAGCGCGGCTTTTTCTACTTTATAGCTTGAGACTTTCCCGTTGGACTTGGTGAGGATGAGGTTTACGCTTCTTAAATATGGGGATTGAGGTGAGTGACAGGTATTACACTTTCTTATGGCGTCCTTGCTGATCTTGTGTACCTCCGGGGCACTTTCTGCCACCATTTCACCATAGAATGCTGCGTTAAAGCCTTTTCTATTCAGTTTATCAGTGATTGCATTCAACTCCTCATTTTCAAGTTGGCGGTTTTTATTTGCATCCAAAACTCCCAAAAAACCTTCATAACTAGTCCCAAAGGCTTTGACAATCTCTCCTCCGGGTATGAACTTCATAGTCAAAGGGTTGTATAGGCGCAGATTGGTCATCCCTTTTGTTTTGGCGTGACAGAGGGAGCAATCTACATGGGCAAAGTGGGTATCCTTCTGGGTTAACCATTTGTGGGAAAGCATTGGGTTATGGCATTTTAAACAGAAAAGATCCTCTTTTTCCCTTACAGTATAGGCTGCCAGGTAAGGGGTATAATGGTATTGGTGACAGGTTGCACATGTGGGAGCATCCTTTATACCTTTGGCCCTGGCCTTTGCGTGCACGCTTTCTTCATAGGCTGTGCCTTCTTCATCGTGGCAGTCAGTGCAGTCGACAGAGGCCACGGGGACGGGGTGGGGGACTTCCTTTTCATAGTTTAGCTCTTCAATGTCTGAGTGACAGTCGGTACAGGCAATCCCGTTTTGGCCGTGGACAGATGCCTCAAACTTCTTGGGATTTACATAGAGGGAGATGGTCTTTCCGTTGGGTAGCTCTTTCACCATTTCTGGGTCACCGTGGCAGTCCAGACATTCACTGTTTTCTACAGCGTGCAGATATAGAGGAAAGATGAATATTAGGGAAAGGGACATCCAAGCCACGAGGAGCCATTTCCATCTTTGTCCCTTCATGAGTAAAACCTCCAACTGGAATTTATTCACTCTTTGTGCCGCCGGTAACATAGTCCTCCCTTTTCTGTCAAGGTATGGCTTTCGCAGGACTCCCCCCAGAGACTGACTATCGCCTTAGTTAACACATTAAAATTAAAGGAAGTCTGTATGAAAGCAAGAGAAAAGGCGGTGCATTTTTTCTTTTACCCCACAAAATCAACAGGTTTTGTGGGAGCCCCGGTCCTCTCTTGCCCATAAATTCGCCGCATGTCCACGAATACGGTTATTAGCTATCTTATGGGCTGCGATTGAAAGGCACCGCCCCTTTCCTTCCTGTTTACAATATTGGGGGTCTTGGATAGGGTAAGGGAGGAGGTGAATTATGTTCTTTCTGCCTTTGATGCTGATCTACTTTCTGATTTTTCTTTTTGGCCTTGTTTTTCTGTTTATCATGGTCCAGGTAGGTTTTATATCCTTGGCCTTTCAAAAGTTGGGTATCCCTCCCCAACATCTTTTCTTACTTCTATTCTCTTCCTTGATTGGGAGCTTCATCAATATTCCCATTGCTCGGTTTGAGGGGAAGCCTATTCTGGAAGAGGAGGTAGCCTTCTCTGTTTGGGGTATGCCTTACAGGGTGAGGATACCCAGGGTAAGGGAAACGGTGTTGGCTGTGAATCTGGGAGGCGCTGTGATTCCCACCCTCCTTTCTCTCTATCTATGGATTAGAATGGGTTTTCCCTGGCAGCCCCTCTTGGGTGTGTCCATTGTGGCCTTTATGACCCATAGGCTTTCCAGGCCTGTCAAAGGTGTTGGGATAGTAGTGCCCCTGTTCATACCTCCTATCTTAGCTGCCTTGGTTGCCCTTATCTTTTTCCCTGCCTTTTCTTCTCCTATGGCTTATATATCTGGGACTATAGGGACCCTCATAGGGGCTGATATAATGAATCTTCAAAGGGTGAAGCAGCTGGGGGCACCTGTAGCTTCCATTGGTGGGGCAGGTACCTTCGACGGTATATTCCTTACCGGTATCATTGCTGTACTCTTGGCCTGAGGCGTTGAATCATCCTTTTTTGATGTTATATTCACGCTTGTGGCCTAAAACGGACAGGAGGATAGTATGATAGCTACGGTAACCCTAAATCCCTCTTTGGATCTTACCTTGATAGTGGACTATCTTGTGGTGGATGACGTGATCCGTATGCAGGGTATGAGAAAGGACCCAGGAGGTAAGGGGATAAACGTATCCCGGGTGGTGAATACCTTGGGGGGTGCCACCATTGCCTATGGTTTTATAGGGGGACACGAGGGAGGTGCCCTGAGTGTGCTTCTTGCCGAGGAAGGTATACTCACCTCTTTTGTTGCCATAGATGGGGATACACGGATCAATATCATTGTCAGCGAAAGGGAGTCGGGGACCCAGACCCGGATAGACGCTGAGGGGCCCAGGGTGAAGGTGGAGGATCTTGAAAAGCTGAAGGAGCGTCTCTGGAAGATGGGTGGGGTCTATTGTGCTGCCCGTTTCATGGTTTTTGCCGGCTCTATTCCCCCTGGTTTGCCCAAGACCACCTATAGGGACCTGATTGAGGACGCCCAAGATAAAGGTATAAAGGCTGTCTTGGATACTGATGGAGATGCCTTGAAGTATGGGGTGAGGGCTAAGCCTTTCATGGTGAAACCCAATACTTATGAGTTGGAGAGGCTTGTGGGTAGGGGTCTCAAAGGTGCTGGTGATCAAGAGATTATTAAAGCTGCCAAGGAGGTTCGAGATATGGGGGTGGAAGTAGTAGCGGTCACCCGGGGCAAGGGGAGGGCAGTGTTGGTGGCTGGTGACAAGGTTTTCCTGGGGACCCCTCCTTCCATTAAAGTGGTTAACTCGGTGGGTTCGGGGGATTCGTTTATAGCTGCTTTTCTTTTGGCCCTTTTGCAGGGAAAGGGTTTTGAGGAGGCTTTTGAGTGGGCCTTGGCTGCAGGCGCTGCTACGGCTATCACTCCTGGAACGGAGCTGCTTAACAGAGAAGACTTTTGCCGCCTCATCCCGGAGGCAAAAGTGGAGGAGGTGTGATTATGGCTTTTATAGATGATTTGACTGGGAGCATAGGCAAGAAAACCAGGCTCTATCGGCTTTTGTATCTCTATGGTCCCGGGAACGGTAGGGCTATTTTTCTACCCATCGACCAGGGATTGGAACATGGACCCAGGGATTTCTTTCCCAACCCTGAAAGCGCCAATCCCGAATTTCAGCTCAAGGTGGCCCTGGAAGGTGGATTTTCGGGTATAGTCTTTCAGCCCGGATTGGCCATGAAGTATATGAGGGATTACGCTGGTTTGGTGTCCTTGATTCTAAAGATCAACGGCAAGACAAACATCCCTTCTGATGAGGAGGCCTTTTCTCCCCTCACTGCTACGGTGGAGGGTGCTGTTCGACTCGGGGCCGACGCTGTGGGCTACACTCTTTATGTGGGCTCTCCTGCCCAGGATAGGGATTTTGCCCAGTTCAGGGAGGTAAGGAGGGAGGCCGAGAAACTGGGGATGCCCCTCATAGTCTGGTCCTACCCCCGGGGCAGGGCCATAGAGGCAAAAGGGGGCAGGAGTAGCCTCTACGCCGTGGAATACGCCGCCCGGGTGGCTCTGGAGCTGGGGGCCGACATGGTCAAGGTGAATATTCCTTTATTGGACAAAGAGAAGGCCCGGGAGCTTCCCCCTCCTTACGATGAGCTGGTCATGGAAATATCCCTGGAGGAGGCCATGGGGAGGGTGGTCGCTGCCGCCGGGAAGATCCCCGTTATCATTGCTGGTGGGGGTAAGGTAGACGACGAGGAACTCCTCAGAAGGGGCAGGATTTGTGTCAAGGCCGGGGCCACTGGCTTTATCTTTGGCAGGAACATCTGGCAGAGGCCCTATCACGAGGCCCTGGCGTTGGCCAGGAAGTTAAAAGAGGTGCTCTTGGAGAACTGAATGAACACAGGGTTGTTCATTCGGGAGAGTCTCATTTACCATAGGATAAAGACTATTAGAGAGGCTGCAGAGAAGGCGGCGTCCTTGACCCGGCAGCTCTTGGTTTTCAGTAAGAGACAAGCCATGGAGCCAGAGATTGTGAGCTTGAATCAGGTGGTTATGAATATGGAAAAGCTCTTTAAGAGGATTATAGGGGAGGATATTGAGTTTAAAGTTGGACTGGACCCTGGCCTCTGGCTTGTGGAGGCTGATCCTTCCCAAATTGAGCAGGTGGTTATGAACCTGGCGGTGAATGCCAGGGATGCCATGCCCCAGGGGGGCACCTTTACGATAGAAACAGCCAATGTGGTCCTGAGAGAAGAGGGCCTTAGAGGGTACTTGGGCATGGAGCCTGGGGAGTATGTCCTTTTGACGGTGAAAGATACAGGTCATGGCATGGATGAAAAAACCAGGGCCAGGATTTTTGATCCATTTTTTTCTACCAAAGAGGGAGGTACAGGCCTGGGGCTTGCCACGGTGTACGGTATAGTGGAGCAGTGGGGATGGGGAATACGGTGTCATAGTGAGCCGGGGAGGGGAACCACCTTTGAGATTTACATTCCTAGGTATTTAGGGGAAAGAAGAGGGGAGAATAGGCCATCACCTGAGGAAAAGGAGGTCCCATCCATGGATAAGAAGATCAGGGTGCTGCTGGTTGAGGATGAGAGCGCTGTAAGGGAGATAACGGCTACTATTCTAAAAAAGGCCGGATACCATGTTCTGGAAGCGGGTAACGGTGAGGAGGCCTTGGGGGTGCTGAAGAAAACAAGGGGCAACTTAGACTTGTTGATCACCGATGTGGTAATGCCGAGGATGAGTGGTGGTGGGTTGGCAAAAAAGGTGATGAAGGTGAATCCAGGGGTGAAGGTGCTCTACATGTCTGGTTACACGGGGAAGACGATGCTGCGCCACGGCGTCTCAGATGAAACCCATCTTATCCAGAAGCCTTTTGCCGGGGAAGAGTTATTGGAAAAGGCGCGCCATTTATTGAGGAGCACTCCCTAAACCCCTTGGGGTTCCTTTGACAATTTCCAGCCTGGGTTGTAGTTTCGCTAAAGACGTTGAAGTTTAATTAAAGCTAGGAGGGCGATGATGATCATTGACACTCATTCCCAGCTTTGGACCCAGGAGGCCTTGGCCACTTTTCCCGACTTCATGTTGGAGAGTTACCGAAAGATGTTCGGTGAGGATATCACCCCTACCATTGAGGATGCTATCAGGGATATGGACGAGGCAGGGGTGGACAAGGCTGTCATAGTGGCTGTGGATGCAGAGACTACCTTTAACTTTAAGACCCCCAATGAGTTAGTAGCCCAGGCCGTGAGGCAGTATCCCGACAGGCTCATAGGCTTTGCGGGGGTGGACCCCAGGAAGGGGGTCCTGGCTCTGGAGGGGCTGGAGTATGCCGTGAAGGAGTTGGGCCTTAAAGGGCTCAAGTTCATTCCCCACCTCAATGAAGTGAGGACAAATGATGCCCTCTTTTACCCTATTTATGAGCTGGCCCAGGATCTGGACATTCCTATTCTCTTTCATACAGGCACCCAGTACCATGCCCGGACTCGGCTCCGCTATTGTAATCCTTTAGACTTGGACGATGTGGCCGTGGATTTTCCCCATCTCAAAATAGTGGCTGCCCATTTCGGCTGGCCTTGGGTGGGAGATGCAATTGCTTTGGCTATGAGGCATGAGAACCTCTATCTAAACATTGCTGGCTGGGCCCCCAAACACTATCCTGATCTTTTAGTAAAGTATATGAACGGTCCATTAAG
>WFSI01000075.1 GCA_015486105.1 Aquificota bacterium | reverse complement strand
TTGGGCCTGCCAGGGGCGGTTTTCTATGGAGCATGCGGGTTTGGGGGCCTTCTCCACATAGAAAATTTCTTTCCTTGCCCATGAATTCGCCGCATGTTCACGAATACGGTTATCAGCTATCTTCCATCTTATGGACTGCAATCGAAACGTGCTGCCCCTCCATTTCCAGAAAAATGGGGGAGTCCTGCTGCCACTTTACTCCTTGATTTAGTTGTTTGGCCTTTGTATCTTGAAAAGCACCTTGAATGGGAGAGGTGACCGAGTGGCCGAAGGTGCTCGCCTGCTAAGCGAGTGTGCCCCACAAGGGTACCGTGGGTTCGAATCCCACCCTCTCCGCCATCTTTTCTTGTAAGACATTGGCGCTTGCGTATAAGTGGTTCCTTTTGAGGGTAGAATCCATTGTGTGCACTTTAGTTGCCTTTACCTTCTCTTAGTAAGGTTTGCGTATCTCCTTTTAGAGTTAGAAGCGGTTTGTCTTTGGAGCTGGGGACCTTCTCTGTCTCAGGGCCTCATAGAGAACTACAGCCACCGTTGTGGCGACGTTGAGGGAATCAGCCTTGCCCAACATGGGAATCCTCACCACATGGTCGGCGGCCTCCATCCAGATACCTTTGAGACCTTCATGCTCGGAGCCTGCTACTATAGCCTTGGGGTTTGCGTAATTTACCTGGGTATATTCCGCAGAGGCATGGGGGGTGGTAACAACAATCCCTATTCCCTGTTCTTTAAGCCATTTCAAGGCATCTTGGCTGGAGGTTACGGCTACCTGGAGGGTAAAAAGGGTACCGCGGCTGGCCCTGATCACATTGGGATTAAAGAGGTCCACTACAGGATCACACACCACCACTCCATTAACCCCCCCAGCATCCCCAGTCCTCAGAATAGCCCCCAGGTTTCCCGGTTTCTCCAAGGCCTCTACTACCACTATCAAGGGGTTCTTTCCCAGGGATAGTTCCCTCAAACCCTTCTTATACCGGCGGGCAACAGCCAAAACCCCATCGGGGGTGTCCCGGTAAGAGACCCTCTGGAACAAAGGAGGTGCCAACTCTACCCAAGGCACTTTAGCTTGAGATACCTCTTGGAGAAGCCTCTCCCCATCCTTTCTTAAAAGGGGAGGGGAAAAGTGGAAGGATGCTATTTCCACTCCTCCCTTTATAGCCATAGCCACTTCCATAGCACCCTCTATGAGGAACAGACCCTCCTTCTCTCCCTTTCTTCTCTGACGAAGAGCAAGGAGCCTTTTGAATCTGGGGTTCTGATGGCTGGTTATAAGCATCTTTTCCTTCTCCCTGCCGATATTAAAACAAAAATAGCTGTACAGAAAGCGAAAAGGTCCAAAGAGAGGCTCCATCAGGGTAATACCTCTATTGTGGCAGCCACTGACTCTGCTAAGGCGGAGAGGTTGTATCCTCCTTCCAGAACTACTACCACGGGAGCGTGGGTCTGCCTGCTCAGATCCGATATTCTGAAGGTCAATTCGGCGAACCCCTGGGTGGTGAGTTTCAGGGAAGATAAGGGATCCATTCTGTGGCCGTCATACCCCGCAGAGATAAGGATAAGCTTAGGATCAAAATCCCGG
The DNA here is from genome assembly GCA_015486105.1 of Aquificota bacterium. Classification (GTDB taxonomy): domain Bacteria; phylum Thermosulfidibacterota; class Thermosulfidibacteria; order Thermosulfidibacterales; family B14-G1; genus WFSI01. The sequence goes on along the minus strand of WFSI01000075.1, from coordinate 5,745 downwards.
GCCCGGGGAAGAAAGTCCCTGTCGTAAACTTTGAAGAAATCCTCATCGCCACTCTCGGGAGGCATGGGGCAGTTAAGGGTATAGCCCTTACCTGGGCCTTCTCCTTCTTCTTGAGCACTGCCGGTGCCAGGATAAAGGGGCCACTGATGGGTGGAAAAGTAAAAAACAGAGGAGTCCAGATAAAAGGCCTCTTGGGTACCGTTCCCATGATGTGCATCCCAATCCACTATCAGAACTCTTTCCATTCCCTTTTCTTTGGCGTATTTTGCCCCTATGGCTACATTGTTGAAAAGGCAGAATCCCATGGCTTTATTCCTTAATGCGTGATGGCCTGGGGGCCTTACAACACAAAAGACGGAGGAGTATATCCCCTTCGAGGCCCCGTCTATTGCCTCTAAAACCCCTCCTACAGCCCACTGAGCCGCTTCATAGGATTTCTCAGAAACCACCGTGTCCGGATCCAAATGTCCCCTGCCTTTCTCACAGAAGCTCTTCACCGTCGATACGTAATTCCTGGCATGGTTTATGGCCAGTTCATCTACAGAGGCCCTCCGGGCTTTCACCCTTTTAAGCCCTGCCAGGAGGCCCTTCTTTTCTAAAAAGTCCATGATAGCCACTAACCGCTCCTTTTTCTCTGGATGGTTCCCCGTCTCATGGGAAAGGCACTTTTCATGAAAGACTAAACCCTTATTCAAGCCTGTTCTCTCACCCATCTTTCTTCCTCCCTTGATTCTCTCATCCCTCATAATTTAAACTGCACACAGGGATAAAAAGAAAGAGGGGGGAGAATCATGAGAAGAGTTAAGGTCTTAACGGCGGTGTTAGTAGTAACCTTGACCATGGGATGTGCCAGTTTATCCAGGAACAAGAAGGCGCCCAAAGAGGTCAATAAGAAGGTAAATGTGGTTCAGAGGTTGGCTAACAATATTCCCCTCTACCCTAAGTTCAAATATCAGCCGGATAAGAGCTTTTTCTTTGAGTCCAACGGAGTAAAGGCGGGCGTGATGGTTTTTCAGGGTAAAGCCAAGGTAGGAGATATGGTGAACTTTTACAAGCAGGAAATGCCCAGCTATGGATGGGCCTTAGTGTCTGCTTACCAATATGGAAACCAGGCCCTTCTGGACTTCACTACACCTGACAAAACCTGCCAAATTTCTGTAGAGGAGAAACCCTTTAACACCATCCTTACTATAAGGACAGGCACAAAGGAGCCGGAGGCTTACACAAAGTAGTATGGAAAAACCCTGGCCATCCCTCCGCATAGGGGATATAGAGGTCCCCCATCCCATTGTTCAAGGAGGAATGGGGGTACGGATTTCTATCCATGGATTGGCTTCTGCAGTATCCAGGGCAGGGGGCTTAGGTACTATCGCCTCTGCCGCTGTGGGGCTGGAAGAGAAGGATGCTTTCCAAAACTTTTCCCAAGCCGACAGAAGGGCCTTGAAGGAGGAGTTGAAAAAGGCCAGACAACTGGCAGAAGGGAAACCCATTGCAGTGAACATCATGGTGGCCCAAACCGACTACAAAAACCTGGTCGAGACAGCCATAGAAGGAGGTGCAGATATTATCTTTTCGGGGGCAGGACTTCCCATGGGCCTGCCCAAGATTGCCCATGGGGCCTCTACCAAGCTGGTGCCTATCATTTCCTCTGCCCGGGCGGGGGTCCTTATCTTCCGAAACTGGATGAAAAAGTACAACCGGTGTCCTGATGCCTTTGTCATAGAAGGGGCCAAAGCAGGAGGACACCTGGGATTCAAGTACGAGGAATTGGCCAAGGGTACCTATTCCCCTCTCCTTTCTATTCTTAGGCAGACAAGGGAAGCACTGAGGCCATTAGAAAAAGGGGATCCTGTGCCCCTTATAGTGGGCGGGGGAATCTTTTATGGATGGGAGATAAGAGAGGCCTTAGAGGCGGGGGCTCAAGGTGTTCAGATGGCTACCAGATTCGTAGCCACTCAAGAATGCGACGCTGCCAAGAGTTTCAAAGAAGCCTATGTAAAGGCGAAGGAGGAAGATGTCATTATTATCCAGAGTCCCGTGGGCATGCCCGGAAGGGCCCTGAGGAATCCTTTCGTAGAAGCGGTTCTCCGGGGGGAAAAGAGACCCATAACCTGTCCCTATCACTGCCTCAAACCTTGCGATCCCCACAACAGCCCTTATTGCATAGCCTTGGCCCTCCTTTTAGCCAAGAAAGGGGATGTGAAGGGGGGTCTCATCTTTACAGGAGCCCGGGTGGCTGAGGTGAAAGAAATCACCACCGTTCCCCGCCTATTTCAGGACCTCATGGAGGAATACCAAAGTGGCTCAAATCTCCCATCTCCCTCTGGATAGGGCCAAGCTCTATCTCATAGACGGCTCTTCTTACCTTTACAGGGCCTACTTTGCCCTTCCTTTTCTCTCCAATTCCCGGGGTATTCCTACCCATGCCGCCTATGGGTTTACCCGTATGCTCCTCAAAATCATCAAGGAGCACGAACCGGAGTACATAGCTGTGGCCTTCGATGTGAGTCGGGAGACTTTTAGAAGGGAGGCCTACAAAGAGTACAAGGCCCAGAGACCCACCATGCCCGACGAGCTGGCTGTCCAGATCCCTTATCTTAAAGAGGTGGTGAGGGCTTTAAGGATCCCCATGCTGGAATTGGAGAACTACGAGGCCGATGATGTTATAGCTACCTTGGCCAAAAAGGCGGAAGCTAAAGGCTTTCAGGTAGTCATTGTTAGCGGAGACAAGGACATGCTCCAACTGGTTGCAGATAACATCCTGGTTTTTGATCCTATGAAAGAGGCCTTCTACGGGCCCTCAGAGGTGGAGAAGCGCCTGGGGGTGGCTCCTTACCAGATACCGGATTTCCTGGGTTTGGCAGGAGACAGCATAGACAATATCCCTGGTGTGAAAGGGATAGGGTTCAAGAGTGCTCAGGCCTTGGTAAAAGAGTTTGGCTCCATAGAAGCCCTCTTCCAACATCTGGATAAAATTCCCTCCCGATTCAAAAAAAAGTTGGAAGGGACCCAGGAGATAGCCCAAATGAGCAAGGCCTTGGTGAAGGTACGGCGTGATCTCCCCATTGACATACCTTGGGAAGAGTTGAAGCTCCAAGAGCCGGATCATTCCAGACTAAGGGAGCTCTTCAGAGAACTAGAGTTCACCTCCCTTTTCAGAGATCTACCCCAGGACGAGAAGGAAAAGGGGAATTACCGTTTGATAAAATCCTTAGAAGAATGGGAGGAGGTACTTCAAAAGCTTCAAGAGGCACCTGAATTCTCCTTTGACTTTGAGACAGACTCCCTGTCACCCGTTAGAGCTAAACTCATGGGACTGGCCATTACCCAAAGGGAACAGAAAGGCTGGTATGTACCCTTGGGCCATAAGGAAGGAGTCAATCTCCCCGAAGAGAAGATCCTAAAAACCCTTGCCCCCCTTATGGAAGATTCCATTAAGGAAAAGGTAGGGCAGAATATCAAGTATGAACTGGTCATCCTCTTCTCCAGGGGTTACAAGGTGGAAGGTCCCCTTTTTGACACCATGGTGGCCTCCTATCTCATAAACCCGGGAAAGAGGTCCCATGGTCTGGATGAGCTGGCCTTGGAGTACTTGGGGTATCGGACCACTACCTATAAGGAGGTGACAGGTAAAGGGAAAAAGGAGATCCCCTTTGCTCAGGTACAACTCCAGGAAGCAAGGGATTATGCCTGCGAAGACGCCGATATCACCTTGAGGCTGAAGCATATTCTGGAAAAGCAATTAAAAGAAGAGGGTCTCTCGGAGCTTTTCCAGAAACTTGAAATGCCCTTAGTGCCTGTGCTGGCCAGAATGGAACTTGCTGGGGTTAAGGTGGACAAAACCAGACTGGAAGCCATGGCCAAGGTGCTGGAAAACCACATCCATAATCTGGAAAGGGAGATCCATCGTTTGGCAGGGGAACCTTTCAATATAAATTCTCCCCGCCAGTTGGCCCAGATCCTATTCGAGAAACTGAGGCTCAAGCCCTTGAAAAAGACCAAAACGGGTTACTCTACCGATGTAGAGGTGCTGGTCCGGCTCAGCCTGGAACACCCCCTTCCGGAAAGGGTCTTGGAGTATCGGCAGCTTACCAAACTCAAGTCTACATATGTGGATGGTTTAGTTAAAGTAATCAATCCCCAAACGGGGCGAGTTCACACATCTTTCAATCAAGCGGTAACAGCTACAGGTCGCCTTTCCAGTTCCGAGCCCAACCTCCAGAACATCCCTATACGTACAGAGCTGGGACGTATGATCAGGGAAGCCTTCATAGTAGAAGGGGACTATCTCCTCCTCTCTGCTGACTACTCCCAGATAGAACTGAGGATTTTGGCTGCTCTGTCTCAGGACGAAAAGCTGATAGAGGCCTTCAAAGATGGAGAAGACATCCATACCCGCACGGCGTGCGAGATCTTTGATGTGACTCCCCAAGAGGTGACGCCGGATTTAAGGAGGCGGGCCAAGGTAGTCAACTTCGGCATCATCTATGGCATGAGCCCTTATGGCCTGTCTCAGGAGCTGAAGATACCTGTAGAGGAGGCTTCAGACTACATCCAGCGTTACTTTCAACGTTATCCTGGGGTAAAAGAATTTATTGATCTGCTGGTTGTGGGAGCCCGGGATAAGGGCTTCGTCACCACCATCTTGGGAAGGAGGCGTTTCATACCTGAGATTTTCAGCTCCAACAGAAATACTCAGGAGTTGGGTAAACGTTATGCCATAAATACCCCTATTCAGGGTTCCGCTGCCGATATCATCAAACTGGCTATGATAGAAATAGACAGCTATATCCAAGATAATGGCTTAAAGAGTAGGATGATCCTCCAGGTCCACGACGAACTTCTTTTTGAGGTTGCCCCACAGGAGATGGAAGAGGTGAGGGGGAGGGTAAAAGAGATCATGGAAGGGGTCTATCCTTTGGTTGTTCCCTTAGCGGTCCACATAGGGATAGGAAAAAATTGGGAGGAGGCCCATTAATATGGCCTTGGTGGTGGGTCTTACTGGAGGAATAGCCAGCGGCAAATCCACAGTAGCCTGCTTCTTTGGCAAACTGGGATGTCGGGTGATAGACGCCGACGAATTGGCCAGAAAGGTGGTGGAACCCGGAACCTCAGGATGGCACAGGATTATTGAAACCTTTGGAAAGGAGTATCTCACCTCTCATGGAGAGTTGGATAGAAGGAGACTGGCTCGACTGGTCTTCCAGGATCCCAAGGCCAAAGAACGTTTGGAGGCTATCGTCCATCCCAGGGTTTTGTCCCTTAGAAGGGAGATTACCCGGGAAATATTGAGAGAAGACCCCAAGGCCATAATCATTTTTGATGTTCCCCTCCTCATAGAAGCAGGCCTTCAAGGGAGTATGGATAAGGTGATCGTTGTCTGGGTTCCACGGGAAACCCAGATTCAGCGCCTCATAGAAAGAGACAAACTCACTCGTCAGGAGGCTGAGGAGAGGCTCAAGAATCAGATGTCTTTGTACGAAAAGCTCCCCTTTGCCCATTACGTGGTGGACAACTCGGGCCTCTTAGAGGAGGCGGAAGAGCAGGTAGAAAAGATTTATAGGGAGTTGAAGACCTTGGCAGACTCTAAAACTCATCCCATTGGGGCTTGACAGTATAGACATAGATACACAGGTCATGCTCAACCCCCTTGTAATCCCGGGCCAACTTGGGAATACAGGCTCCTTTTTGAAAACCCAGCTTTTCTAAAGCTTCTATGGCGGCTTCTTGACTGGAAAAAACCTC
>WFSI01000074.1 GCA_015486105.1 Aquificota bacterium | reverse complement strand
CTATAAATCCTCACCACAAAATCCCCCAATATCCCCAGAATCACCATCTGGAGGGAGAGACCAAAGATGATCAGAACCAGCACTTGGAAGGGAGGAGAAGGCATTACCCCTCCCATGAGGCGGAGCAGCACATAAATTCCCCCTGCCCCTAAAGAAAGTAGCCACAAAGCAAGACCAACCAGGGCTAATCTCTGAAAGAGACGCCTTGAGTAAGAAGTGACAAAGTCTAAAGTGAGAGAAAAGAGATCTAAATAAGAGTAATGGCTTTTCCCCTTTGTACGGGGCCTGTGAGAGACTTCAATTTCCCCTACCTTTTCTGCCAAACTGGCTGCCAAGGGCTTGAGAAATAAACGCTGGAGGGGATAGCCTTTCATTTTTTCAACCAATTCCTTGGAAAATCCATTGGTGGGGCACCCGTAGTCAGACAGCTTTATCCCAGAGGCTTTACAAGAAAGCCAGTTGACAAGGTTGCTCCCTAACTTCTTCAGTAAAGGCTCCTTAGCCTGCTTACGGACACAAGAAACCAAATCGTATCCTTGTTCCACCATTTGGGCAACAAGGGGAAGGTTATCAAGGCCGATCTGAAGATCAGCATCACTCACTATAATCACATCGCCCCGGGCATGATCCATCCCACAAGCAAGGGCCCTGTGCTGTCCCCACCTTCCCTGGAGCTTAATAAGCTGGTAAAAATACCTTTTTCCCTTCCAATGGGAAAACCTGTCCCTCAAAAGGGTATACGTACCATCGGTGCTCCCATCGTCCACAAAGACCACCTCCCATCCCCCCTGAGATATTAGAGGCTCTAAACTCTCAAACAAGGAAGGCACAACCTCTATTTCGTTAAACACCGGGATAACGATGGAACGCTTCACTGCTTCAGACACCTTTTCCCCTACCCCTTCTTTTTTCTCAAGAAACAGCAGCCCTCACACCCTTGGAAAAGCCCATTTTTAAGCCTTCTTCGAAAAGACTGGGCCCTTGGACTATTGTAAAGCACCCTCCAGGGGGTCTCCCGTAAGTTGCCCAACCTAACATAGGGACATATATACATGGAACCGTAAGGATTTACACCAAAAGTGGTCCAAGGGGCCTCACAAGAGTAATCCTCAAGAGATACCTGCCCCCTATAATGGCTAAGGAAGTAGGAAAAGTCCACCCCCTGAGGTGTCAGCCTTATAGGCACCTTTCCCATCTGCTTTTGGGTTCCTAATGCCCTTTTCAGCTTCATTAGTTCTTCCTCGGGGATGAAAGGAGGAGGGGGTAGAGGCAAGGCAGGGTCCCCTTCTTTATCTTTAATCCTGGCTTCATGGGGCATGGTATTTAAGGCCATAATATCAAATAGATCTACTCCCAGCCCCACAGCCCACTCATAGAGTTCTGGGATATTCCCCAGATTATCCGGGGTTATGACCACCTTCACCTCTACAGCGGGAAACCTTTTGTTCATCCTTTTTTTAGCATCTACAAGCCACCTTATGGCTTCTTCTGCTCTGCTGAAACTGCCCTCTACTCCTGTTATAGAGTCATGGAGCTGAGCCAGTCCCTCCACTGAGAACCCTATCACGAGTATCCCCTTTCCCCATAGATGAGAGGGTGCCCATGAAACCAATTTATAGGCCTTTTCTTCGCCTATCAGTGTCCCATTAGTAAAGATATGGATACGCCTCTTTTTGTGAAGGGCTTCCAATAGGGGGAAAAAGCCTGGCTTAACGAAGGGCTCTCCACCAGAAAAGGACAAAACGGTAAAAGACGGAAGGGAAAGGGCTACATCTCTGAAGAAGTCACTTGGCAATTCAGATCCAACCACTGAAGACGCATTTCCGAACTGGCAGAAGTCACATTTTAAGTTGCAGTGGTAGGTGATTTCCATAAGCACATTAAGGGGATACAAGGCCCTGTCTTCCAGAAAGAGCTTCTGGATAACACCATAGGCTCGGGTGCCCCATTTATAAACAAAAGGGATAGAAACCACCTTGAACCCTTTACACTCCCTGGTAATCCATTGTCAAAAATGCCTATTCTGGCCAAGCTCATCGAAACAAGTGGGGCCGCGCCTTGAATTTGGCAATTTCTATTGCGTTTGTCGCGTTTGTTGGGTTTATTGGGTTTATTGAAGCACCCCAGAGCAGCATGCCCGGGAAACCAGGGCGAAAGACTCTATCAAGAGGATTGGCTTTGCGTGAGGTCTATAAATTAATTACCTTGACCCCTGTACTTACCAGCGTATATGGAAATTTCAGGAGGCTAAGAAAGATGAATCCAGCAAAACCAGCCATATCGCCCTGGGAAAAGGAGATAATAAACACTGTCATCAAAAATGCCGTGGAAAACGAGGAAACCATCAGGGTTTTCCTTTTCGGCTCCAGGGCTATGGGGACATCCCACAAAGATTCAGATCTGGATGTTCTGGTCCTGGTCAGAGAATTCCGTCCAGAGCTTCTGGACTCTCTAAAGGAAGGCCTCGACGTGGACGCCCTTGTTTACCTAAGTCTCACTGTACTTACAGAAGAACAGTTTGATAAAGACAAAACATTCCAGCGAGAAGTTTTGGAAAAAGGGATTGAGCTATGGAACCGAGACATAGTCAGAGCATAACGGAAGAGGAACGGTTAGAGCAAGTGAGAGAGGTCCTCCTCATTGCCGATGAGAAGCTCCTCTCTTTCTACGACAACATAAAGGGAAGGCGATTCCGCTCAGCAGCAAGCGATATCTTTTTCGCTTCAGAGAGGCTATGCGATGCATTATTAAGGTCCATCGGTGTGGAAGCCAGATCCCACGAGGCCATCGTGAGACTCACTTCCAAGCACTTCGTAAAACCAGGACTCATTCATCCCAGGATCATACGATACTTAGGAAACCTAAGAGACAGAAGAAACACAGCCGACTACAGTGTGTGCGCCGGATGGGAGTTCAAAGAAGACGAAGCCAAAGCCTATCTGAGTTGGTTCGATGCTATATTAGAAGCCGTATCCCCATTGATGGCGAAAAACATCTCCGAAATCTCTGGAGACCTGGAAAAGCTGAAAAAAGAAACTGAAACCACGAAGAGATTTATGGAAAAATGAAAGAGGAACTTGAAGCGAATAGTGGGACCATGTTTTGAATTCTGCTCTTGGGCCTCCGGAGTGGAAGTTGCAACACAAAAATCCCCGTCCCAATCGCCTTTGTCGCCTTTAAGATCTTTATCTTAGCACCTCGTGAATATTTTTACATAGAAAACTCAACAGGACTCCCCCCAAAACTAACCATTGCCGTAGTTAAGACATTAAAATTAAAAGGAATCCGGAAAGTAAGCGAAAGGCAGGGCATTTCTCTCTTGCCCATGAATTCGCCGCATGTCCACGAATATGGCTATCAGCTATCAGCCATTAGCCATCTCATGGTATGCGCTCGAAACGCCACGTCCTCCTCCTTCCAGGGAAATGGGGGAAGTCCTGTTTTACAAGGCTTGATAAAGGTTTTTGCAGATGTTATTTTCATCGCATGAAGCAGACTGTAAGAGCGGTTTTGAAAGAGCTGATACTCCCTGAGCTCGGCAAGATAAGAGAAGAGGTCGGGGAGGTAAATGTCAGGCTTGAGTTCACCAACAAAAGGCTGGATGATGTTAATCTTCATCTGGTTGACCTGAGTAGGCGTGTAGACGAGACCAACAAGCGCATAGATGAAACCAACGCCAAGATTGATTCCATTCACATGGACCTCATTGGACGCATAGAAGGGACCAATAACAAGGTAGACTCCATTCACATGGACCTCATTGGACGCATAGATGAAACCAATAAACGCATAGATGAAACCAGGGACTTTCTCCTGGGAAAGATTGACGAGACCAACAGGAGAATCGATGAAGTGAGTATGGGGTTGGCTCGTCTCTACGAGGTGATTGTCCGGCGTGAGGAGCACGAGGACCTAAAAGAGCAGGTGAAGAAGATCACCCAGCACGTGGGACTGTAGAAGAAGGGGGGGCATCACCCCCTTTAGCATCTTTCAAACTTACTCACACCCCCTGTTTAAGGTAACGGTAGCGGTGCCTGAGGCCAGGAGATTAGGAGATTATTGGTGCCAGGTTCATAGGCCTTAACGGTGAAGGTGTAATCGCCATCGGGCAGGTACTGGCAGCTTTCCACACCATCGGCCATGGTGAAGGGATGGGGTATCACCCACCCGTCGTTGAAGATGGGGTTCATGGAGGCAAGTCCGTAAAGCTGAAGGGTATCAGGCATGGTGCAGTTTGTGCAGTAAGGCACCTTCTCCGTGGTGGGAGCAGTGTTGTTGAAGTAGATCCCATTGGACAGGGTTATGCGCCCCTCGGCATGCCCGAAGTAATAGGTGACCCTTCCCCCCTCTGCCGCAGGCTGGGTAAGGGAGATGTATAGATCCACGGGCTGGGACAGATCCTGGGGCCTGGTAAAGGCCAACTCCAGATGATTGGAATCGTAGTCCATGCCGCCAGTAAAAGAGTCTTCATTTAGGACGGAAGGAAGGGTTTCTCCAACCGACAAAGTGGGATCAAATTTTGTAACGAAAGCATCACCCCCTCCATCATACTCGCTCTGGAAGGCTTCACCTGTCACGGGAAAGTCTGTAGACTCAGTGTAACCCGCCACATACACGTCCCCAGAGTCGTCTATCGCCAGGGAATAAGGTGGCCAAACCTCGTCCGGCATCTCCCCACCCAGGTATGTGGATGCCAAAAGCCGAGAGAGATCCCCTGATAACTCGGAGACGAAGACGTCATCTCCTCCTCCAGCATACGCATTATACGATGCGGGAAAGTCCTTGGTGTCTTGTATTCCAACGCCTGATGAGGCTTATCTGTATTATACCACCTAAACCACTTCTTTAGTCCCCTTCTCAGATCTTTCACCTCCTTGAACCCGTGATGTACACACACTCATATTTCACACTCCTCCACAGCCTCTCAATGAATATGTTCTCCCTGAAGCCGCCTTTACCGTCCATTCAGGGTGGATACGAATTTCTCGCTGCTGAACTGGCTTCCCTGATCCGTGTTGAATATCTCTGGGACTCCATACAACTGCAGGGCCTTCTCAAGGGCATCCACACAAAACTCTGCATCCATGGTATTGGACAAGGACCACGAAAGCACCTTTCGGCTATAGATGGATACCTTTCCCTGGAATCACCGGAGAGCTTAGGCTGGAATACGCAACTTGCCAGTACCAGTACCCGCCTGCCCTAAAGGGTGGTAAAGGCAAAGCCTGCCATCGCCAAAGAATTTCCCACTCAAATCGCGAAAATGGCTGCGTTCGGTGATGGCTCCCGGGGAGGGAATCGAACCCCCGACCAGGCGGTTAACAGCCGCCCGCTCTGCCTCGCTGAGCTACCCGGGAACGTGGAAGTCTTATAAGGCCCACCAAAAGGGGTGTCAAGAGGGAAGGTAACAGAGTTTTTGGACTTGAGGAAAGGCATTCTCTGAGGTATGGGGTTAAATCATGTAGGAGAAAAAGAATATCCCTTACACCGGGGGGACAAGATGGGGGTAATTGGGAGGGAAGAGGTGCTGAGAATGGCCCTCTCTATGATGGAGAGTAGGGGTTTTCCCAGCCGGGAGGAAATGAAGAAGGCTGCCTCATCCACGGTGAAGAGGCTCCTCCTATATGAAGGGTTAGAGGTAGAAGAGCTTCTGGAAGCCGTGGAGGTAGATTATCACCCAGATGAGCCTTTGGATTCTAAGATAGACAAGGTCCTATGGCAGATCTTCGCCGAGATAGTGGTGGCCATGGACAAGGAAAGAATGGCATGAGCCGGGTACCATTCCTGGGCTGGGTAAACGGTGGCAATATGGCTCTCCTCACCGATCTCTATGAACTCACCATGGCTGACAGCTACTACAGGAGGGGCAAGAACCAAGAAACTACCTTCGACCTCTTCGTACGCCACCTACCTGCCCACCGCTCCTACCTTGTGGCTGCAGGCCTGGAACAGGCCCTTTACTACCTGGCCCATTTGCGCTTCACCTCCGAAGCCATAGACTACCTGGCCAGTCTAAGGATGTTTTCCCAGGAGTTCCTTCATTATCTCAAAAGGTTCCGATTCACAGGCACGGTATGGGCCATCCCCGAGGGAGAGGTCTTCTTTCCCAAGGAACCCGTGATGAGGGTGACAGCCCCCAGAATCGAGGCCCAGATCGTTGAGACCTTCCTGTTAAACACCATCAACTTCCAGTCCATGATCGCCAGTAAGACTTCCCGGGTGGTTCAGGCTGCCCAGGGAAGGGCTGTGGTAGACTTCTCCCCCCGGAGAGATCACGGGGCCGACGCCGCCTTAAAGGTAGCCCGGGCCTCTTTCATTGGAGGATGCGTAGGCACATCATGCACCCTGGCAGGCCAGGTCTTTGGCATCCCCGTCTACGGCACCATGGCCCATTCTTATGTCATGTCCTTCGAAACAGAGCTGGAGGCTTTCCGGGCCTTTGCCTACGATTTCCCCGAAAACGCTCTTCTGCTCATAGACACCTATGATACCCTTCAAGGAGCCCGCCACGCCGTAATAATGGCCAATGAGATGGAGGCCATGGGCCAGAGGCTAAGGGGGGTAAGGCTGGACAGCGGTGATCTGGTAGGCCTAAGCCGAGAGGTACGAAGAATCCTGGACGAAGGGGGCTTGGATTACGTAAAAATCCTCCTCTCTGGTGATCTCAACGAGTACAAGATCCAGGCCATCCTGGATGCCGGAGGAGTGGTGGACCTCCTGGGAGTCGGCACAGAATTGGGTACCAGCCGGGACGCCCCTTCCTTAGGAGGGGTATACAAGCTGGTGGAAGACAATATGGGCCCCCGGATAAAGCTCTCCGAAGGCAAGGTTACCCTGCCGGGCAGGAAACAGGTATACCGGCTGTTAGACAAAAGAGGTCTGTGGAAAAAAGACATTATTGCTTTGGAAGAAGAAGAGATAAACCCTCCTGAAGAGAGTTACCCCCTCCTGATAAAGGTCATGGAAAAAGGGGAGGTGATTTATGACCTCCCACCCCTAAAAGAAATCCGCTCTCGGTGTCTAAAAAAGGTAGAACACCTGCCACCAGGGTACCGGGAATTGGAGGCTTTTCCAGAGGAGAAGATCCCTGTGGAACTCTCCCCCCGGCTTCACAGCCTCACCCAGAAACTGATCCAGGAGTACCGGGAATTGGAGTTAAAGAACTAAGGCGCCAAAGAGATGAGAAGGGCCCCCACCACCATAAGGGAAGCCCCCAGGAGGCGCTCTTTTATGCCCTCTTCCTTGTAAAGGATTCTGCCGTAGATCACCCCAAAGAGAATGGACGTCCTCTTTAATGGAATCATGTAAGAAACCCGGGCCAGGTTCAGGGCCAAGGTATGAAAGAAATAATGAAGTGCAAAAAGCAGGGCCATAAGGACCATGGCCTTATCTCTGAGACCCATGGTCCTATGTTTCCCTCTTCCCCAAGGTACCACCAGGGCTATCAAAGCCATCTCCAGGCTGAAAAAGGTGGCAAAGAACTGGGGAGAAGAGTGGGTTATGGCCAACTTCCCCAAGTTAGAGGTGATGGAATAAATGAAGGCCACCAGCAACATGAGCATGGATCCCCTCTCCCGGACCAAAGCCCTGACAGGCCCCATAAGCCCCTCCCGCACCTTACCTACCTGAAGGAGGTAGGAGCCTCCCACCATAGAAAGGATACCCATAAGGGCCTGAAGGGAGACATGCTCTCCCATCATAACCCGGGAGGTGACTAAGAGAAATAAGGGGGTGAATGAGAGAAAAGGGAGACTCAGAGAAAGGGGAGAAACCTCTATGGACCTGAGGTAGAGGAGAAGGGCAAGCACCTCCAAGGGCAAGTCCATCCCAGCCGCCACCCAGAAGGTAGTATCCAGAGAAGGGAACCCGTAAATGAAAGGAAGGGGACCCAGGAATATCACGGCCAGGATGAACCTGGCCCTGATCACCTGCCAAGGGGAGTAGGAAGTGAGCAGGCCTTTAGTGATAGCATCGGAGGAAGCCAGGAAGAAAGCAGTAAGGAGGGTATAAAAAATCCACATATCTGGCCTCAAAAGGGGTTACAAAGGAAAGGAGGTCTTTAGCAAAAAGCAATGCCCTCCAATCCACTACAGAAGAGGGAAAATAGCCCTACGCCTTTCCCCCTTCCCTATGATCTATCACCCTCTGGGCCTTGCCAGGCCTTCTGGGGATAGCACCCTCGGGTACCAATTCCAGATCCACCCGAAAGCCCAAAAAATCATAGAGATGGGTAGAGATGTGATCATGAAGATCCCCGTCAGTCACCCCGGGTTTCAACTCCAGGACAATCTTCACATGGTCCTTACCCTTCCTCTTCTCCAAAATAAGCTGATACTCGGGCCCCACCTCTTTATGGCGCATGAGGATAGCCTCTATCTGCATGGGGTAGAAATTTACCCCCTTCACCTTGAGCATATCATCGGTGCGCCCCTTGAGCCTGCCTACCCTAAGAGCCGTCCTCCCACAGGCGCATCTCTCCCGGGAAACGATTCTAGTGATATCCCGGGTCCGATAGCGAATAAGGGGTAAACCTTGGCGGGTGAGGGTGGTAACCACCATCTCTCCCTCTTCCCCGTCGGGGAGGACCACACCTGTGCCAGGATCAATAATCTCCACTATATAGTGATCCTCCCACACATGGATACCCTCATGGGCCTCACAGTCTATGCCCATTCCCACACCCCCAGTTTCTGTCATACCGATAATGTCAAAGGACTCGATCCCCATAGCTTTCTCAATGCGCCGGCGCATCTCATCACTCCAGACCTCAGCCCCAAAGATCCCTACCCTCAAATCGGTCTCTCTGAAGTCAAACCCTTCCTCCTTGGCCACCTCTATAAGGCGAAGGGGATAGGAGGATATGGCACACAGAACCGTAGCTCCCAGCTCCTTCATTAGCCTAAGCTGAAGCATGCTCCTTCCCGCTCCTATGGGAATGATCATAGCCCCCAGCTTTTCGGCCCCGTAGTGAAAGCCAAAGCCACCATTAAAAAGCCCAAAAGAAGGGGTGATCTGGATCACGTCCTTTCTGGTCACTCCTGCCGCAGTGTAACACCGGGCCATAACCTCTGCCCACTGACGTACATCGCTCCTGGTATAAAAATTGATAATAGGTGTACCCGTGGTGCCCGAAGACATATGAAAACGGAGAAAACCCCCTTTGGGAGCACAGGCAAAACCATAGGGATACCCCTCCCTGAGATGGTCCTTGGTGAGAAAAGGCAGATCTTGAAGATCCTCCAGACCCCTTATATCCTGGGGATGCACTCTACCCAGATGCTTATGGTAACCGGGATTATTCTCCATAATCCTCTGAATGGTGCTCCTTAGGCGCTCCACCTGGAGCATCCCCAGCTCCCCTCTGGCCATCCCTTCCATTTCAGGTTGTAGCATGGTTGGCCTCCCCATAGCCCAGTTCTAAGGCTCTCGCATTTTTATCAAACTGGTGGTCTCCCACCACTTCCTTCACAGCCCTTAAGAGGGATTCCTTAGATGCTTCCAATACCTTACAACCCAAGGCCCCCAGCATAACAAGATTGGCATAAAGGGGAGATCCCAGTTCCATTAAGGCCAACTCCCCGGCCTCAATGGCAAAGACCCCTCTCTCTCCCTCTGTTCCCTTCCTGTTGGTGATGAGGATCCCTCCAGGAGCCAGATACTCCCTGGCCCTCAACTCCTCTGTAGGGGCCAATGCCAAAGCCACATGGGCCATCCCCTTCGTGATCAAGGGGAAATGATGGTCTCCCAACTTCACATGGGCCGTAACAGACCCTCCCCGGGTAGCCATACCATGGGTCTCTGTAGCCAAAACCCTGTATCCCTCTAAAAGGGCCCATTCCCCCAGCACTCGAGTGAAGAGAACCACCCCCTGTCCTCCCAAACCCACAATCAGCATCTGAAGGTCTTTCCCCACCATGAAGAAGTCCTATAGCACAGGCCTCCAGATCCTATCAAGCTGAAAAATGTTGACAACCTCTCCATAAAGAGCTACTAATTTAAACACCAGTTATGTCCAAAGGGCGACTCCTTTTAGGATGGGACACGGCGACCCCCACCAGCGGTTTGGTGTTGATGGAGGAAAGGAGATTATTGGCTGCCGTAGAAGTCCACTTAGATAGGTCCAGTACCAACAGGGTTTTCACAGCCTTAGATGCTCTATTGCAATTGCTGGAAAGGGAAAGAGGCGATATTAAAGCTATGGGCTTTGTGAAGGGACCAGGTTCCTTCACAGGAATACGCCTGGCTGTGGCAGCAGCTAAAGGGTTGGCTCTCAGCCTAAAGATTCCCCTTTATCCATGTACCACTACCGAGGCCCTGGCCCGGGTAGTACCTATAGAAGGAAACCTCCTGTGCCCCATCTTGGACGCCCGGCGAGGGCAGGGATACGGTGCCATCTTCCGATGGAGGGCTGGAAAAATGGAGAGACTCACCTCCGACATGGCCTTGAACGTGGACAGATGGAGGGAAATGGACGATAAGGTCCTTTTCTTAGGTCCAGGGGTAAAGGCCTTAAGGTTCAAGGGCCTGCATCCCACTCCTACGATCGCCTTAGGTGCCGCTCTTCTTGCATTAGAAAAGATGGAAAAAGGGGAAAGGGGTATCGATCCCCTCACTTTAAATCCATTGTACATCCGGCCCTCTGACGCCGAAACCAATAAGGGAATCAGGCTGTCTCCATGGGATTGAGAAAGGCTACCCCTAAGGACATCGAAAAGGTGGTAGAGATAGAAAAAACCTCCTACACCTTCCCTTGGACCCAACCCCTTTTCCTAAGGGAGTTGGATAACCCTGTATCCCGGTTTTTCGTATGGGACGAAAAAGGCATGGTAGTAGGATACGCCTGTTACTGGCTGGTAGAGGACGAGGCCTACTTAGCCAATATCGCCCTGGACCCCTCTTGGAGGGGACTGGGGCTGGGTCGTATGCTCCTTAGAGAATCCCTGGAAAAGCTAAAGAGGGAAGGGGTCGAAGAGGTGGTTTTGGAGGTGCGTCAGGGCAACAAAACTGCCTTGGCCTTATACCGGTCCGCGGGTTTCAGGATAGTGGGGAAAAGACCCCGGCATTACGAAGACGGCGAGGATGCCTGGGTCATGAGACTTAAATTCCAGGAGGTGGGGCATGACAGAGCAGGAGATTATAGAAAGGCTTATGGAGAACCATGAGGAGTTCAAAAAGCTCAAGATGGAACACGCCCAGTTAGAGTCTCGTCTGGAAGAGCTTTACTCCAGTAAAAGATTCTTCACCACAGAAGAAGAGATAGAGATCAAAGGGATCAAGAGGCAGAAGCTTCAGCTAAAGGACAAGATGAACGCCATAGTGAGCAAGGTGAAAAAGGGAGAGCTTGTTTTCTAGCCCCAAAAAGCTGCAAAAGCAAGCTACAGCCACAAAAAACCGTTGCTTAACGCCATGGGAAAGAGTAGAAGGGTACAATTATACGGCAGCAAGGAGAAGAAGACATGTACAGAAGTGACAAAGTGAAAAAGGGCGTGGACAGAGCACCCCACAGGGCCCTCCTCTATGCTACAGGCATGCCTACCATGGCCCTAAACATGCCTTTCATTGGAGTAGTGAGCAGCTTCACCGACCTGGTACCGGGCCATGTCGCTATGAGGGACCTGGAGCGCTGGATAGAGAAAGGTGTCCACACGGGAGGAGGTTACGCTTTCTTCTTTTCTGTGCCTGGTATATGTGACGGGGTGGCCATGGGGCATGAAGGCATGAAGTACTCTCTTCCCTCCCGGGAACTTATAGCAGACATGATTGAATCCATTGTGGAAGCCCACCAGCTTGATGGGCTGGTCATGCTCACCAACTGCGACAAGATCACACCAGGCATGCTTATGGCCGCTGGAAGGCTCAACCTCCCCACGGTTGTAGTTACAGCAGGCCCTATGCTGGGGGGAAGGATAGGCAACAAACGCCTGAGCTTAGTGAGGGACACCTTCGAAGCAGTAGGTAGATACAGATCAGGAGAAATCAGTGAAGAGGAATTAGTTCAATGCGAATTAGAGGCATGCCCCGGTCCTGGCTCCTGCCAAGGGCTCTACACGGCCAATACCATGGCCTGTATGACCGAAGCCCTGGGTATGTCCCTGCCCGGATGTGCCACGGCCCCGGCGGTGATGGCCAAAAAGAAGCGCATAGCCTTCGACAGCGGAATTGCCCTTATGGAACTGGTAAAGAAAGGCATAAGGACAAAGGACATCATGACCAAAGCAGCCTTCGAAAACGCTGTACGGGTAGATATGGCCTTGGGAGGATCCACCAACACGCTCCTCCACCTCATGGCCATCGCCCACGATGCCCAGGTAGATCTGGACCTGGAAACCTTCGACCGCATCAGCAGAGAAACCCCAAATATCTGTAAGTTAAGACCTGCAGGGGACTATATGATGGAGGACCTGGACGCCGCAGGGGGCATCTCCGGTGTCCTTAAACGCCTCATAGATAAGATACAGGACAATCCCACCGTGGCAGG
>WFSI01000073.1 GCA_015486105.1 Aquificota bacterium | reverse complement strand
GGGCCGTTTTCACCGCATGGGCCAGTCCGCCGGGGACATCCTGGGGAATGTAGGTAATCTCCATGCCCCACCTTTCGCCGGTCCCCAGGGCCTTTTTGATCTCTTCCCCCGTCTCCGGGGAGATAATGACCCCCACGTCCTTAACGCCTACCTTCTCAATCTGCTCCATGACATAGTAGATGATAGGCTTGTTCACCACGGGGATGAGCTGCTTGGCCGTGGTGAAGGTGAGGGGCCTCAACCTGGTGCCTTTACCTCCCGCCAGAACCAGTGCCTTCATAAATAACCCGCCTCCTTCAACCATTGATCTGTAGCCTCCTGCCAAGTGGGCAGGCAGTAATCTATCATTTCATCCAAAGGATAAAGATCCAACACCGAGTAGGCCGGCCTTTCGGCAGGTGTGGGAAAGTGGTCGCTGGAGACAGGCTCTATACGCCCCTGCCATCCAGCCCGTCCCAGAGCATAAGAAGCCCACTGGTAACGGCTACACTCCCCCGAATTGTGGAGGTGGTAGAGACCGTAAGCACCGGTCTCACAGAGCTGAAGGAGGACCTGTGCAATATGGGGTGCATATGAAGGGGCAGACACCTGGTCATCCACGATTCTGAGGGTGCCCCGATCTTTGGCCCACCGGAAGACCTTGAAGAGGAAGTTCCTTTCTCCCTCTCCAAAGACCCAGCTCACCCTCACCAGGTAATACCTGCGACACATGGAAGTGAGGAAGTGTTCTCCCAGGAGTTTGCTCCTCCCGTAAGCGTTCAATGGCCGGGGTTGATGGGCGATGGTGTAGGGCACCTTTGAGCCACCATCAAAGACGTAATCGGTGCTGATGTGCATCAAAGGAATTCCCAAATCCTCACATACCAGGGCCAGGTTTCTCACCCCCAGAGCATTGACCGCTATGGCTTCGTGGGGCTCCCGCTCGGCCCTGTCCACATGGTTGTAAGCGGCGCAGTTGACGACAAGGGAAGGCTTCAGGCCATTCAAGGCTTCACAGACAACAGCCAAATCCGTCACGTCCAGTCTTTCTCTGTCAGGAGCCCGAAATAGCTTC
Organism: Aquificota bacterium; assembly: GCA_015486105.1. Classification (GTDB taxonomy): domain Bacteria; phylum Thermosulfidibacterota; class Thermosulfidibacteria; order Thermosulfidibacterales; family B14-G1; genus WFSI01. The sequence goes on along the minus strand of WFSI01000073.1, from coordinate 4,369 downwards.
CCTTGCTTCTCCAACAAAGCCCCCAGGGCAGATCCCAGCTGCCCCTTACCCCCTGTGACGAGAATCATCTCTCAATCCATTTTGAAGGGAGAATCGGGATGGTCCTCGTGGCGGATCTCGTCCACCTCCTCCCTGCGGCCCGGGCCTCTGTAGAGCTTATCAGGGAAGTTGATCACCAACCCCGGTACCACTCCCACATTCCTGTACCCATGGACTACGCCAGGGGGCACCACGGCCAAGGCCGGATTATCCTCGCCAAAGAAGAAGACCTGCTTCTCTCCATAAGTGGGGGAGTCTCTACGATTATCCCACAAGACCAGCTTGAAATTGGAGGGGCCCAAAAAGCAGAAGTAGTCCGTCTGATGCACATGCTCATGGGGACCCCGGGTCACTCCGGGCAGTGTGAGGGAGATATAGGACATGGCGGGACGGGGTATCTCCCCCAGCTCATCTTCCCTGAAAAGCTCCGCCAACCAGCCCCTCTCATCCACAGATTTCTTAAGGGGCTTTATAATCACTCCTTGGATCATGAGCCTCCTCCCAAACGATTTCCATACCACTTCTCATAGTAATCTCTGTACTCTCCACTTCTCACCCGATCACACCAATCCCCGTTTTCCAGGTACCAGGAAACCGTCTCCCTTAACCCCTTTTCCAGGGAGTAACAAGGAGACCAACCCAGTTTCATTAATTTGTCAGAGTCCAAAGCATACCTGAGATCATGGCCTGGTCTGTCTTTGACAAAGGTAATCAGAGACTCCAGCTCTTCCAAGGGCTTTCCAGACAAAGAAGCCACATGGGTTATCAGGTCTCGAACCATATCTATATTCGCCTTCTCTTCGCCCGTGCCGATGTTATAGATCCCCCCAGGCTCTCCATGGTCTATGAGGAAATCCAGGGCCCTGCAGTGATCCAGCACGTGGATCCATTCCCTCACGTTCTTCCCATCACCGTAAACGGGCAAAGGCTTACCCTCTAACGCATTGAGAATCATGAGAGGAATAAGCTTCTCGGGAAACTGATAGGGCCCGTAGTTGTTGCAGCATCGGGTGACAATGACGGGGAAACCATATGTCCTGTAATAGGCCCGACATAGCAGGTCCGAGGCCGCCTTGGCGGCAGAGTAAGGACTGTTGGGAAGTATGGGGTCTTCCTCTTTGAATCTGCCATCCCCCAGTGGAAGGCTTCCGTAAACCTCATCGGTGGATACATGTATGAAAAGCTCTGTTCCAAACTCCCTGGCCGCATCAAGAAGCACCTGGGTCCCTTTTATATTGGTTTCAACAAAAGAAGTGGAGTCTATGATACTTCTGTCCACATGGGACTCTGCAGCGAAGTTCACCACTACATCGGGTTTCGGGGCATTTTCTCCACTGAAAATCTCTCTCACCAAAGAGCGGTGGGCTATGTCCCCCTTGATGAAAAAGTACCTATCCCCTTCCCAGCGACGGGAGACATCTTTGAGATTGTCTAAATTTCCAGCATAGGTGAGCTTATCCAGGTTAATGACCCGGCAATCACTCCGGGCCTCCAGGATATACCTGACAAAATTACTTCCTATGAATCCAGCCCCACCGGTCACAAGGATGGTCATGGCTGCTCCCATTGTTTGGTCTATCTGGTCTGTTTGGTCTATCTGGTCTATTTGGTCTGTTTGGTCTGTTTGGTCTGTTTGGTCCGTTTAGTCGATCTAGTCTATATGGTCGGTTCGGTTGAAAAGATAGCGAGACAGGCGGGACAGGGCGAAGGGCGGGAAAAGCAGGAAAGGCGATAAAGTGTAATTAACGACTCCTAATCAATCATTCTTTTACTTTCTTCTCTTCCTGCCCCTTCATCCTAGCCACAATGTCTTCAACAGAAGTGCCTTTAAATAGCTCTCTTCGCTCTTCTACATAATTCCCCTTGCCCGCCTCATAAAGAAGAATAAATTTAGTGGCCCCAGAATACCCCAGCTCCTTTACTAAAATTTCCCACCCTTTATTCCTCACCTCAGCTAAGGAAAGACCCATTTTACTCTACCTCCTGTGCTATAAATTCTCTTAAACTCTTTATAAGAACACTAACCTTATCCTTCACACTTCTGTAGACTCTAACTATGTCATCATCACATGTAATAAAACAGTCAACACCCGCCTTTTCTGCCACTGCTATGTGCAACGCATCAATAGCAGCGAAACCCAATTCCTCCAGGATAATCGCGCGCTCTGTCGATGCTTCATCAACTTCTACGAATTTACTCGCCAAGTGGAAGTACGAGATAACTCGATCCCTTCTTTCGATATTAGGATCCTCACTATTTTCATAAACCAGAACATCAGAGACCACAAGCCTATAGATGCCCGCCTCAATTCTCTCAAGGAGGTAAATAAACATGTTAGTTTCAAGGGCAATCCTCTCTTGTCCCTGATAATCAAAAGGTCTTTTATAAACACACAAATCAAGGTAGATTTTCATAACCTATATATTCTGGTCGGTTTGGTCTGTTTGGTCTGTTTGGTCGACAAGGGCGAGGGTCAAGGGCGAGAAAGGTGGTAAGGCGAGAAAAGCGAGAAAGTGATCAAAGCTCTCCAGCCTCTTGTAACAACCTTGCCTCAAGCTCACTCCCAATCCAAAAACCTGTTTCCCTCAACCTTCTAAGCTCTTCTCCTAAAAGCTTTATCTTGTTTTCCTTCTTGGCCTTTAGGAGAACACCTATTGTTCCCGTTATCTTTAGTCCAAAAAGCCTCGCCTTCTCCCTGGCACCGCAATCATCTAATAAAACCAGATCTGCTCCAACCTCTAAAGACAGCGCAATAGCCTCGGACTCACCTTCGTCCAGAGACGCACGTAGCAACTTAACCAATTTACTATTCCCAACTCTAATTACTTTTATCCACTCAGCGCCTTTTATCAGCCCAACTTCTTCTCGATCCTTACCATCTACAATGCACTCTCTATAAACAGCCTCCGGGATTGAGACTATCTCAAAATAATCTTTCAACAGATCTAACCTCTCGATTTTAGCAAGGTGAATTAGAGGAGATGAATTACTAACTACCTTCTGCATAAGTTATATCTTCCTCGAGTTCTCTCTCGTCATAGTGCCTTCGTATTCCCCTTTCCGCCAATCCCTCGATAAATTCCCACTTGGTCAGCTCTGCCAGTCTCCTTGCCACACCCATAGAAGTAAGTCCTCGTTCATAAAGGAGAAAAGCTAACTCTTTTCTGAGCTCCTTTTCCATCTTCTCTTTGGGCAGTCTTATGGAATCCAAAATATCATCTGGAATAGTTAATACCAAAGACATATCTCTCACCTCCTTAATAACCGCTACTTTTTAATATTAGCGGCATGTCTTCCTAAACTCAAATCCATCTTCTCCGATGGTTGATGGCTCATGGCTGATGGCGATGAAAGACCGGGGACAGAAGACGGGGGACGGGATGAGGACCGGGAAGCGGGAATCGTGAAGCGGGAGACGGGAAGTGGGGAGTGGGGAAAGGGTTCGTTGGGTTTTTTGCGTTGCTTGAGTTTGTAGCGTTTATCGGGTTTGTTGGGTTTGTATACAGCGAGAAAAGTGGTAAGGCGAGAGAAGTGGGAAAGGCGGCAGAGGGCAAAGGGCGAAGGGCGAAGGGCGAGACAGGCGAGAAAAGCGGGAAAGCCATGATCAACGACTCTTTTTTAGGGCCTTAATTAGATTTGCTGTCATCCTGCTCAAATGCTCAACCCTTCCACTCAATTCCTGATATCCAATATCATCTAAATAGCTGCCTCACCGGTTTGGACAGTGACACGCTAAGGCCCAGGAGGCTTGCGGATACGGATTTTCTTACTTAGAGCAATGACGATTGCACCGGATTCCAGATCCTGGCTGTGGTGAACCAGCACATCTTCCAGCAGTGCCCTCCTCTCAGCACGGGGCAGATTCTCCAGCCGCAAGACGCCACAATGAACCTTCCCGCCAGATCATCTCTTCAAAATCTTGATCCGTGGTGACAATAATGCGCTGTTCATTGATGGCCCAGCTCAAGATCTCCTCGTCCCGCATTCTGGGGTCTTTCTCAGCCACCTGTACCACATCGTGGCCCCTGCCCACCAACCAGCGTGCCACAGCCCCGCTGGCGTTGACGTCTACCAGGAATTTCACGCAGGCACTCGATCCCAAACGCTTTCACCCGCGACCAGATGATGGGCATAAAGCAGGGCAGCACGCAGATCATCGGGTTCAAGTTCAGGGTAGTCCTCCAGAATCTCCTGCCACGTAGCGCCTTTGGCCAGGAGCTCAAGGATCATTTCAACAGAGATGCGCAAGCCCCGGATCACCGGCTTCCCACCAAGCACATCCTTGTCAAATGTGATTCTTTGCAGCAGCTCGTCCATGGTCCTTCCCTC